>DATDBI010000309.1:0-3006 GCA_036524915.1 Lysobacter sp. | reverse complement strand
AAAACGGGCACGAGATCATTGCCCACATCTCCGGCCGCATGCGCAAGAACTACATCCGCATCCTGACCGGCGACAAGGTGAAGGTCGAAATGACCCCGTACGACCTGACCAAGGGCCGTATCACTTACCGCATGAAGTAATAGCGGTAAGCCATTGAATTAAAAAGGCGGCCACTGGCCGCCTTTTTGTTTTTGCAATTGGACTTCGACGAAGACCGGGCCTGACAGTGCTGGAGCGCCGTCCGCCGGGCCGGGGATTGCGCAGCAGCGGGCCATGGATGGCCCGCGCCCCGCATCGGACAAGGATGTCCGATCAAGGGGCTGGGCAATCCCCGGCCCGGCGGACGGCGCCCTTCCGAAGGCCGAGCCCCCCGAACGCCCCGGACGACTGTTACACCGTAGCCGGCAACAGCTTCTCCGGCTCGGCCTGCGCCTCGACCACCAGCTCGTCGTCCTTGACGTCGATGCTGACGCGACCGCCGTTGACCAGCTTGCCGAACAGCAGCTCGTCCGCCAGCGGACGCTTGATCTTGTCCTGGATCACGCGCGCCATCGGACGTGCGCCCATCAGCGGATCGAAGCCATGCTGGGCCAGCCAGTCGCGCGCGGTCGGCGTTGCCGACAGCGTCACGTCCTTGTCGTGCAACTGCGACTCCAGCTCGATCAGGAACTTGTCCACGACGCGCAGGATGTGCTCGAAGCCCAGCGCCTGGAACTGCACCACCGCATCGAGGCGGTTGCGGAATTCCGGCGTGAAGCTGCGGCGAATCACTTCCATCGCATCGGTGGAATGGTCCTGCTGCGTGAAGCCAATCGTCCGCCGCGCTGCCTGCGCCGCACCGGCATTGGTGGTCATCACCAGGATCACGTTCTTGAAGTTGGCCTCGCGACCATTGGTGTCGGTCAGCACGCCGCGGTCCATGACCTGCAACAGGATGTTGAAGATGTCCGGATGCGCCTTCTCGACCTCGTCCAGCAGCAGCACGCAGTGCGGCGTCTTGACGATCTTCTCGGTCAGCAGGCCACCCTGGTCGAAGCCGACATAACCCGGGGGCGCGCCAATGAGGCGGCTCACCGAATGCGGCTCCATGTACTCGGACATGTCGAAGCGGACCAGTTCGATGCCCAGCTGCAGCGCCAGCTGCTTGGTCACCTCGGTCTTGCCGACACCGGTGGGACCGGCGAACAGGAAATTGCCGATCGGCTTGTCCGGATTGCCCAGCCCCGAGCGCGCCAGCTTGATGGCCGAGGTCAGCGTGTCGATCGCCGGGTCCTGGCCGAAGATCACCATCTTCAGGTTGCGCTCGAGGTTCTTGAGCACGTCCTTGTCGGAAGCGCTGACCTGCTTGGTCGGGATGCGCGCCATCTTGGCCACGATCGTCTCGATCTCTTCCACGTCGATCAGGCTCTTGCGGATATCGATCGCCAGCAGGCGCTGCCGCGCACCGGCTTCGTCGATCACGTCGATGGCCTTGTCCGGCAGCAGGCGGTCGCCGATGTGCTTCACCGACAGGTCCACCGCCGCCTGCAACGCATCGTCGGCGTAGGTCACGCCGTGGTGCGCCTCGTACTTGGGCTTGAGGCCCTGCAGGATCTCGTAGGCCTCGCCCACCGTCGGCTCGACGATGTCGATCTTCTGGAAGCGCCGCGCCAGGGCCCGGTCCTTCTCGAAGATGCCACGGTATTCCTGGAACGTGGTCGAGCCGATGCAGCGCAGATCGCCCGACGCCAGCGCCGGCTTGATCAGGTTGCTCGCGTCCATGGTGCCGCCGCTGGCACTGCCTGCGCCGATGATGGTGTGGATCTCATCGATGAAGAGCACCGCCTCGGGCAGCTTCTTGAGCTGGGTCAGCACTGCCTTCAGGCGCTTCTCGAAGTCGCCGCGGTACTTGGTGCCGGCCACCAGCGCGCCCAGGTCGAGCGCGTAGATGGTCGCGTCGGCGAGCACGTCCGGCACGTCGCCATCGACGATGCGCTTGGCCAGGCCTTCGGCTATCGCCGTCTTGCCGACGCCGGCCTCGCCGACGTACAGCGGGTTGTTCTTGCGCCGGCGACACAGCACCTGGATGGTGCGCTCGACCTCGTCGGCACGGCCGACCAGCGGATCGATCTTGCCGTCGCGGGCCAACTGGTTGAGGTTGACCGCGAACTCGGCCAGGGCATCGCCCTTGCTCTCCCCCTCGCCTTCGCCCGACGGCGACTCGCCGTCTTCCTGCGAACGCGGGGACTCTTCACCGCCCTGCTTGGCGATGCCGTGGGAGATGTAGTTGACGACGTCCAGGCGGGCGACGTCCTGCTGGTTGAGGAAATAGACCGCGTGCGAATCCTTCTCGCCGAAAATCGCCACCAGCACATTGGCGCCGGTGACCTCCTTCTTGCCGGAGGACTGGACGTGGTAGACGGCGCGCTGGAGCACCCGCTGGAAACCGAGCGTGGGCTGCGTGTCGCGGTCGACGTCTTCGGGCAGCACCGACACGGACGTGGCGATGGCCTGTTCGAGGTCGTTGCGCAGGCGCGGGAAATCCACCCCGCAGGCCTTCAGTACGGCCTCGGCGGAGGGGTTGTCGAGCAACGCCAGCAACAGGTGTTCGACCGTCATGTACTCGTGGCGCGCCTCGCGGGCGCGCTTGTAGCACTGGCCGATGCTGTACTCGAGATCCTTGCTGAACATGGGGCGAAAGCCTCCGGAAACTACTGCCGTCCTAGATGGGGGTGGGACTGGCGAATTCCATGCCGCCCTGGTCGTGAAAAATCATGCCTCCAAAACATGCCTTTGAAGCACACCCACAAGGCCTTCCGCGCCTCCCTTCGTGCCGGGCCGGGACCCGCCGCAGGAGCGGCCGGTTCCACCCTTCTTACTGGTCAGGACGTGCTAAGCAGAACTTTTAGGCCTTTTCCATCGTGCACAGCAAGGGGTGTTGGTTGAGCCTTGAAAATTCATTCACCTGCGCCACCTTGGATTCTGCGACCTCCCGGGTGAAAACCCCGCACACACCGCGGCCGCGGG
>DATDBI010000308.1:0-9932 GCA_036524915.1 Lysobacter sp. | reverse complement strand
TCGATGGATCAACCGCATCGGGCCACGATTCACGGTGACCCTGGCAAACACAGCGCCCGCAAAGTACCCCGGGCCGGGTGAAAATGCAATCTGGGCAAAGTCATGCTCTGACAGGGGGTAATTAGTATGGAATTGCAGGCGTTTTATTACGTATTGGCCGGGATTCTGATCCTGGTCGGGATAGCCGGCACGGTATTGCCTGCCCTGCCCGGCCTGCCCCTGGTATTCGCCGGGATGTTGCTGGCCGCCTGGGCCGGGGATTTCCGCGAGGTCGGCTGGCTGCCGCTGGTGATACTGGGCGTGCTGACCGTGTTGTCGCTGGGGATCGACCTGCTGGCCACGTCGATCGGGGCCAAGCGGGTGGGCGCGAGCAAGCTGGCGGTCGTCGGGGCGGTGCTGGGCACGTTCGCCGGCCTGTTCTTCGGCCCGGTCGGGTTGTTTGCCGGCCCGTTTGTCGGCGCCCTCGGCGGGGAACTGATCCACGGCCGCGAGATGCGCAAGGCGGCCAAGGTCGGTTTCGGCACCTGGCTCGGCATCGTCTTCGGCATCGTGCTCAAGCTCGGCCTGGCCTTCGCCATGCTCGGCCTGTTTGCTTTCGCCTGGTTCGTTTGAGATACCGCTGCGGGCATCCTCCCGCTCCTCCTCTGACAAGTCGCGTTAACGACAGGGGCATTGCCGCAATGCCACACTGGTTTCCAGCGACATCCACCGCATCGAGTCCCCCGCATGCCGCCAGTTCGCCTTCGTTTGTTCCGCCGCCCTTTGATGCTGATCGCCGCCGCCGCGCCATTGCTGGCGCAGGCACAAGCTCCCGCCGATCCGGCCTCCCCTGAAGCCTGCGTCTCCATCACCGTCGATGCCGATCGCCTGGCCTGCTACGACGCCGTGCACGGCCGCCACGCACGCGATACGCGTGGCGCCGACATCGCCGCGAAGGAGGCCAAGGCCATCCAGAAGAACCTGGAGATCGCCGAGGAGGTCGTCCCCGCCGACGTGGCCCCGCCCGAGGCGACCCGCCCTTCCAGCGACCTCTATCCCAAGGAAGACCCGCTGCACAGCGCCATCGCCAACGCCGGCAAGGGCTCGCTGCTCGACAGCCGTTGGGAACTGGCGCGCGATTCCAAGCTGGGCATCTTCAACTTCCGCGCCTACAAGCCGGTCTATCTGCTGCCGGCTTTCTGGAGCAGCGATGCCAACGAGGCGCCGCACTCGCCCAATCCCAACAACACCGTCCCGGGCCCGATCCCGGTCGATGCACTGGAGGCGAAGTTCCAGCTGAGCTTCAAGACCAAGGCATGGGAGAACATCTTCGGCGACAACGGCGACCTGTGGCTGGCCTATACCCAGGCGTCGCACTGGCAGGTCTACAGCGCCGACACCTCGCGCCCGTTCCGCGAAACCAACTACGAGCCGGAGGTCATGCTGACCTTCCGCAACAACTACCAGATCGGCGGCTGGACCGGGCGCCTGGCGGGCATCGGTGTGACCCACCAGTCCAACGGCCGTGCCGACCCGCTGTCGCGCAGCTGGAATCGCGTGATCGGCACGATCGGCCTGGATCGCGAGAACTGGGCACTGACGATCCGCCCCTGGTGGCGGCTCGACGAGGATGCCGACGAGGACAACAACGCCGACATCGAGGACTTCGTCGGCCGCGGCGACGCCACCCTGGTGTACGTCCGTGGCGGCCATCAGTTCTCGGTCATGGGACGGCATTCGCTGCGCGGCGGCGACCGCTCGCATGGCGCGGTGCAGCTCGACTGGGGCTTCCCGATCACCAACAGCCTGCGTGGCCATGTCCAGGTGTTCGACGGCTATGGCGAGAGCCTGATCGACTACAACCATCGCGCGACCTACATCGGCCTGGGTATCTCCCTGCTGGAGTGGTACTGACCTGACGGGCGCCGGTCGCAGTCCACGCGACCGGCCCTTGCGATCATGGCGTCCAACTTCCGCAGGGGTTTCAATGGCAGGAGACGTCACCATGAAAATGCGCCGAATCCTCTCGCTCGATGGCGGCGGCATCCGTGGCCTGGTCAGCTGCGTGTGGCTGGCAGGCGTCGAGGACGCCCTCGCCCAGGCCGGCAAGCCCGGCGGGCTGGTTCGCAACTTCGACCTGATCGCGGGCAGTTCGACCGGTGCGCTGATCGCCTGCGGGCTGGCCATGGGCCTTGGGCCCCAGCAGCTTGCCGAGCTGTACCGCCAGCAGCGCCACGTGATCTTTCCCGGCATGGCGCAGCGGCTGTGGTCACGCGCGGGGCGGACGTTCACCCAGGGCATATCGGCGCCGCGCTACGACGGCAAGGGCCTGGAAAAGGTACTGAAGAAAGTCTTCGGCACCACCACGCTGGGCCAGGCGAAGAAACCACTGCTGGTTACGAGCTACGACACAATTTCGCGCACGCCGGTCGTGTTCAAGAGCTTCAAGCCCGAACACGCCGACCTGCCGATGTGGGAAGTGTGCCGCGCATCGACCGCGGCACCGACCTACTTCCCGGCCCACCCGATGGTGGTGGAGGGGCGCAAGCGGGCGATGATCGATGGCGGCGTGGTCGCCAACAACCCGACCGCATGCGCGATTGCAGAAGCGCTGCGCAAGGATGCGCGTGTCGACAGTGCCCAGGACCTCGTCGTACTGTCAGTCGGCAGCGGTGAGCGCAATCGCCCGATCGACCTGAAATCGGCCCAGGAATGGGGCGCGCTGGAGTGGGCGATTCCCATCATCGACGTGCTGTTCGATGGCAACACCGATGCGGTCGACTACATCGCCCAGCACCTGGTCGGAGACGGCTATTTCCGTTTGCAGGCGGAGCTGGTGACCGGGCTGGACGATCTCGACGACGTCAGCGCGACCAATGTTGCGGCACTCGAAGCGATGGCGCAGGCGTATCTGCTGCAGGCAGATACGCGCAAGAAGCTGGTGGAGCTGGTGGGCCGGCTGTAGCCGTCACATACCGAAGACCGAAGACCGGGCAGTGAAATGGCAGAGCGTCGTCCACCGCGCCGGGGATTGCTCCGCAGCGGGCCATGGATGGCCCGCGCCCCGCATCGGACAAGGATGTCCGATCAAGGGGCGGAGCAATCCCCGGCGCGGTGGACGACGCCGTTCCGAAAGCAGCGACGCGTACCGGCCACGACCAGGATGGGTCCCGCCGTTCGCGAGAACTGCAGAAAGCTTTACTCCACCACCACCGGAATCTTGCCGATCTTCGCCTGCCATTCGCGCGGGCCAGTCTTGTGCACCGACTCGCCCGTGGAATCGACCGCAACCGTCACCGGCATGTCCTGCACTTCGAACTCGTAGATCGCCTCCATGCCCAGGTCGGCGAAGCCAACCACGCGTGCGGCCTTGATCGCCTTCGACACCAGATAGGCAGCGCCACCGACGGCCATCAGATAGGCCGAACGGTGCTTGCGGATCGCCTCGATCGCCGCCGGGCCGCGCTCGGCCTTGCCGACCATGCCCAACAGGCCAGTCTGGCTGAGCACCTGCTCGGTGAACTTGTCCATGCGCGTGGCGGTGGTCGGGCCGGCCGGACCAACCACTTCATCGCGCACCGGATCGACCGGGCCGACGTAGTAGATGAAACGGCCCTTGAGATCGACCGGCAGCGCTTCGCCCTTGTTGAGCATGTCGACCATGCGCTTGTGCGCGGCATCGCGACCGGTCAGCAACTTGCCGTTGAGCAGCAGCACCTCGCCCGGCTTCCAGCTGGCGACGTCTTCGCGCGTGAGCGTGTCGAGATCGACGCGACGGCCCTTGGAGCTGTCGTAAGTCAGCTGCGGCCAGTCCGCCAGCGACGGCGGATCGAGCATCACCGGGCCGCTGCCATCGAGCGTGAAATGCGCATGGCGCGTGGCGGCGCAGTTCGGAATCAGCGCCACCGGCAGGTTGGCGGCGTGGGTCGGGTAATCCTTGACCTTGATGTCGAGCACCGTGGTCAGGCCGCCCAGGCCCTGCGCACCGATGCCGAGCGCATTGACCTTCTCGAACAGTTCCAGGCGCAGCTCCTCGGCGCGATTGGACGCACCGCGCTGCTGCAGCTCGGTGATGTCGATCGGCTCCATCAGCGCTTCCTTCGCCAGCAGCATCGCCTTCTCGGCGGTGCCGCCAATACCGATGCCGAGCATGCCCGGCGGGCACCAGCCCGCGCCCATCGTCGGCACGGTCTTGAGCACCCACTCGACGATCGAATCGGACGGATTGAGCATCGCGAACTTGGACTTCGCTTCCGAACCGCCGCCCTTGGCCGCGACGATCACCTCGACCGTATTGCCCGGCACCACCTTGACGTTGACCACGCCCGGCGTGTTGTCCTTCGTGTTGATGCGCTTGCCCGCAGGATCGGCCAGCACCGAGGCGCGCAGCTTGTTGTCGGGGTGGTTGTAGGCGCGGCGCACGCCCTCGTGGACCATGTCCTCCACGCCCATCGTGGCGTCGTCCCAGCGCACGTTCATGCCGATCTCGAGGAACACGGTAACGATGCCGGTGTCCTGGCAGATCGGCCGATGGCCCTCGGCGCACATGCGCGAGTTGATCAGGATCTGGGCAATGGCATCGCGCGCTGCCGGGGACTCTTCGCGCTCGTAGGCAGCGGCGAGGTTCTTGATGTAGTCGACCGGGTGGTAGTAGCTGATGTACTGCAGGGCATCGGCGACCGACTGGATCAGGTCTTCCTGGCGGATCGAAACAGGCGTCGTCGGGACGGCCGGGGACTGCGGGCTTGCGGCGTTGCTCACGGCGGGCATCGGGGCTGGCGGCGGGGCCAACATTTTAGCCGCTAACTGACTGTGGGTCTGGTGCCATTGGGGGGTCCCGGGGCCTTCACATTTCACGCACAGCCAACATGGAACGTTACAGAAACTGAACATCTATGCGGCCGGCCTTGCCTGCCGCCCATCCTGAGGGGGTTCACATGTCGTCGTCGCAACGTCATAGCGCGGCTGCCGGCCGCTTTCTGCTGCCCGCTGTCCTCCTCTGCTCCCTCTCCGCTCCCGCCCAGGCGGTGGAGCCCCTGGACACCTTCAGCATCCGCATCGCCGGGTATGTAAGCAAGTTCGACACCCAGGTCCGGGCCGACGGCGAGACCTCGCAGGGCACCAATGTCGACCTCAAGCGTGACCTGGGCCTGGACGGCGACAGTACGATCGGCCTGATCGCCGCGACCTGGCGTCCATTCGAGAACCATGAATTCGGCGTGTCCTACTACCAGGACAGCTTCGACGCGACGCGCACGCTCAACCGCGACATCAGCTTCGACGGCGCGATTTACCCGGCCACGGCCACCGTGCGCAGCGAGTACAACTTCGACGCGTACGAGATCAATTACAACTGGTGGGCCGCCAACAACGAGACCTGGGCGCTCGGGCCGCGCCTGGGCCTGATCTGGTACAAGGTCGAGTTGAATCTCGACCTGGAACTGGACCTGGGCGGGAACCAGGGCGGCTCGGCATTCGATCGCCAGGTGTCGGCCGACGTGCCTGCCCCGACCATCGGCGCCAGCTGGCGCTGGACACCTGCCGAAGATTGGCGCCTCTACGCCGAAGCTGGCTACTTCAGCGCCGACATCAATGACATCGATGCCGACGTCACCTTCGCCCGCGGTGGCGTGGAGTGGTATCCGTGGGAGAGCTTCGGCTTCATGCTCGACTACACCTACAACAAGATCGATGCCGATGCCGATGCCAGCCGTTTCGACGGCCACCTCGAGTTCGAGGACAGCGGCATCCGACTGGGTGGCGTGTACCGCTTCTGAGGCGATGGGCGCAGGAGCCGGTTCGTCGTCTCCTGCGCGCTGCAGCGACCACCTGCGTGAAGATCGCCACGTTCAACGTCAACGGCATCAATACCCGCCTGGCATCGCTCCTTGCGTGGCTGCGCGAGGAAGCCCCCGACGTGGCCTGCCTGCAGGAACTCAAGGCCCCGCACGAACAGTTTCCGCGCAAGGCGCTGGCCGACGCCGGCTATGGCGCGATCTGGCATGGCCAGAAGTCGTGGAACGGCGTGGCCATCCTCGCCCGTGATACCGACCCGATCGAGATCCGGCGCGGCCTGCCCGGCGATCCCGACGACAGCCAGAGCCGCTACCTCGAAGCCGCCGTCTCCGGCATCGTGATTGCATGCCTGTATCTGCCCAACGGCAACCCGCAACCGGGGCCGAAGTTCGACTACAAACTGGCGTGGTTCGACCGCCTCATCACGCGCGCGAAAGAACTGCAGGACTGCGGCCAGCCGGTCGTGCTCGCCGGCGATTTCAACGTCGTGCCGACGGACGAGGACATCTACGACACCAAGTCCTGGCGCAAGGACGCACTGCTGCAGCCGCAATCGCGCGAGCGCTACAAGGCGCTGCTCGAGCAGGGGTGGACCGACGCGCTGCGCGATGTCTTCGGCGACGAGCGCGTGTACACCTTCTGGGATTACTTCCGCCAGCATTGGCAGCGCAATGCCGGGTTGCGCATCGACCATCTGCTGCTCAATCGCATGGTCGCGCCGCGCCTGCTCGAGGCCGGCGTCGATGTCTGGGTGCGCGGGCAGGAACGCGCCAGCGATCACGCGCCGGCGTGGGTGGTGCTGGATGCGGCTTGACCGCTGAATCATCCGCGAGCATGACGGCACGATGACGCCGGCTGTCGCCGAAGTGCCCTATCCTGCGAACCCATGCCCGCCACACCTGCCGCTGCCGCCAAGCCCAGCCTGCGCGAACGATTCGACGCGTTGCGCAACCTACCACCGTTCCTCCGCCAGATCTGGGCCACCAGCCCCTGGCTGACACTGACCACACTGGGACTGCGCATCGTGCGCGCATTCCTGCCGGTCGCCACGCTGTACGTCGGCAAGCTGATCATCGACGAGGCCGTGCGGCTGGTCGCCGCCGGCAGCGGCTTCGAGTCGATCGGCGCGGCATGGCACAGCGGGCAGCTCGATACGCTGTCGTGGCTGCTGCTGATCGAGTTCGCATTGGCGATCGGTTCGGACCTGCTGGGGCGGCTGATCAGCTACGGCGACTCGCTGCTGTCGGAGCTGTTCACCAACGTCACCAGCGTGCGTCTCATGGAGCACGCGGCAACGCTGGACCTGGAGGATTTCGAAGACCCCGACCTGCAGGACAAGCTCGACCGCGCGCGTCGCCAGACGATGGGCCGGATGAACCTGATGAGCCAGCTGTTCGGCCAGGTGCAGGACGCCATCACCGTGATCAGTTTCGCCGCCGGACTGCTGGTCTATGCGCCGTGGCTGATCGTGCTGCTGGCCGTGGCGCTGGTGCCTTCGTTCGTCGGCGAGGCGCATTTCAACGCGCTGGGCTACTCGCTCAACTTCGCCTGGACACCGGAGCGGCGCCAGCTCGAGTACGTGAGGCAGATGGGCGCGAGCGTGGAAACGGCCAAGGAGGTGAAGATCTTCAACCTCCACCGCTACCTCATCGCCAAGTATCGCGAGCTGGCCGATGGATTCTTCCGCGCCAATCGTGCCCTCGCCCGTCGCCGCGCCGCCTGGGGTGCGCTGCTGGCAGCGCTCGGCACGATGGGCTATTACGTCGCCTACGCCTACATCGCATGGCGGACCGTGCGCGGCGATTTCAGCATCGGCGACCTCACCTTCCTCGCCGGCAGCTTCCGCCGCCTGCGGCAGTTGCTGGAGGGACTGCTGGTCGGCTTCTCGCAGGTCGCCGGACAGGCCCTGTACCTGGACGACCTGTTCTCGTTCTTCGAGATCAAGCCCGAGATCATCTCGCCCCCCAACGCCCTGTCGGTGCCGCGACCAATCGCGCGCGGTTTCGTGTTCGAAAACGTGGGCTTCCGCTATCCCGATGCCGAGAAGTGGGCCCTGCGCGGGCTCGACTTCGAACTGCGCGCGGGCGAAGTGCTGGCGCTGGTCGGCGAGAACGGCGCCGGCAAGACGACGCTGGTCAAACTGCTCGCGCGCCTCTACGACCCCGACGAGGGTCGGATCACGCTCGACGGCCGCGACCTGCGCGAGTACGACCTGGATGATCTGCGCGGGAACGTCGGAGTGATCTTCCAGGACTTCGTGCGCTACCACCTTACCGCCGGCGAGAACATCGGCGTCGGCCAGATCGACGCGATGGCCGACGGCGCGCGCATCCGCGAGGCGGCGCGCCGTGCGGCAGCCGACCAGGTGATCGAAGGACTGCCCAACGGCTACGACCAGCTGATCGGGCGCCGCTTCAAGAGCGGCGTCGACCTGTCCGGCGGGCAGTGGCAGAAGATCGCCATCGCGCGCGCCTACATGCGCGATGCGCAGGTGATGATCCTCGACGAGCCGACCGCAGCGCTGGATGCCCGCAGCGAGTTCGAAGTGTTCCAGCGCTTCAAGGAACTCTCGCACGACAAGACCGCGGTGCTGATCTCGCACCGCTTCAGCAGCGTGCGCATGGCCGACCGGATCCTGGTGCTGGCCGAAGGGCGCCTGGAGGCCAGCGGCACCCACCAGGAGCTGCTGGGCCAGGGCGGACGCTACGCCGAACTGTTTGAATTGCAGGCCGCCGGGTATCGTTGACGACGTTTGCCCACATCCGCGCCTCCACCTTCGCAACCGGAGACTTTCCATGCGCCACCAGGTCCACTGCACCGCCCTCGCCTTCGCGCTGTCGCTCACGCTGGCCGCCTGCCAGGCCGAACAGGGCACAGCAGCCCCGAAGGCGGAGGCTGCCGCCAGCGCGACACCGGCGCCGACAACCCTGCCGACGCAGACGGTGGCCAGCCAGAACGGCCAGGTGCGCGTGACGGAAATCGCCTCCGGACTGGCGCACCCGTGGAGCGTGGCATTGCTGCCCGACGGAAGTTTCCTGGTCACCGAGCGCGCCGGTCGCCTGCGCCGCGTATCCGCCGCCGGTGCGGTGTCCGCCCCGATCGGCGGCGTGCCGGAGGTCTGGGCGCAGGGCCAGGGCGGCCTGCTCGACGTGGTGCTCGCACCCGACTTTGCCAGCAGCAAGCGCATCTACTTCAGCTACGCCGAGCCGGGCGAGAACGGCACCGCCGGCACCGCGGTGGCGATGGCCACGCTCGGCGACACCTCGCTCAGCGACGTGCGACGCATCTACCAGCAACAGCCCAAGCTCGAAGGCCCGAACCACTTCGGCTCGCGTATCGTGTTTGACGGCAAGGGCCATGTCTTCATCACCCAGGGCGAGCGCAACGACCGCCCGACCGCGCAGAAGCTCGACATGCTGCAGGGCAAGCTGGTGCGCCTGAACCTCGATGGCAGCGTGCCGACCGACAATCCCTTTGTCGGCCGCAAGGATGCGCGCCCGGAGATCTGGAGTTACGGCCACCGCAACATGCAGTCGCTGGCACTGGACCCGCGCACCGGCACGGTGTGGGAGGCCGAGCATGGCCCGCGTGGCGGCGACGAGATCAACCGCCCGGAGCCGGGCAAGAACTACGGCTGGCCGATCATCACCCACGGCATCAACTACTCGGGCCTGAAGATTCCGGAAGCCGTCGGTACCTCCGCACCGGGCATGGAACAGCCGTACCACGTCTGGGAGAAGTCGCCCGGGTTGTCGGGCATGGCGTTCTACACCGGACAGGCCGGATCGAAGTGGGACAACAGCCTGTTCCTGGGCGCCCTCGCCGACAGCAGCCTGATCCGCCTCACCCTGGACGGCGACAAGATCACCGGCGAGGAGCGCCTGCTGAAGGAACTGGGCTCGCGCATCCGCGACGTGCGCGTCGGCAGCGACGGCAAGGTCTACGTGCTGACCGACGAGGACAACGGCAAGCTGCTGCGATTGGATCCGCCGACGGGCTGATTGCGCCCGTTCCCAGCTGGCGATCGGGCGCGGGGCATGCCGGTCGCCAGCAAGATGAGAATCAGTCTCAGCTTGGCGTGATCGGCTACAATGCCGGCCGGTCACCTCCCCCAAGCACCGGCATGTCTTCCGCGTTTGGCACCGAAACGGTGCTGG
>DATDBI010000307.1:0-8024 GCA_036524915.1 Lysobacter sp. | reverse complement strand
GCTATACTACGCAGCCATTTTGGGCGGTTAGCTCAGCGGTAGAGCACTGCTTTCACACGGCAGGGGTCACAAGTTCGAAACTTGTACCGCCCACCAGTACCAGGCAAAGGCCGGCGAAAGCCGGCCTTTTGCTTTTCCGCGCCAGGCCACGACGCCAGGCCCGACCCGCCACCAGCGAGGCTGCGATGAACGAGACCCGCCTGTACCACAACCCCCGCTGTTCCAAATCGCGCGGCGCGCTGGAACTGCTGCGCGAGCGCGGCGTGGAGCCGGTCGTGGTCGACTATCTGCATGCCCCGCCCTCGCCGGCGGAGCTTCGCGCATTGATGAAGCTGCTGAACCTGCCCGCGCGCGCCCTGCTGCGTACCGGCGAAGACGAGTACGCCGCACTCGGCCTGGCCGATGAATCGCTGGCGGAATCGACCCTACTCGATGCGATGAACACCCATCCGCGCCTGATCGAGCGGCCGATCTTCGTCCACGCCGGCCGCGCAGTCATCGGCCGACCGCCCGAGCGCGTGCTCGATCTGCTCGACTGAGCGTCGCGCTACCGCACTGAGCCGCTACTGCGACTTGCTCCCCCGCATCGCTTCAACCAGCGCCGGTGCGGCGAAGCTGTCACTGCGTGCACTCGCCCAGAACGACTGGAACACCGCGTGATCCGGAATCCGCGCGAGGAGATCGCCCGGCCGCAGGAACGTATACAACGCCGCCAGGGAGCGAACCTCGATCGGCGACACCCTGCGAAGTATGTGCTCGGGGCCCAGCTGCTCCGGATGGTCCAGCCCCGCCGCGCACAGCAGGTCACGCAGCGCCTTGAGCGTGTTCTGGTGGAAAGCGGCCACGCGCGTCGCCTTGTCGGGCACGTCGAGGTTTCGCCAGCGCCGCGGATCCTGGGTGGCCACGCCAGTGGGGCAACGGTCGGTATGGCAGCTCTGCGACTGGATGCAGCCCAGCGCGAACATGAAGCCGCGCGCCGCGTTGCACCAGTCGGCTCCCATCGCCAGAGTGCGCGCGATGTCGAATGCACTGGTGATGCGGCCCGCTGCGCCAATGCGTATGCGACCGCGCAGATCCAGGCCGACCAGGGTGTTGTGCACCAGCATCAGCGCTTCGTGCATCGGCACACCCACGTGATCGATGAACTCGGCGGGCGCCGCGCCGGTACCGCCTTCGGCGCCGTCGACAACAATGAAATCCGGAAGCAGCCCGCTTTCGAGCATGGCCTTGGCGATGCCGAACCACTCCCACGGGTGGCCGATCGCCAGCTTGAAACCCACTGGCTTGCCGCCCGACAGCTCGCGCAGGCGCGCAACGAACTCCAGCAGGCCCAGCGGCGTACTGAACGCGCTGTGCGCGGCAGGTGACACGCAGTCAACGCCCATCGGCACGCCACGGAACTGCGAGATCTCGGCGGTGACTTTCGCTGCTGGCAGAACGCCACCATGGCCCGGCTTTGCGCCCTGCGACAACTTGATCTCGATCATCTTCACTTGCGGATCGCGCGCGCACGCGGCGAAGCGCTCGGCACTGAAGCTGCCATCCTCGTTACGGCAGCCGAAGTACCCCGATCCGATCTCCCAGACCAGATCGCCACCCGGCTCGCGGTGGTAGGACGTAATCGAGCCTTCGCCAGTGTCGTGATAGAACCCGCCCATGCGAGCACCGCGGTTGAGTGCGCGGATGGCGTTGGCCGACAGCGAGCCGAAACTCATCGCCGAGATGTTGAACACACTCACCGAATACGGCAGCGTGGCACTGCCCTCGCCCACCGGGATGCGGAAGTCATGCGAACCGTGCGGCCTGGGCGCCAGCGAATGGTTGATCCATTCGTAGTCGATGCCGTAGACGTCCTGCTGCGAACCGAACGGCCGCACGTCGCTGACCGACTTGGCGCGCTGGTAAACCAGGCTGCGCTGCTGGCGCGAGAACGGCACTTCGGCAATGTCCGACTCGATGAAGTACTGCCGCATTTCCGGCCCGATCGCTTCCAGCCCGTAGCGGAAATGTGCAAGCACGGGATAGTTGCGGCGCAGCACACTGCGTGTCTGCAGGAGGTCCCAGGTCCCCAGCGCAACGAGTGCGCCAAACCCGGCCACGCCCCACAACCAGGCTGGATGCCACAGGCTCAGGATCGATGACACCAGCGTTGCGATCAGGCTGGCGACATACAGGGAGTAGCGCATGTGCATTCAACCGGCACGAAGGATGTCCGGAGCATAACGCGCCGGTCGTGATCAGAGCCGCGCGTCGACCCCTTCGCGCGGGTACAGGCTCTTGATGTCGTACAGCAGCGCATGCGGGCGCCCGAACGCGCGCGCGCCTTCGGCGCCAAGGTCACGGAACTGGTCATGGGCCACGGCCAGCACCACGGCATCGTAGGTTTCGGCCTGCGGCGCGTCTCTGAGCAGTTCGATGCCGTAGGTGCGCCTGGCTTCGTCGGCATCGGCCCACGGATCATGGATGTCCACGTGCGCCCGGTACTCGCCGAATTTCTCTGCCAGCTCGACCACGCGCGTGTTGCGCAGGTCCGGGCAGTTTTCCTTGAAGGTGATGCCCAGGATGAGGATGCGCGCGCCGGCGACGGCGATTCCGCGCTGGATCATCAGCTTCACCACGTCGGCCGCGACGTGCTCGCCCATCGCATCGTTGATGCGGCGGCACGCCAGCAGGATGTCCGGGTAGTAACCGGCCTGCTGCGCCTTCTGGATCAGGTAGTACGGATCGACGCCAATGCAGTGCCCGCCCACCAGGCCCGGCCGGAACGGCAGGAAATTCCACTTCGTCCCCGCCGCCTCCAGCACCTCGGTCGTGTCGATGCCCAGGCGCTGGAAGATCAGCGCGAACTCGTTGACCAGGGCGATGTTGGCGTCGCGCTGTGTGTTCTCGATCACCTTGGAGGCTTCGGCCACGCGCAGGCTCGACGCCTTGTGCGTGCCGGCCTTGATGATGCTGCGGTAGAGCGCGTCGACGAAATCGGCCGCTTCGGGCGACGAGCCGGACGTCACCTTGGGAATGTCGACCAGGCGCCGCTTGCGATCGCCGGGGTTGATCCGCTCGGGGCTGTAGCCGACGAAGAAGTCCTGGTTGAGGCGCAGCCCGGAGGCGCGCTCGAGTTCGGGCACGCAGATCTCTTCCGTGGCACCGGGATAAACCGTGGATTCGTAGACAACCACGTCGCCGGCCTTGAGCAACCGGCCAATCGTGCGGCTCGCCTCGATCAACGGGGTGAAGTCCGGACGCTTGTGTTCGTCCACCGGCGTTGGCACGGTCACCACGAACACATTGCAGGCGTGCAGCTGCTGCGGGTCGGAGGTCAGCTCAAGGCGCCTGGCATCGACCAGGTCAGCACGGTCGGTTTCGCCGTTGTTGTCCTCGCCACGGCCCAGCTGCTCGACCCGGCGAGCGTCGATGTCGAAACCCAGCGTGTCGTAATGGCGGGCAAATTCGATCGCCAGCGGCAATCCGACGTAACCCAGTCCGACGACCGCGATGCGCGACCCGGCAATATCCTGCATCCACCCACCCGCTCGATGATCCGGCCAGACAACCCGGCGCCCAAGTGCGGGTCGCCACCAGCGGCCATTCTAGGGCCAGCAGGCCTCACGCCAGGCAGCGCACCAGCACATATCCGCCAATCGACAGCCATCCAAACAGCACCGCCGCCAGCAGCAGCGGTCGCGGCCCCAGTGCACGCAGCCGCGCCAGGCGCGTTTCGATGCCCAGCGCCGCCATCGCGGTAGCCAGCAGCAGGGTATCGAGAGTGAGCAGCGCCGAGCGAAGCTGCGCCGGCACGGTGACGACCGAGTTCAACGCCACGACACCGAGGAAACCAAGCGCGAACCACGGCACCACCATCGCCCGCTGCCCGCCGTTGCGCGCCTCGCGCCAGCCCAGCACCAGCAGTACCGGCACCAGCATCAGCACGCGCGTCAGTTTGACGACGACCGCGGCATCGGCAGTTTCCGGACCAATCGCGCTGCCCACCGCGACGACCTGCGCGACTTCGTGGACCGTCGCCCCCGCATACAGGCCGAACGCCGCCGGATCGAGGCCCAGGTAGGGATACATCTGCGGGTACAGGAAGATGTTCAGCGTGCCAAACAGCACCACGCTGGCCACGGCAATGGCGACCTTGCTCGGATCGGGACGAATCACCCGCTCCACCGCCAGCACCGCGGCGGCGCCGCAGATGGCGCTGCCGGCGGCGGTCAGCAATGCGGTATCGCGGTCCAGCCCGAACCAGCGGCGGCCCACCCAGGTACCCAGGCAAAGGGTCGACACCACCACGATCAGATCGATCAGCAAGCCATGCATACCGACCGCGGCGACGTCCTGGAAGCTCAGGCGCAGGCCGTAGAGCATCACGCCGGCTCGCAGCAGCTGGCGCTGGGCCAAGCCGATGCCGGGGGCGATGCCTGCAGGCAGGCGACTGCCCGCCAGGTTGCCGATCAGCATGCCCAGCACGATGGCAACGGTCAGCGCGCTCAGTTGCCAGCGCTGCAGCAGCGGGAATTGCGCGGCGGCCAGCGCCAGCAACCCCACGGATACCGCCAGCCCCAGCCCCGGGGCCCAGGCAGGCAGCCACGAAGGAAGCGAGCGGGCTTGGGGGTGCGAACCGGGAGCGACGTAGGCCATGGGGGAATGGTCGCGCCCCATGTTCATTCAGTAAATTTGAGATTACTTAGCCTTGGCATAAACTCTGCTGATGATTGGAATCAGCCCGCGCCAGCTGGAAGTGTTCGTTGCCATTGCCACCGGCGGCACCGTCCGGGCTGCTGCGGAACAGCTGCACCTGACCCAGCCCGCGGCCAGCATGGCGCTGGCCGAACTGGAGCGGGTCCTGGGTTCACCGCTGTTTGATCGGACCCAGCGACGCCTGCACATCAACGCTCATGGCCGCAAGCTACTGCCCTTGGCGCAGGAGCTGCTCGAGCGCATGCGCGAGCTCGGGCGGCACGCAGGCAACGCCGACGACCTGGTGTCGGGCGAACTGCGCGTCGGTGCGAGCAACACCGTGGGCAACTACCTGGTGGGCGATCTGCTGGGAGGTTTCATCACCGCCTATCCGCAGGTGGCGCTCAAGCTGCACGTCGACAACAGCGCGGCGATTGTCGACGGCGTCCTCGATTACAGCCTCGACATTGGCTGCATCGAAGGCCCGGCCGCACACGCCGACCTGGAGCTGCTGCGCTGGCGTGATGACCTCCTGTGCGTCTGCGCTCCAGCGTCGCATCCGCTGGCGAAGCGCCGCCGCCTTCGCCCAGAGGATTTCGCAGGTGCACGCTGGATCCTCCGCGAAGCCGGATCGGCCACGCGCGGCCAGACCGAGCGCGCACTGGCGGCGTTGCCGCCGGGCGAAACCGTGCTCGAGCTGGATCAGAGTGAAGCGATCAAACAGGCCGTGATCGCAGGCCTGGGACTGGCGCTGCTGCCGGTCGTAGCGGTTGCACACGCGCAGGCTGCGGGCAGACTCGCCGTGCTGCGGACGCCATTCCTGAGCCTCAAGCGCCAGCTGAGCCTGGTGCTGCATCGGCGCAAGTACCGCAGCGCGTTGCTGCGTGCATTCCTTGAAAGTGTGCAGGCGCGGAAGGCGTGAGGTCACAACGATGGTGCCCGGAGCCGGAGTCGAACCGGCACGGCCTTTCGGCCAGCGGATTTTAAGTCCGATGCGTCTACCAGTTCCGCCATCCGGGCTGGGATGCGTGGTGCCGCGCTAGCTTACGCGAAAGCAAATCCTGCCGGCGCGACCGATCCGCGTCAATCGAGCCGGCGCATGCAACCTGCCCTGCCTGGCGCAACCGTCGCGCCTACAACTGTGCCCGATTGAGATAGGTCGCTTTCTCGAACTCCGCGACGTTCGTTGCGATCTTCGCAACGTTCGGAAACAGGTCCACCAGTTCGCTGACTATCCGTTTCGAAAGATCCGTGCGTTGTTCGACGGTTCGTCCCTGCATGATGTGCGAGAACACGTGGATGAAGTCGTCTGGCCTGCCGCCCACGGTGTAGACCCGGTAAGGATTGACGCGGACCTTGATATCGGACTCCTCGAACAATCCCGTGGCGTTCACGGCGCGATGCAATCGCGCGAGGATCTCTTCCTCACTGCGCAACTGCAGTATCCCCTGCGAGCAATCAACGACGAAGTGCGGCATGTTCTCTCTCGTGTACTGATAGGGGAAACGGTGATCCGATTGCTTCGGCTGATCAATCGACTCGTCGCCAGACGGAAACAGGGATGCTGCCGTCCGCCCGAGGCGGCACCTGGTAGCTCAGCTCGTTGCCTTCCAGCTTGTATTGGCGCCGTTGCACGGTGCCTTCCCAATTGGGGAAAGACGAGCCCTCGATGGAAAAGACTAGCTGAGCGGCCCTTTCATCGATCGTGACGTTGCCGTAATGGGTGCTGCTCCCCATCACCGCGGACTTGAACTCGTCCGCGCTGCCGTCGGCCTTGCTGTCGCTGGTGAAACGCACGCGCTCGGACTTGAATATCTGCAACGAGTATCGGCCCTGGGGGTCGACGATCAACCTGCCCCTGGGTTGCTCGCCATAGTCCCGTGCCAGTGCGCCGCCGGGCAGGATCTTGTCCGCGGCCACCAGCGACCAGGTTCCGCGCAGTGGAAAATCATGGGCAGGTGCAGGCATGTCGCGCGCACCCAATCCGGCCAGCATCGCGAGCATCACACCGGTCAGGTGTTTCATCGTGGGACTCCTTTGGCAACGGGACCAGCGCTCAGCCTAGGCCGCTTGCGTGATTACGAAAACATATCTATAGATATATCTGTCATTTCCAATCCTGATCTTCACCATGAAGGCAATGGATATCGATGCGGTCAAGGCCTTCGTCCTGGCCGCCGACCTGCAAAGCTTCACCCGCGCCGCCGATGTGCTGGGAACCACCCAGTCCGCGGTCAGCCTCAAGCTGCGCCGGCTGGAAGATCAGCTGGGCCGGCGCCTGCTTGAGCGCACGCCCCGGCACGTCCGCCTGTCCGCCGAAGGGCTGGCATTTCTCGGGACGGCACGCGAACTGGTGTCGACTCACGACCGCGCGCTCACCGCGTTTGAAGTCGATCGGCGCCGGCTGGCGATCGGCATCAGTCATTTGCTGGTTGGCGGCGAGCTGCCGTCGTTGTTGCGGCGGATGCGGGACCACGACCCGGGCCTGCTGGTCGAGATGCGGGTGGCTGGCACGCGCGAGCTGATGCAGGCCTACGAACAGGGCGAGCTCGACGCGGTACTGGCGCTGCGTCCGGACGACCGCCGCAAGCAGGGCAGAGCCGCTTTTGTCGAGGCGTTTTCCTGGTACGCGGCCGTCGGCTGGGAGCCCTCTGCCGGCCAACCCCTGCCGCTGGCAACGCAAGGTGCATCGTGCCGCATCAGAGCGGTGGCAACTCGTGCGCTCGACAAGGCCGGAATCGAATGGAACGAAGTCTTCGTTGGCAAGGGCGCCGCCATTCTCGGCGCCGCAGCGGCCGGGGGATTGGCCGTGGCAGCGTTGGCGCAACGCGCCGCGCCATCGGGCACGGTCGATATCGGGCAACGCCTGTCCCTGCCGCCGATCCCCGCGCAGGACGTGATGCTCTACACCGCGCTGAGCGATCGCCGATCGCGCGAAGCGCTTCGCGTGCTCACGCTGGCGTTCCAGTAAGGCCAAAAAGAAAATGCCCCGCGTCGCTCGAAGCTACGCGGGGCACGATCTCAATGCTGGAGGCCTGGGTCGGAATTGAACCGGCGTACGCGGCTTTGCAGGCCGCTGCATGACCACTCTGCCACCAGGCCGGTGACTTTCGAATCCGCAAAACGGATTCTTCCACATTCCTGCCCCGTTCACGCAAGTGGGCCAGAAACAACAAGGCCCCGCTTGCGGGGCCTTGGGTGAGGGCGCTGATGAAAGGCACCCTCGAATTTGGAGCGGGAAACGAGACTCGAACTCGCGACCCCGACCTTGGCAAGGTCGTGCTCTACCAACTGAGCTATTCCCGCAGAGGAACCGACATTTTAGGCATGGAAGCGAATCTGTCAAC
>DATDBI010000306.1:0-33405 GCA_036524915.1 Lysobacter sp. | reverse complement strand
GCGCGGATCCCAGTCCCACCAGGTGCCCCACATCGGCTTGCCCCAGATCGAACCGGTCAGCAGCGTGATCAGGGTGAAGGCGGCGCCGATCGGCGCGCAGGCCATCGCCAGGATCTCGCACAGCTTGATCCGCCAGACCAGTGCGATTGCCGCGTAGATCGCCATCAGCGCGAACACCGCCATGCTCATCCAGGCGCTGGGCACGTGGATGTAGAGGATGCGGAAGCTGTCGCCCTGCTGGTAATCGGCCGGCACCTGGAACAGGGCAGCGTACAGGCCCCATGCCATGACCAGCAGGCCCAGGCCGTAGCCCCAGGGGGCCCAGCGCGCAGCGAAACGATCGAAGTAGGGCGGTGAACCGAGTTTGTGGAACCAGCGGATGATCGGATTCATCGTTATCTCGGACTACCTGCGCCTGTTGGTTGCCGCCTGCGTCCTGGCCATGGGGCCCGGTGGCGGCTGTTTCGACAATGGGTCGCGGCGGACATTAAAGGATGGGGCCGGGGCGCGGCATTTGATCTGGCTCAACTGTCTGTTGACTAGCTGAGCGCAATCCGTATCGCGGCGGCAGCGGCCAGCGGCGCCAGCACCAGCGCCAGCACCAGGCCCGCGCCGAGCAACAGCAGCGCGCCGATGGGATCCAGACCCTGCGCCGCAGCGGCCACGCTGCCCGCACCGAACACCAGCACGGGCACGTACAACGGCAGCGCCAGCAACGCGACAAGTATACCGGAGCGCCGCATTCCGACCGTCAGCGCGGCGACCACCGCGCCCAGCAGGCTCAGCAGCGGCGTGCCCAACGCCAGCGAGGCCAGCAGCACCGGCAGCTGGTCGCGTGGCAGGTACAGCAGCTCGGCCAGAAACGGCGTCGCGATCAGCAGCGGCAGCGCGCTCGTGGCCCAGTGCATGAAGGTCCGCACCGCGACCAGCCAGGCCAGCGGAACGGGTGCCAGCATCCACTGTTCCAGCGAGCCGTCCTCGGCATCGCCGCGGAACAGGGTGTCGAGCGAAAGCAGTCCTGCCAGCAGGGCCGCCAGCCACAGGACCGCGCCGGCGACCTTGGCCAGGGCCTGCTTTTCGCCGCCAAGGGCGAGTGCGAACAGCACGACCACGAGCAGGGCGAACAGCGCCGGTTGCAACGCATCGCCGCGGCGGCGCCAGAGCAGGCGCAGGTCGCGCGCCAGCAGGGCGCGGGCAGCGCCGGTGAGGGTTGCGGTCTGGGCGGCGTTCATTGCCCGCCTCCCTTGGCCATCACCAGCATCCGCGTGCGCACCGGCGGCGCCGCATAGGCGCCGTGGGTGGTGACCAGGGCGGCACCGCCCTCGCGCAGGTGCGCCTGGACCATGCGATTGACCAGCTCGATGCCTTCCAGGTCGAGGTTGGCGTAGGGCTCGTCGAGCAGCCACAGCGGCGCCGGCGACATCCACAGCCGGGCCAGCGTGAGCCGCTTCTTCTGCCCGGCCGAGAGCTGGCGGGCGAGGGTGTCCTCGTAACCGGCCAGGCCGACGATGGCCAGGGCGTTGCCCGGCAACTGCGCACGGCGGCGGCCGTGCAGCCCGCACAGGAAATTGAGGTTTTCCAGGGAGGTCAGATCCGCCTTCAGACCCGGCAGATGGCTCAGATAGGCGATCGCGCGGGCGCGGCGCGACGTGCCGGCAGGCTGGCCATCGAGGTCGATCTCGCCTTCGTCGGCGCGCAGCAGTCCGGCCAGCACCCGCAACAGGGTGGTCTTGCCTGCGCCGTTGTCGCCCTGGACCAGCAGCGCCTCGCCGGCATCGACACTGAAGTCGAGCGGGCCGAACACGGGCTCGTCGTTGCGCGCAAAGCGTAAGCCGCGGGCTGCGAGCAGCGGCGGAGCAGGTCGGTCGGTTGGCGTCATCGGCTGGGGAGCTGCGGCCCGGTGGCCGCGATGCCGCCAGTTTATGCGAGTCCCCGGTGAAGCGGCTTGTCCGGGCGTGTCGCGGTCGGGTGGAGCCCCCGGAGGCCGGATCGGGGCCGGGGTGAAGAAGCCCCGGGGTGGCGTCAGCCAGCGACCCAGTCGGTATGGTCCACCGCCGGTACGGGCGGACCCGCCTCGGGCCGGGGCATCATCATCCGCAGCCGTACCGGTTGGCCGGGGTGCCAGGCCAGGACGGCCGCCTGGCCGAACTCGACCGCCAGCCGCAGCAGGTCGGTTTCATCGATTCCGCCCAGCAGCCAGCCCGGTTCGCGCCAGTGGCCGCCCGGGTCCTGTGCCCAGGCCGGGTGGCGGGTGGCCCCGACCGCATCGAGCTGGGCGACCAGCAGGGCATCGGCGGCCTGGTTGGCCGAATCCGAGCGCGGATGCGAGGCCGGGTTCCAGGCGGTGATGAAGGCGTAGCGCGACGCCGGCCAATAGGCTTCCAGGTCGCTGGCAGGCGCCCCGACCCGAAGCGGCAGGGGGTCGCCGTCGAGCACGACCACGTACTCCGCAGCCGCATAGGCGGAGGCCAGTTCGACCGCATCGACGATCTTCAGCTCACGCATGGCGCGAAGTGTGAGTGCGGATGGGCGACAGTTCAACCGGCGTGCCATCACCAGGTCGGACGGGTAGATGACCACTCGTCATGACACCGTCGGGCGCGCATCCTTACACTTGTCCGCCTCCGCGGTCCCAAGCCTCTTGCGAGCACGCCCCCTCTGATGACCCTGCAAACCAAACTGCCGAAGGTCGGCACCACCATCTTCACCGTGATGTCGCAGCTCGCGGTCGAGCACAAGGCCGTGAACCTCGGCCAGGGCTTCCCCGACTTCGCCGTGCCCGCCCGGCTGATCGAGGCGCTGGACCGCGCCATGCGCGACGGCCACAACCAGTACGCGCCGATGACCGGCATCCCGGCCCTGCGCCAGGCGATCGCGGCCAAGACCGAGCGTTGCTACGGCTATCGCCCCGATGCCGATGCCGAAGTCACGGTGGCCTCCGGCGCGAGCGAGGCGATCTTCGATGCGATCGCCGCGGTGGTGCGACCGGGCGACGAGGTGATCGTGCTCGACCCCTGCTACGACTGTTACGAGCCGGCGATTGACCTGGCCGGCGGCCGCGCGGTGCACGTCCCGCTCGATCCGGTGACCTTCGCCCCGGACTGGAACCTGGTCCGCGCCGCGATCAGCGACAGGACGCGGATGTTGATGGTCAACTCGCCGCACAACCCGTCGGGTGCGATGTTCGACGCCGATGACATCGAGCAGCTGACCGCATTGCTGCGCAACACCGACATCGTGTTGCTGTCTGACGAGGTTTACGAGCACATCGTCTTCGACGGCCGCGTGCACGAGTCGGTGCTGCGTCACCCGGAACTGCGCGAGCGCGCCTTCGTGGTGTCGAGCTTCGGCAAGACCTACCACTGCACCGGCTGGAAGGTGGGCTACTGCATCGCGCCGCCGGCGTTGTCGGCCGAGCTGCGCAAGGTGCACCAGTACAACACCTTCTGCACGTTCGCCCCGGCGCAGTGGGCCTTCGCCGAAATGATCGAGGCCGAGCCGGAACACTACGAACAGCTCGGCGCGTTCTACCAGGCAAAGCGCGACCGCTTCCGTGAGCAGCTGCTGACGACCCGCCTGAAGCCGATGCCGGTGCCGGGCGGTTACTTCCAGCTGGTCGACTACTCGGCGGTCAGCGACCTCGACGATGCCGCCTTCTGCCGCTGGCTGACGATCGAGAAGGGCGTTGCCGCGATCCCGCTGTCGCCGTTCTACGAAACGCCGCCGTCGGGCCAACGCCTGGCGCGGCTGTGTTTCGCCAAGAACGAGGCCACCCTGGACGCCGCCATCGAGAGGCTGCAGAAGCTATGACGTCGCCGCCGCTGACCGCAGCACCCGGCAATGACCTGCGCGTGTCGCTGATCCAGGGCGAAACCCGCTGGCACGATCCGGCCGGCAACCGGGAGTACTACGGTCGCCTGATTGCGTCGCTGCGTGGCCTTACCGACCTGGTGATCCTGCCGGAGACCTTCACCAGCGGATTCTCCAACGATGCCATCGGCAATGCCGAAGGCATGGACGGACCGACCGTGGCCTGGATCGGCGAGCAGGCGCGCAAACTCGATGCAGCGGTGATGGGCAGCGTGCAGCTGCGCACCGATGAAGGGGTGTTCAACCGCCTGCTGTTCGCCACGCCCGACGGCGCGCTGCGCACCTACGACAAGCGCCACCTGTTTCGCTACGCGCGCGAACACGAGCGCTACGCCGCCGGGCGCGATCGCCTCGTGCTGGACTGGAGAGGCTGGCGGATCTGCCCGCTGGTCTGCTACGACCTGCGCTTCCCGGTGTTCTCGCGCAACCGCTTCGACGTCGAGCGTGCCGGTCAGCTCGACTATGACCTGCTGGTCTACGTCGCAAACTGGCCGTCGGCACGCAGCTATCCCTGGAAGACGCTGTTGCGTGCCCGCGCCATCGAGAACCTTGGGTATGTCGCCGCGGTCAACCGGGTCGGCACTGACGGCAATGGCCTGCACTACGCCGGCGACAGCGCGGTGATCGACTTCCTGGGCCATCCCGTCAGCGAATGCGCCGATGAGGAAGTGGTGGTCACCACGACCCTGCTCGCAGCCGAACTTGCCGCGCACCGCGAGCGTTTCCCGGCGATGCTCGATGGCGATGCATTCGAGCTGAAGTGAACCGGTACCGGCGCGCATTCACGCGCGCAAGGTTTCACCGACCCGGCCGGATCGCCGCCCAGCCCGCGACCAGCGGCTGAGGCAGCTGCGATCGACACCCCTCTCCCTGCCATCGGGGAGAGGGGTAGACTGGCCCGGTCGCGCACAAGCGCGGCTGTGTGAACCCGTACGACAAGGACGCCGGCGCGACCCGCCCGCCGCCACCGGACATGCCGTGCCGGCTCCGCAATCAGGAGTCCAGGCCATGTCATCGCCACGCTTAGAAGAATTCCTTCATTCCAATCGCGTCACGTACGACACGATGACGCATCCGCATGCATTCACCGCCCAGGCCACCGCGGCCAGTGCCCGCATCGACGAGCACGAGATGGCCAAGACCGTGATGGTCCGGCTCGACGGAAAGCTGGCGATGGCGGTGATGCCGTCCAGCGAATGGCTCGACCTTGCCAGCCTGCGCCAGGTCAGCGGCGCACGCGAAGTGGCGCTCGCCAGCGAATCCGATTTCAAGGACCGCTTCCCCGAGTGCGAAGTCGGTGCGATGCCGCCGTTCGGCAATCTCTACGGCATGGAGGTGTATGCCGCCGACAGCCTCGCCGAGGACACGAGGATCGCCTTCAATGCCGGCAACCACCGCGAACTGATGCGGATGGGCTGGGACGACTTCGAACGGCTGGTGCACCCCCGCGTAGTCCACCTGACCCGCCATTAGTTCACAGCGCGCCAGCGCGACCACGCAACGGTTCCAGCAACCCGGCGCCGGTACGCAATGCGGCGGGGCTTGAGATCACGCCCCCCGCGTGATGTCGATTCTCACAATCGCTTGTCTATGCTCCGGCGCATGAACAGCGCCTCGTGGAACAGCCATCTGCGGTCGTACTGGAATCGCCTGCCGCCAGGGGTTCGCCCGTGGCTCATGCGCATCGTCCTGGGCCTGCTCATCGTCTATGCGGCCTACCTGGTACTGGGCAACGTCTTCCTCAACACGCCGCTGGGACCGTGGGTCGCCAATCGCAAGCCGGAGAAGTTCGAGATCCACTGGGGCCCGGGCCTGACCTTGTGGCCGGGCCGCGTGACTGTCTGGGACGTCGACATGAAGGGCCAGGTTGCCCGGACCCGCTGGTCGGTGCAGGCCGGCAAGGCGAAGGGCAGCGTCGCGATCCTGCCGCTGCTGCACAAGGAAGTCCGCGTGCCCGACGTGGAAGCGTTCGACGTCAGTGGCGGCGCCGATCTGGTCGGCGTGCGCAAACCGCCGCCGCAACCGCGCCCCGGCGGTTGGGTCCTGCGCTTCGATCGCATCCACACCCGCTCGATCAAGGCCGGTCATTTCGCCGGACTGGAGCTGCAGGGGCCGGGCAGCGCGGAAGTCGGCTTCTACAAGCAGCTGCGCGGTGGCCCGCTCGAGCTGATGCCATCGACTGCGCATTTCGACAAGGCGCGCCTGACGTACCAGGGCGATACGGTGCTGCACGATGCCAGGCTTGACGCCCGTTTCGCGATTGCCCGCCACACCCGTGCGCAGGCGCCGGGCATCCGCAAGCTGCTGATGACGGATGCCGAGCTCAATCTCGACGGCATCACGGCGGCGGTGAAGACGGTTACCGACAAGCAGGGGAAGATCACGGTGTCGACCGTGCCGGGCCAGGGGCGGGCGCACGCCAGGCTGGCATTCGCCCGCGGTTCGCTCAGGCCCGGCAGCAAGCTGAGCTGGCACATGCCGGTCACCGGTACCGACATCGCCGGCCGGCCGCGCGAAGGCGCACTGGATTTCCTGCTCGATGTCGATCGCGACATCGTGCTCAAGGCGACCGCACCCCCGGACCAGGGCAAGGCGCTGTTCCTCGATGCCGACTTGCGACTGCGAGGAACGCAGGTGCCCCTGACGGATTTCAAGGCCGCGTTGCCGCGTGCCTCCGGTCATGTCGTCGGTCGCTGGGAGTTCGCTTCACTGCGGTGGCTGGGGAACATGTTCAACGCACCGTGGCTTGCGCTCGACGGATCGGGAGCGGTCGATGCGGATGTCCAGATCGTCGACGGCAAAGTCGCCGCCGGCAGCCGCATCGGCGTGCCCGAAGTCGATGCCGTGGCCCACGTGATGGGCAGCCGGATCCAGGGCCGCGCGCGCGCCAGTGGCCGTCTCGATGCCGGCGCGGGCGATGAACTCCTGCCCAGCCTCGAACTGGTGATGGACCACTTCAACATGGCCGCCGAAGACGCGCCCCAGCGCCCTTACGTGGAAGGCCAGAACCTGCGGTTGGACCTGCAGACCGTTTCCGGACTCGAGCGGGAAAAACTCAAGCAGCCTGGCGCCATGAAAGAGGTGCGCGATGCACTCAGGGCACACCTGGTGTTCGTTGACGCTCGCGTCCCCGACCTGCGCGCCTACAACCGCTACCTGCCCGGCGAGCACATCCGCTTCGATGGCGGTGCCGGCACGGTCAGTGGCGACCTGACCCTCGACGGCGCCGGCGCGGTCGGAAGCGGGGTGGTGCGCGTCAAGGGCAGCGGCACGCAACTGCACTTCGCAGGCATCGCGCTGCGCGGCAATGTCGACGTCAATACGCAGTTGCGACGCGCCGACCTGAGCGGGCACAACTTCAACATCGACGGCAGCCGCGTGGCGTTGACCAACATGAGTTTCACCGAGCCCGGTGGCGAGTCGCGCAGTGGCTGGTGGGCGCGGATCGACCTGCAGCGGGCGCGGATGGATTGGGACAAGCCGGTGACGGTCAGCGGTCGGGCCAACATCGCCATGAAGGACGTGGGCTTCCTGCTGGCCTTGTTCTCTCGCAAGCGCGACTACCCCAAGTGGGTATTCAAGATGATCGACTCCGGCCAGGCCCAGGTCAGCAGCAACGTGCAATGGAAGGACGACGTGCTGGTGCTCGACAAGGTGGATGCAAGCAACCAGCGCTATGACCTCAAGGCCCGGCTGCGACTGAAGGGCAAGAGCCGCGTCGGCAGTCTGTACGCCAACTGGGGCGTGCTCAGCTGCGCGGTGGCGGTCAACAACGGCCAGCGCGACTTCCACATGATCCGCGCCCGGCAGTGGTACGAGTCGCAGCCGGACCTGTTGCGTTGAGCCCACCGCACTGAGCGCGCTCCACCCGGGTGGGATTCCGTTTCCTTAACGGACAGTGGTGTTAACTCGCCTCGTGGCGGGTGCAATGCGCGCTCGCCCGCGCGCCCATGAACGTGCACTTCCGGTCCTGGATGGTTGCCTGCGTGCTGCTGATGGCGGCCGTTTCCGTGACCGCGCAAGCACCGCCGAAAGCGCAAACGGGCGGGGTATTGCTGCTCGACATCAAGGGCGGGATCGGCCCGGCCACCCGCGATTACCTGCGCAGCGGGCTGCGCCGCGCCAGCGACGAGGGCGCGCGCGCGGTGGTGCTTCGAATCGACACCCCGGGCGGGCTCGACGCGGCAACGCGCGACATCAACCAGGCCATTCTCGCGTCGAGCGTGCCGGTGATCGCATGGGTGGCTCCTGAAGGCGCGCGAGCGGCGAGTGCGGGCACCTACATCCTGTACGCCTGCCACCTGGCAGCAATGGCGCCGGCCACTTCACTGGGCGCAGCCACGCCAGTGTCGATGGGCGGGCCGGGGCCCGGTGCCGGACCCGCAGATGCACCGGACGAACCGGACGACCAACGCGGTGAGCCGCCGGGCGCGTCACCGTCGGCTGCACCTTCGCCACGGCGCGAGCCGCGCGATGCAATGTCACGCAAGGTGATCAACGACGCCGCCGGCTATCTGCGCAGCCTTGCCGAACTGCGCGGTCGCAATGCAGCATTCGCCGAAGCGGCGGTGCGCGATGCTGCCACACTGACGGCGTCGCAGGCTCTGTCGCAAGGCGTCATCGAAATCGTCGCCGGCAACGTCGACCAGCTGCTGCGACAGGCGCACGGACGCAAGGTGCGGCTGGCAACGGGCGAGCTGATCCTCGATCTCACCGGCCAGGCAGTGACGATCGTGACGCCGGATTGGCGTGCGCGATTGCTGGCCGTTCTGACCGAGCCCACGGTGGCCTACCTGCTGCTGCTGATCGGCCTGTACGGGCTGGTGTTCGAGGGCTACAGCCCCGGCGCGATCCTGCCCGGGATGGTCGGTGCGATCTGCCTGCTGTTGGCGGCGTACGGGCTGCAGGTGCTTCCGGTCAACTACGCCGGCGTCGCGTTGATCGTGCTGGGCGTGGCGCTGATCGCAATCGAGTTCGCGGTGCCAAGCCTGGGCGCGGCGGGTGTGGGTGGCGTGGTCGCGCTGGTCGCCGGTTCGCTGATCCTGTTCGACACGCAGGTGCCAGGGTTCGGCGTGCCCGGGCGACTCATCGCCGGCATCGGTGTCGCAAGCGCGCTGGCCTTCATGGGCATGGTCTGGCTGGCCGCGCGTGCGCGGCGGCGCCCGGTGGTCAGCGGCCAGGAGGACATGCTGGGGCAGCTGGCGGTGGCCACGCGCGAATTCGATGGGCGCGGCCAGGTTCGCATCCGCGGGGAGCTCTGGCAGGCGCAGTCGATGGCGCCGGTGCGACGTGGTCAGCCGGTGCGGGTGCTGGCACTGGACGGACTGGTGTTGCAGGTCGCGCCGGAAGAGGAAACCCCGGGCCCCGCCACGGGTCCTGACTGAAGGAGAACCCCCATGTACCTGGCCATGTACCTGCCGGTGATCGTGCTGCTGGCGTTGATCCTGATCAGCGCGGTCAAAGTGCTGCGCGAATACGAACGCGGCGTCGTGTTCCAGCTGGGACGATTCTGGAAGGTGAAGGGGCCGGGCCTGATCCTGCTGATACCGGTCGTGCAGCAGATGGTTCGCGTGGACCTGCGCACCGTGGTGATGGACGTGCCTCCACAGGATGTGATCTCGCGCGACAACGTGTCGGTCCAGGTGAACGCCGTGGTGTACTTCCGCGTGGTCGATCCGCAGAAGGCCATCATCAACGTCGAGCATTTCTACGAGGCGACCAGCCAGCTCGCGCAGACCACGTTGCGTTCAGTGCTGGGGCAGCACGAACTCGACGAAATGCTCGCCGAACGCGAGAAGCTCAACGACGACATCCGCAACATCCTCGACAGCCAGACCGATGCCTGGGGCATCAAGGTCGCCAACGTCGAGATCAAGCGCGTCGATCTCAACGAAACCATGGTCCGCGCCATTGCGCGCCAGGCCGAAGCCGAGCGCGTACGCCGGGCGAAAGTGATCCATGCCGAAGGCGAGGCCCAGGCCGCGGCGATGCTGGTCGAGGCGGGGCGATTGCTGGGCGGCGATCCGCGCGCGATCCAGCTGCGCTACCTGCAGACGCTGACGGAGATCGCCGGCGAGAAGAGTTCGACGATCGTGTTCCCGCTGCCGATGGACCTGCTGCACCAGCTGATGGACAAAGGTGGGGAAGGGCGGTCGTAAGTTCGCTAAACGCAGGAGCAAACCGGGTCCCGGCTTTCGCCGGGATGACGGTGAAAAAACAAAGGGCGCCGAGGCGCCCTTTGTCATTTCATACGTTCGATGCAGCGATCATGCACCGCCACGGGGACCGCGACCGCCGCCGGGGCGTCCGCCACCGCGCGGACCGCCAGGACGCGGGCCGCCGGCCGGACGGCCTGCGCCGCCGGGACGGGCATTGCCGCCGCCGCCGGGACGACCGCCCGGACCGCCCGGACCACCGCCACCCGGACGACCGCCGCCACCGGGGCGACCGCCTGCCGGACGCGGGGCGCGCGGCTTGTCGCCGTACGGATTGAAGCTGCCCGGATTGGCGTGGTCGGAGGGGAAGCTCGGCGCATTGCCGGGGTGTCCGTACGGACGCGGGCTGCGCTGTCCCTGGCCCTGGCCCTGGCCTTGACCGCCGCCGCCGCCACCTTCGCGACGCGGACCGCGATCGCCAAAGCCGCCACGGCCTTCGCCACCGAATCCGCCGGAGCGCTCGCCGCCATAACCGCCACCGCCGCCGGCCGGACGACCGCCGCCACCGGGGCGACCGCCGCCGCCGCCGGGACGTCCCTGGCCGCCCTGCGGACGACCCTGGCCGGGACCCTTGCCGCGGCCATCAGGATTGCGGTGACCGCTCGGACCGGTGCTGACACCGTCCGGCACGTACCAGGTACGGAACGCCGCCGGATTGCCATCCGGCAACGGCTTGGGACCCTTTTCCTTGCGCTGCTTGAACGGCTTCTGCGACTGGTTGGCTGCCGCTTCGCCGCTGACCGTCAGGCCACCATGCTTGCGCGGGCCGCCACGGCCGCGGCCGCCACGGTCTTCGCGCACATGGTCGAAGCGACGCAGTTCGCGGCCTTCGTCGGCGGTGTTGTGACCACCGACATAGCCCTGCGAACGCGCGCGGCCGGTGAGGTCGATCGTCGACTTGGCGGCCTTGCGCTGGCCGATCACCGGTTGCAGGGTCAGCGACGACGGCGTGCCGTCCTCCAGACCCAGCTTGCCGCGAAGGGAAGCGACGGCTTCGGAGGGCAGCTCGCGCGACTGGCCGCGCAGCAGTTCGCGCGGCAGCGCGACTTCGCCGTAGCGCACGCGCTTGAGGCGGCTGACCTGGCAACCCTGCGACTCCCACAGGCGACGCACTTCGCGGTTGCGGCCTTCCTTGACGACGACGCGGAACCAGTCGTGCGAGTCAGTGCCGCCGATGCGCTCGATCTCGTCGAACTTGGCCGGACCGTCTTCAAGTGCGATGCCACGGGCGAGGCGGTCGACGATGGCGTCGGCGACCACGTCCTGGCCTTCCGGCGCGCGCACGCGGCAGACGTACTCGCGTTCGACTTCGAACGACGGGTGCATCAGCGCATTGGCCAGTTCGCCGTCGGTGGACAGCAGCAGCAGGCCGGTGGTGTTGATGTCGAGGCGACCGATCGCGATCCAGCGGGCGCCCTTGAGCGCGGGCAGGGACTCGAACACGGTCGGGCGACCTTCGGGATCTTCGCGCGTGGTCACTTCGCCTTCGGGCTTGTTGTACATCAGCACGCGAGAGGGGTCGGTCAGTGCGCTGGCGACGAACTGGCGTCCGTCGAGCTCGATCTTGTCGCCGCTCTTGACGCTCATCCCGACCTGCGCGATCTCACCGTTGACCTTCACCAGGCTGTCGGCGATGCGCTGTTCCAGCGCCCGTCGCGAACCCAGGCCGGCCTGGGCCAGGACCTTGTGCAGGCGCTCTTCCAGCCGCGGCGCTTCGTCCGTGGTGTCGGTGATGCGCTTGAGGGTGAGCTTGCGGCTCTTTTCTTCAGTCATTTTTGTAGTGCTCCGACTCGGCCATTTCGGCCTCGTCCGTATCTTCCGGAACGGTCGTCGTCTCGACGGCGTGTATGTCTTGCTCGGGATCGTTCACGTCCGCCGCGCGCATTCCCGGCGCGGCATCGGGTGTGCCCTGTGGGGCGGATTCTTCCAGGTCGGCGTCGATCTGCTCGTCGCCGGTGCCTTCTGTGTCTTCGGTGCCTTCTGTGTCTTCCGGATCGGTGTCCGAGCCGGTCAGCGTGTCGCCAGTGTCGTCATCGGCGACATCACCCATGTCGATATCGCCGTTCGATGCCTCGTCGGTGCCGACGCTCGCGGCAATTCCGCCGGCGACGAGCGGAGCACCTTCGAACTGCAGCTGCGGTTCCAGCTCGCCGATGTCCTTGAGTTCCGACAGCGGCGGCAGCTCGTCCAGCCGCTTGAGACCGAAGTAGTCGAGGAAGCCGCGGGTGGTGCCGAACAGCGCCGGCTTGCCGGGGACGTCGCGGTGGCCGACCACGCGGATCCACTCGCGCTCTTCCAGTGCCTTGATGATGTTGCTGCTGACCGCAACGCCGCGGACCTGCTCGATTTCGCCGCGCGTGATCGGCTGGCGATAGGCGATCAGTGCCAGCGTCTCGAGGGTGGCGCGGGTGTAGCGGGTCTGGCGTTCGGTCCACAACCTGGCCACCCAGGGGTGGACGTCGGCCTTGACCTGGAAGCGGAAGCCGGAGGCCACCTCGACCAGTTCGACACCGCGGTTTTCATCGCCCGCGCGCAGCGCTTCGAGGGCCTGCTCGATGCTGTCCGCAGGGGCCGGCTGGTCTTCGGGGAACAGCGACTGCAGCTGTGCCAGCGTCAACGGCTGGCTGGAACCCAGCAGGGCGGCTTCGACGATGCGGATGACTAGCTGTTGATCCATGGGCGGTGTTTGATGGTTGCCTGGCAGTGTTTTGTGCTCGTCATCCCGGCTTGGGCCGGGATCCACTGTGAGCCGCAGCGGAATTCAACATCTTTGGTAGTGGCACGGGCCCCGGGCTTTCGCCGGGACGCCGGGTGACATCGGAATGTCGCCCCGTTCAATCGTCGTTGGCAGCCGGTTCGTCGAACTCGCTGCTCAGCTCGATCTCTTCCCCGTCCTTCAGCAGCGCCAGCGACTTGACGTAGATCGGTGCGAACGGCGCGTCCTGCACGATCTCGACCAGTTGCTCCTTGGCCAGGGTCAGCAGGCCGAGGAAGGTCACCACCACGCCGAGTTTCCCTTCCTCGGCAGTGAACAACGACTCGAAGCGGTAGAAACTTCCGTCCTTCAGCCGCTCCAGCAATTCGCCCATCCGCTGGCGGACACTCAGTGCATCGCGCTTGATCGCGTGCTGGGTGAACAGCTCGGCGCGCTTGAACACGTCGTGCAGCGCCAGCAGCATTTCCTTGAGCTCCACCGGCGGCGGCAGGCGGACCGAGGCCCGGTCCGGCATGAACGCCTGCACCGGAGCGGTGTCGCGATCCTGGCGGGGCAGGGTGTCGATGTCTTCGGCGGCTTTCTTGAAGCGTTCGTACTCCTGCAGCCTGCGCACCAGTTCGGCGCGCGGGTCGTCTTCCTCGCCTTCCTCCGTGGCCGAGCGCGGCAGCAGCATGCGCGACTTGATCTCGGCCAGCATCGCGGCCATGACCAGGTAGTCGGCCGCCAGCTCGAAGCGCATCTCGTGCATGGCCTGGATGTAGGCGACGTACTGGCGGGTGATGTCCGCCACCGGTATGTCGAGGATGTCCAGGTTCTGCCGGCGGATCAGGTACAGCAGCAGGTCGAGCGGCCCTTCGAACGCATCCAGGATGATCTCCAGGGCATCCGGCGGGATGTACAGGTCCTGCGGAATCTGCAGTACCGGCTGGCCATGCACCACCGCCAGCGGCATCTCCTGCTGCTGCGGGTGCGTGGAAGCCTGGGGCTGGACGACCACGATCTGCGGGTCGCTCGCGTCGGCTGCGCGTTCTTCGGTCATTCGGAACCGGCCCCTCCGGGCCGTGGGCACTGCTATTGCTTCGGTGCTGGTGACCTGATCAGGCCACCATATGGGTGCAACGGACCGCTTGAAAGTCGGTGCTGAGCCCGAACGGCTACGACCTGCGCACCATGCTGGGGGCGTGGCGGCGAAAGACGTCTAGGGTACGGGCGCAGGCCGTTGGGGGCAGCGGCGCACCACCTGGGTGCGTGCATGGCGACGGTGTGGGGAGCCAGTCGCGACGGCCGCTGCATCCGGCCTTGAGCTGTGGAAGCTAGGGTACGGCCTCGTTCTGGCCGTGTCCAGCGGCCCGGGTACAGCCAGTGGCTACAATTCATCCAGACCCGACAGGACTTACTCAGCGCATGTGGTACGTGATCGAAGGATATGACGGCAGCGACGTGCTCGACCAACGCCTGCAGGCTCGCCCCGCGCACCTGGCCCGCCTGACCGCGCTGCGCGACCAGGGCCGGCTGCTGCTGGCGGGGCCATGCCCGGCGATCGATGCCGAGGACCCGGGTCCGGCCGGCTTCAGCGGCAGCGTCGTCATCGCCGAGTTCGAATCGCTGGTGGCCGCACGGGCCTGGGCCGAGGCCGATCCTTATGTTGCCGCGGGCGTCTACGAGCGGGTCGAGGTGCGGCCGTTCCGGAAGGTCCTGCCGTGACCGGCGGGCCGCTGCCCCGCGAACAGCGGGTTACGGCGATCCGTGCGGCCCTCGAGGCGGCACTGTCGCCGCTATACCTCGACGTCCAGGACGACAGCCATCGCCACGCCGGCCATGCCGGCACCGCCGACGGCCGCGGCCATTTCAATGTCGACATCGTCAGCCCGGCGTTTGCAGGACTGAGCCCGATCGCCCGGCACCGGGCGGTGTATGCGGCCGTGGGCGGCCTGATGGAGACCGACATTCACGCCCTCGCGATCCGCGCCAGGACGCCTGAAGAAGCCGACTAGGCCCCGCGGCAGCATCCAGTCGTGCCGCGCCGCAGCATTTTCTTCAGCCATGGAAGGCCTATGCCGCGCTCTTCTGAGACCTGGTCGCAGGTTGCGTAACAATCGCTTTACACTTGAGTTTGTAAACGTTTACAGTCGGCCCCGCATCGAACCGCGGAGCCGATGAACCTTGGCCAGCGTAACCATCAAGGATGTCGCACGTGTGGCCCAGGTATCGGTGGCCACCGTTTCCCGGGCACTCAACGGCCACGGCAACGTTGCCGAGGAAGTTCGAAATCGGGTGCTGGCCGCGGCCAACGAGCTGCGCTACACGCCGCATGCCGCCGCCCGCAGCCTCAGCAGCCGTCGCACCCAGACCCTGGGCGTGGTTTTGCCCGACCTGCATGGCGAATTCTTCTCGGAGCTGATCCGCGGCATCGACCAGGTGGCGCGCGCGGCGCGGCTGCACCTGCTCGTGTCGAGCTACCACGGCAATCCGGAGGAGCAGGGCGCCGCCCTGCGCGCGATGCGCGGCCGCGTCGACGGCCTGCTGGTGATGTCGCCGTATGCCGCAGCGCCCCAGATGCTGAGCGAGCACCTGGAATCGTCGCTGCCGGCCGTGCTGATCAACAGCCAGGCCGGCCTCGACGGCACGGCGGTGATCGGCGTGGACAACCACGGCGGCGCCGTCGCGATGGTCCAGCACCTGGCCGAAGGCGGCTATCGCCGCATCGCTTTCATCGCCGGGCCGGAAGACAACTTCGACGCGCACGAGCGCCTGCGCGGCTACCGCGATGCGCTGTCGCGCCTGCTCCCCGATGCACGTCCGTGGGTGCTGCAGGGTCAGTTCGACGAAGCATCCGGACATCGCGCCGGGCACGAACTGCTCGCCGCGTCGCCGCGACCCGACGCGGTCTTCGCCGCCAACGACATGATGGCGCTGGGCTGCCTGTTCGCCTTCGGCCAGGCCGGCGTGCGTGTGCCGCAGGACATCGCCCTGGCGGGGTTCGACGACATTCCGCTTGCACGCTACGTGCACCCGGGCCTCACCACGATGCGGGTCAACATCGCCGAACTGGGCGCGCGCGCGGCGCGTCAGCTGATGGCGCGTGTTGCCGGCGAGAGCATGGGCGACGCGGGGCCTGACACCCACGCTATCGCGCTGCCGACGGAATTGATCGTGCGTGAATCGAGCCTGGCCACTGCCTGACTTCCACTTGCCCGAGTACCAATCCGGGCCAGTGCGGCGCGGACCCACCGAAAAACAAGCCATTCCATGCTTTTTGAGAGGGAAAGCATATGAAGCTGCAAGACAATGTTCGCCGTGCTCCAGTGTTGCGTGCTCAAAATCTGCGCGCCCCGATGCCGCACTTGCTGGCATGCGCCCTGGCCAGTTGCCTGGCCATCTGCGCACCGACGGTGCAGGCCCAGAGTACGGCGGCCACCGTGCGCGGCCAGGTCACCGTCGACGCCGCGCCTGCCAGCCAGGCCGAGGTGACCGCCACCAACACCGCCACCGGACTGACCCGGAAGGTCCAGGCGAGCAACGGCAGTTACAACATTGGCGGTCTGCCACCGGGTACCTACCGCATCGACGCGGTCGCCAACGGGCAGACGGTGTCGCGCACGGTCGTGGTGCAGGTCGGGCAGGTGGCCACGCTGAACTTTGCCGCCGGTGGTGTCGCCGAAACGGCGCCGGCCGGTGCGGCGACCACGGTTGATACAGTGACCGTGACGGCCTCGGCCATGGTCGAAACGAAGACGCCGGAAGTCGCCACTTACGTGTCGCAGATGCAGATCGAATCGCTGCCGCAGGCATCGCGCAACTTCCTGGCGTTTGCCGACATCGTGCCGGGCATGATCTTCGACCGCCGCGGAAACGGCACGACCCAGCTTCGCAGTGGCGCGCAGAGCTCCAACGGCATCAACGTCTTCATCGACGGCGTGGGCCAGAAGAACTACGTGCTCAAGGGCGGCATCGGCGGCCAGGACCAGAGCAAGGGCAACCCGTTCCCGCAGCTGGCGATCGGCGAGTACAAGGTCATCACCTCCAACTACAAGGCCGAGTACGACCAGATCAGCAGCGCCGCGGTCACCGCGGTGACGAAGTCGGGCACCAACGACTTCCACGGCAATTTCTTCTGGGACAAGGCCAACATCCCCGAATGGCGTACCGAGACGCCAGCAGAGGAGCGCGCCGGCGAAGGCAAGAGTCCGTCGGGTGAAACCCAGTACGGCGCGGCCTTCGGCGGCCCGATCATCCGCGACCGACTGTTCTTCTTCGTCACCTACGAGGGCAAGGAGTTCGAGACGCCCGACACGATCGCGGCGGGTTCGCTCGATCCGGGCTTCACGCTGACCCCGGAACTGCTCGCGCTGACCGGCCCGACCTCCGAGCCGTTCGACGAGGACCTGTGGTTTGGCAAGCTGACCTGGCAGGTCAACGACAACAACCTGGTCGAACTCAGCGGCAAGGTGCGCAAGGAAAAAGAAATCACCGACCTGGGTGGGCTCAACACCGACACCTACGGCAAGTCCAACAACAACGACAGCACGAGAATCGACCTGCGTTACCAGTGGAGCAACGCCGACTGGCTCAACGACATGCACATCACGCATGAGGACGAGGAGTTCAACCCGCGTGCGATCGTGCTGGCGCCGGGCTACATCATCCAGAACTCCCAGCGCGGCACCGTGCTGAACGTCGGCGGCGGACAGGACTTCCAGGACAAGGGCCAGGATGGCTGGGGCTTCCAGGACGACCTGACGTACACCGGGCTGGACGGCCACACCATGAAGATCGGCTTCAAGTACAAGTCGATCGACATCAATTCGTTCGAACAGCAGCCGATCAACGCCCAGTACTCGATCAACTACCCCGCCAATGTGTTCTTGCTGGGCAACAACTCGCTGGCGACCTTCCAGCCATACCAGGTGCGCTTCGGCGCGCCGCTGCCCGGGGTTGGCGATCGCGACATCACCTCGAGCAACAAGCAGTACGGCATCTACTTCCAGGACGACTGGGAGATCAACGACAAGCTGATCATCAACCTCGGCCTGCGTTACGACTACGAAAAGACGCCAAGCTACGAGAACTACGTGACGCCGCCGGAACTGGTCACGGCGCTTCGCGGCTGGAGCAACATCCACCAGCCGGGCGTCGGCTACGACATCGAGGACTACATCAGCACCGGCAACAACCGCGATGCCTTCAAGGATGCCTGGCAGCCGCGACTGGGATTCTCCTATGACCTGTTCGCCGACCAGCGCCACGTGATCTTCGGCGGCGCGGGCAGGGCGTATGACCGCAACCTGTTCGACTACCTGGCACTGGAGCAGTCCAAGAGCACGTTCCCGTCGTACACGCTGCTGTTCAACACGCCGGGCAACCCGTGCACGGTGGACAACGTCAACTGCTTCAACTGGGATCCGCGCTTCCTCAACCAGCAGGAGCTGTACGCGCTCGTCGCCGCCGATCCCGATCGCGGCGCCGAGGTCAACATGATCAACAACGACCTCAAGGTGCCGTACTCCGATCAGTTCAGTCTTGGCATGCGCAATACGGTGACCTTTGGCAGCACCGACTGGAACACGTCGGCGACCATCGTCCACATCGAGAGCCACGACGGCATCATCTTCACCCTCGGCAACCGCTACGACGACGGCACTTTCTACGGGCCCGGACGCACTTTCGGCGGCGCGCCGTTCGGCGAGCCGATCCCGGGCTTCGGCTCGCTGATCAAGGCCGACAACGGCGTCGAGACCGACCTCAACCAGTTGCTGCTGTGGGCCGAGAAGCCGCTGACCGCCGAGTCGCCCTGGGGCGTCACGCTGGCCTACACCTATTCCGACGGTGAAGAGAACCGCGCCAACGCCGCCAACTCCGACGAGCACTACGTCTTCGACTACCCGAACCTGCACGACCATCCGTGGGTGGCGTCGGTCGGCGTGCCTGAGCACCGTTTCGTCGGCACCGGCATCTACCAGACCCACGGATTCACGTTCTCGACCAAGCTCACCTGGAGCAGCGCGATCGCCAAGGACACGCTCGATTGCATGACGCCGACGCCGGACGGCCTCGACAACTGTGCCTACGGACGGATTGACTCGGTGTACTTCTCCGATGCCAACTTCTTCCAGTGGGACATCGCGGTGCAGAAGGAATGGGCGATTGGCGAGAGCCTGAAGTACATGATCCGCGGCGACGTCTTCAACATCACCAATGCGCGCAACTGGTCGGCGTTCCAGAACTTCCGTGGTACCGACGGGGTCCTCAACCCGGTGTACGGCGACCACACCGACGAGATCACGCTGCCGACACGCTCGTTCAAGCTTTCGTTCGGCCTGTCCTGGTAAGCCCGTGCGGACCGGCCGCTCGGCAGCGGCCGGTCCTTCGTGTTCCGATTCATCCCCTTCGACCATTGGCAACGTGATGCAGCAAAACTGGAAGCCAGCACTGGCGCTGGCCCTGCTTGTTTTCGTGGCGGGGTGCGGCAAGGAAGCGCCGACGTCGCAGACCTACCCGGTGACTTCGGCGCCGCCGGTGGAGGTGGAGCCGCTCAAGCCGACCAAGCTCGAACTGCCTCCGCTGTTCAGGGACATCGAGAAGCGCACCTTCCAGTTCTTCTGGGACACCACCAACGAGCAGAACGGCCTCACGCCTGATCGCTACCCGTCGCGGCCGTTCGCGAGCATCGCCTCGGTCGGCTTCGCGCTCACCGCCTATCCGATCGGCGTGGAGAACGGCTGGATCAACCGCAGCCAGGCGGTCGGGCGCACGCTGACCACGCTCAAGTTCTTCCATGCCATGCAGTCCGGTCCCCAGGCCACCGGCAAGGGTGCCTACCAGGGCTTCTACTACCACTTCCTCGACATGGACAGCGGCCACCGTTACCAGAGCTGGGTGGAGCTCTCCAGCGTCGATACCGCGCTGCTGATGATGGGCGTGCTGTTCGCGCAGAGTTACTACGATCGCGACGATCCGCGCGAGAACGAGATCCGCCAGATCGCCGACGAGCTCTACCGTCGCGTCGACTGGACCTGGCTGCAGCAGAACAAGCCGCTGATCTCGATGGGCTGGTTCCCCGAAAGCGGCTTCATCAAGCACGACTGGACCGGCTACAACGAGGCGATGATGCTGTACGTGCTGGCGCTTGCCTCGCCGACCCATCCGCTCGACGCCGATGCCTGGACGGTGTGGACGCGGACCTACAACGACGTCTGGGGCGTTTACCAGGGCGAGGAGTTCCTGGCGTTCGGTCCGATGTTCGGCCACCAGTACAGCCACGTCTGGATCGACTTCCGCGGCATCCAGGACGACTACATGCGCGAGCGCGGCATCGACTACTTTGAAAACAGCCGCCGCGCGGCCTATGCCCAGCGCGCCTATGCCATCGCCAACCCGATGAAGTGGGAGGACTACGGCCACGAGACCTGGGGCCTGACCGCCAGCGACGGCCCGCAGCAAACCCTGCAGGAGTACCGCGGCGAGCAGCGCCAGTTCCGCCACTATTCGGCCCGCGGCGCCGGCCTGCGCGATACCTTCGACGACGGCACGCTGGCACCGACGGCGGTGATCGGCTCGCTGCCGTTCGCGCCCGAGATCGTGATCCCCACCACCGTGGCGCTGCACGAGCGCTACGGCGACTACCTCTACTCCAGCTATGGCTTCCTCGACTCCTTCAACCCCAGCTTCGAGTTCGACATCCCGCTCAAGACCGGTCGCCTGGTGGCGGACAAGGGCTGGGTGGCCAGTGACTACATCGGCATCGATCAGGGGCCGATCCTTGCGATGATCTCCAACTACCGCAACGAGTTCGTCTGGAACGTGATGAAGCGCAATCCATACATCCGCGCGGGACTCGAGAAAGCCGGGTTCAAGGGTGGCTGGCTCGAACCGCAGGGCGATACGGTCAGCACGCAGCCGCTGCCGCCGACCAAGGCCGGGACGGATGCGGCGACGGCGCGTGCGCTCGGCGAAGCGGAGTCGCGCGCGGCGCAGGCCAACGACTCGCAGCCTCCGACGAAGCCGGCCGCGACGCCGCCACAGGCGAAGCAGCCGCCGTCGAAGCCGCAGCCGTCGAAGCCGCAGCCGTCGAAGCAGCCGCAGCAGTGAGCAGGTCGTGATGGCGCATCGACTGCCGACACTGCGGACCCTGCCGCGAGGCGTTGCCGCGCTGGTGGCGTTCGCCGGCATGGCGCTCCTGGCGGGCTGCTCCCGGGGCAACGACGATCGCGAAGTGGTGCGCTTCTGGGCGATGGGGTACGAGGGCGAAGTGGTGGCCCAGCTGATCCCGGAGTTCGAGCGTCGCAACCCCGGCATCCGGGTCGAACTGCAACAGCTGCCGATCATCTCCGCCCACGAGAAACTGCTGACCGCGTTCGCCGGCGATGCGCTGCCGGACGTCGGTGCGATCGGCAACACCTGGGTGTCGGAGTTCTCGCTGCTCAATGCGTTGACGCCACTGGATGCGCGTATTGCCGCCACGCCAACCTTGCAGGCGCAGGACTACTTCCAGGGTGCGTGGGACACCGGCGTGATCGGCACCACCGTGTATGCCGTGCCGTGGTACGTCGAGACGCGCCTTCCGTTCTACCGCCGCGACCTGCTCGCCAAGGCCGGCATTGCGCAACCGCCGCGCACGTGGGACGAATGGAAAGTGGCGATGGCGGCGATCAAGCGTGAGGTCGGCCCGGGTCGCTATGCGGCGCTGTTCCCGCTCAACGAGGCCGAGCCGCTGCTGAACCTGGGCATCCAGTCGCCCGAACCGCTGCTGCGCGACGACGGCCGCTACGGCAACTTCCGCAGCCCGGGCTTCAAGCGGGCGCTGGGCTTCTATCGCGAAGTCTTCGTCAACAAGTGGGCGCCAGTGGCGAGCAACACCCAGATCGCCAACGTCTGGAACGAGTTCGGTCGCGGCTACTTCAGTTTCTACGTCAACGGCCCCTGGAACATCGCCGAGTTCCGCAATCGCCTGCCGCCGCAGTTGCAGTCCACCTGGATGACGATGCCGCTGCCCGGGGAGAACGGCCCCGGTGCCTCCGTCGCCGGTGGCGCCAGCTTCGTCGTGTTCCGCAAGTCGCAGCATCGCGATGCGGCCTGGAAACTGGTGGCCTATCTGTCGGAGCCGGGTGCGCAGGTGCGCTTCCACGCATTGACCGGCAACCTGCCGCCACGACGCAGTGCCTGGAACACGCCGTCACTGGCCAATGACGTGTACGCGCGCGCCTTCCGCGACCAGCTCGAGCGCGCACGGCCGGCGCCGAAAGTGCCGGAGTGGGAGCGCATCGCCAACGAGATCAAGCTGGTCGGCGAGCAACTCGCGAACGGGCGCGTCACGGTCGATGAAGCCGCGGCCGAGCTCGACCGCCGTGCCGACCTGATCCTCGAGAAGCGCCGCTGGATGCTCGATCACCGCACGATCGGAGCGGCGCCATGACGCGGGCAACCACCGCCGGCTGGATCTTCGCCGCCCCGGCCCTGCTGGTGATCGGGGTGTTCTTCGGGCTTCCGGTCATCGCCGCGTTCGCGCTGAGCCTGACCGACTTCGACATCTATTCGCTGTCGGACCCGGCCAACCTGCGTTTCGTCGGCCTGGGCAACTACCTGGGCCTGCTGCACAACCCGCTGTTCTGGAAAGCGCTTGGCAACACGCTGTACTTCGTCGTGGTCGGCGTGCCGCTGTCGATCGCGGTGTCGCTGGGCGCCGCGTTGCTGCTGCATTCGCGACTGGCCCGGTTCAAGCCGCTGTTCCGCACCGCGTACTTCGCGCCGGTGGTGACGACGGTGGTGGCAATGGCGGTGATCTGGCGATATCTCTTCCACACCGGCTATGGGCTGGTGAACTGGGTGCTGTCGTGGGTCGGCATCGATGCGGTGGACTGGCTTGGTGACCCGACCTGGGCCATGCCGACGATCATCCTGTTCGCGGTGTGGAAGAACTTCGGCTACAACATGATCATCTTCCTGGCGGGCCTGCAGGCGATCCCGGAAGACCTGTACGAAGCGGCGCGCATCGACGGCGCATCGACGTTCCGCCAGTTCCGGCACGTGACCCTGCCGTTGCTCGGCCCGGTGCTGCTGCTGGTGTCGATCCTGACCCTGTCGGGTTACTTCCAGCTGTTTGCCGAACCTTACGTCATGACCCAGGGCGGGCCGCTGCAGAGCACGGTCAGCGTGCTGTACCTGATGTACGACGAGGGTTTCAAGTGGTGGAACCTGGGCAACGCATCGGCCGTGGCGTTCATGCTGTTCGCGCTGATGACGGCGGTGACCAGCGGACTGCTCTGGTTCGCGCGCCGCAAGGGGGCGGAGTGATGACGCCGCGCCTGGCCAAGGCCATCATCAACGGCCTGCTGATCGCGCTGGGCGTGATCAGCGTGGCGCCGCTGCTGTGGATGCTCTCGGTGTCGTTCATGCAGCCGGGCGAGGCCAGCCAGTTCCCGCCGCCGCTGCTGCCTGCCAGTGCGACGCTGCACAACTACCACGAGCTGTTCGCGCGCGCCGGCATGGGCCGTTACCTGCTCAACAGTTTCCTCATTGCCACCCTGGCCACGCTGATCGGCGTGCTGCTCAACACCATGGCCGGTTACGCGTTCGCCAAGCTGCGCTTCGCCGGGCGTGAGCGCATCTTCCGCGTGCTGCTGGCGGCGCTGGTAATCCCGGCGCAGGTGACGATGATGCCGTTGTTCCTGATGCTCAAGCAGCTCGGGCTGGTCAACAGTTACGCCGGTGCGATCGTGCCCGGCATGGCGACCGTGTTCGGCATCTTCCTGGTGCGCCAGTACGCCCGTTCGATTCCGGACGAACTGCTTGAAGCGGCGCGCATCGATGGGGCAGGCGAGATGCGCATCTTCTTCCAGATAGTGCTGCCGGTGCTGAAGCCGATCCTGGTGACACTGGCGATCTTCGTCTTTCTGGCGTCGTGGAACGACTTCATGTGGCCGCTGATCGTGCTCAGCGACAGGAGCCTGCAGACGCTGCCGGTCGCTCTGGCGACGCTGTCGCGCGAGCACGTGCAGGACAACGAGATCATGATGGCCGGCTCGGTGGTGACCGTACTGCCGGTGCTGGTGCTGTTCCTGGCGCTGCAGCGCTACTACCTGCAGGGGCTGCTGGTCGGGAGCGTGAAGGGATGACGCGGTGGTTGCCAGTCGCACTGGCGGCGGCCCTGGCCCTGCCGGCGACGGCAACCGCGCAGGGCGCCGCGCGCCTGCTTGACGACTTCGACGCGCCCAAGGCCTGGACCGTGGTGACGTCCGACCAGGTCAGCGGCACGCTGCGCAGCGGTGCCGGCACGAAAGGCAAGGCGTTGTGCCTGGACTACGACTTCAACGGCGTCTCCGGTTACGCCGGGATCACCCGCGAGCTGCCACTGGACTATCCGGACAACTACGCCTTCTCGTTCCAGATGCGCGCGGACTCACCCGCCAACGACCTTCAGTTCAAGCTGGTCGATGACAGCGGCGACAACGTCTGGTGGGTCAATCGCCCGCGTTACGCCTTCCCCTCGCAGTGGACGCAGGTGCAGTACAAGCGCCGGCATATCACCCGCGCCTGGGGCCCGGCGCCCGATCCGACGCTGCGCCACAGTCGCCGCGTGGAGTTCACCCTCTACAACAGCGTGGGCGGCAAGGGCTCGGTCTGCTTCGATCAGCTGGCACTGCGCGCATTGCCGCCGCAGGACGACTCACCGCTGATCGGGCGCGCCAGTGCGAGCAGCGATGACGGGCTGGCCGCGGATGCAATCGATGGCAAGGCCGATACGGCGTGGAACGCCACGATCGATGCCGAGCGACCGCCACGGTTCCAGCTGGACCTCGGTCGCGCTCGTGAGTTTGGCGGCCTGGTCATGCGCTGGCTGCCGGGGCAGGAGGCGACTGACTATCGCGTCGAGCTGTCCGATGATGGCCGTCAGTGGCGGCTGGCGCGCGAGGTGAGCGGCGCCGACGGCGGCAGCGACTACCTCGCGCTGCCCGAGTCGGAAGCGCGCTTCCTGCGACTGACGCCACTGAAGGCGCCGTCGTCATCGGTCGCCTTGGCGGATTTGCGCGTGCAGTCGCTGGCATTCGCCGCGACGCCCAACGACTTCGTGCGGTCGGTGGCGGCGCAAGCGCCGCGGGGCACGTGGCCGCGTGGTTTCAGCGGCGAGCAGACGTACTGGACCATCCTTGGCATCGATGGTGGGCTGGAGCAGGGGCTGATCGGCGAGGACGGCGCAATCGAGATCGGCAAGGGCGGGTTCAGTGTCGAACCGCGCGTCACCACCGCACATGGCGTGGTTGACTGGGCAGGGGCGGCGATCACGCAGTCGCTGCAGGACGGCTACCTGCCGATCCCGACCGTCCAGTGGCGGCATGCGGACTTCGCGCTGGACGTCACCGCGTTCGCGCAGGGGACGCAATCGCAGTCGCAGCTGGCAGGCCGCTATCGCCTGACCAACACCTCCAGCTCCCCGCAGGATTACGTACTGGCCCTGCGCGTGCGTCCGTTGCAGGTCAATCCGCCTACGCAGTTCCTCAACACGGTGGGCGGGGTAAGCCCGATCCACGCGCTGGCGCTGGGTGAGGACGTCGCATCGATCGATGGTCGACCAAGGCTGCGGTTGTCGCGTCCGGCGACGAGCGTGCACGTGACCGCGTTCGACGCGCAGGACGCGACCGACACCGTTGCGCGCACCGCTGTCGACGACCCCACCGGACTCGCCAGCGGTGTGTTCAACCACGCCGTGCACCTTGCGCCGGGTGAGTCGTGGCAAGTGGACTGGATCGCGCCACTGACCGGCGCGTTACCCGCTTCGCTGAGTGCCGCCGATGCCCAGGCCATGCAGCAGCGCGTCGCCGCGCAATGGCGCGACAAGCTCGATCGCGTGCAGCTGCGCGTGCCTACAGCAGGCCAGCATGTCGTCGATACCCTGCGCACGGCGCTGGCCCACATGCTGATCAGCCGGATCGGGCCGCGCCTGCAGCCGGGCACGCGTTCGTACTCGCGGGCCTGGATCCGCGACGGCGCCATGATCGGCGAGGGCCTGCTGCGCATGGGGCGCGAGGATGTCGCCGAGGAGTTCCTGCGCTGGTATGCGCCGTACCAGTTCGACAACGGCAAGGTGCCGTGCTGCGTGGATGATCGCGGCAGCGATCCGGTGCCGGAAAACGACAGCCACGGCGAGCTGGTGTTCACCGTCGCCGAGGTCTACCGCTACACCCTCGACCGCGAACTGCTGGAAGCGATGTGGCCGCACGTGCAGGGCGCGGTGCGCTACATGGACCAGCTTCGGCTCAGCGAGCGCACCGAAGCCAATCGCGCGCGCAATCCTGCGTTCTACGGAATGATGCCGGCTTCGATCAGCCACGAGGGTTATTCGGCCAAGCCGATGCACTCGTACTGGGACAACTTCTGGACGTTGCGGGGCTACAAGGACGCGGTCGATATCGCCCGGTGGCTCGGGCACGACGAGGACGCATCGCGGTTCGCGGCCTCGCGCGACCAGTTCCGCGACGACCTTTACGCCTCGTTGCGCTCGGCGACCGCGCAGCACGGCATCGACTTCCTGCCGGGTGCGGCCGAGCTGGGCGATTTCGATGCGACCTCGACCACGATTGCCCTGGCACCCGGCGGCGAGCAGGACAATCTGCCGCAGGACCCGTTGCACAGCACCTTCGAGCGCTACTGGCGGGAGTTCGTCGCGCGCCGCGACGGCACGCGCGAGTGGAAGGACTACACACCCTATGAGTTGCGCACGATCGGCAGCTTCTTGCGACTGGGCTGGCGCGATCGTGCCCACGAGGCACTGGCGTTCTTCTTCGCCGACCAGCAGCCGCGTGCCTGGAACCAGTGGGCCGAAGTGGTGTCGCGAACGCCGCGCAAGCCGTTCTTCCTGGGCGATCTGCCGCACGCCTGGGTTGCTTCGGACTACGTGCGCTCGGCCCTCGACATGTTCGCATACAGCCGCGACGACGATGCGCTGGTAGTCGCAGCCGGCATCCCGCCCGGATGGCTGGCGGGCGAGGGCGTCAGCGTGGCGAACCTGCGCACGCCGCGGGGCCTGCTGGGCTATTCGCTGCGCGAGTCCGGAGGCCGTGTCGTGTTCAGGCTCACGCCCGGGCTGACGCCTCCCGCAGGCGGCGTGGTGCTGACCTGGCCGTATCCGCAGCCACCGGGAGCTACCCGCATCGATGGTAGGCCCGCGACATGGCGCGACGGCGAGTTGCGCATCGATCGTGCCGGAGCGACGGTGGAGATCGCGCTGCCGCGCACGCACTGAGCGCACATAAAGATTTCGTGACGGAATCAGGGGCATTGATGCGGTATCTAGGCGGCCTGACCCGAATCGAAGGAGATCGCATGGAAACGCAGGAGTTGCATCGTGGCCGCCTGATCGACCACATCCAGCTGGTCGTTCACGACCTCGGCGCCAGCCGCAAGTTCTACACCGCCGTGTTCGACGTGCTGAAGGTGCCGATGGGCGGGACTGGCGACGATTATTTCTGGGCCGACGAACTGTTCATTTCGACGCCCGACAGCGAGGCGGCGCAAGGCAAGCTGACGGGCCGCCATCACCTGGCGTTCCAGGCCCAGGACCGGGCGATGGTCGATACGTTCCACAAGGTCGCGCTGGCGAACGGCGGCAAGGACAACGGCGCCCCCGGCGAGCGCGAATACCACCCGGGCTACTACGGCGCGTTCGTGCTCGACCCCGATGGCAACAACATCGAAGCGGTCTTCCACGGTGAAGCCAAGCGCAGCGCCGAGTCGGTCAAGGTGACGTTCTGACGTTCGACGCCCGCCGCGGCAGCGGCGGGCGTGCCGGCGGTGCTTACTTCTTCTCCGTCGCCATCTCGCGAGCCTTTACCCGCGCGCCGGGTGTCAGCAGCGCGTTCGGAGCCACCACCACGACGTCGTCGACGGCAATGCCCGACAGCACCTCGATCTCGTTGCCGAGGTTCCGCCCGAGGGTGACGTCGCGGAAGTCCAGGGCCGAATCGCGCAGCGTCGCGACCTGGGCACCCGTGCCGCGCTGGATCACCGCCGACAGCGGCAGGACGGTGGCCGGGGCGGGGCGCGACAGGTGCAGGCGCACGCTGCCGACCATGCCCGCGGGGATGCGGCTGTCGGGATTGGGCAGACGCAGTTCGGTGCGCATCACGCCCGAGTCGCGCGAAAGTGACTGCGCACTGCGCGCAACCTGCGCCTTGAATGTCTGCCCGGGCAGTTCCGGGAAACCGACGTCGGCTTCCACGCCCGGCTGGATCTGCATCGCGACGTTCTGTGGCACGTCGACGACGACGCGCAACGGGTCCAGTGCGCTGACTTCGAACAGGGGCGTGGCGGTGGTCGAATCGCCGACGACGCGATCGCCGCGCTCGATGTTGCGGGCGACCACGACGCCTGAGAACGGTGCGCGCACGGTCTGGAAGCCCTGGCGCTCGCGCGACGACGTCAGCCGCGCCTGCGCAGCGGCAACGGCGGCAACGGCGACGTCATGGTTGGCCTTGCGATCGCTGAACAGTTCTTTCGAGATGGCGCCCGAACCGACCAGCACGTTGGCGCGGTCGAAATTGACGTTGGCGAGCACTTCGTCGGCGCGGGCGCGCGCCAGTTCGGCTTGTGCTTCACGCACCGACTGGTCGGACTCTGGCGCGGAGATCACGGCCAGCACCTGGCCGGCCTGGACCTTGTCGCCGAGGTCGGCGCGGCGCTCGCTGATGAAGCCGGTGGCGCGGGCATAGATCTGCGCCGACTCGCCGGCCATCGCACGCGCGGGCAGGCTGAGGTCGTAATTGCTGTCGGCGGCCCTGGCGCGCACCGTCAGCACCTCCGGCACCGTGGCTGCGGGCGTGGGTTCGGCCGCGCCGTTACCGCAGGCGGTCAGCACGGTCAGGATGGCAACGGCCATTGCGCCGCGCGCGGCATGGCTGAAGGGAATCGTCATGGTGTGGCTCCTGCTCCGGCACCGCTGGCATCGGTGTCGGCAATGGGGTCCTGGATGGCAGCATGGCGCGCCGCTGCCGGCATGCGCCGTCCCAGCACCGCGAGAATGGAGGGAACGAGGATCAGCGTCGCCGGCGTGCCGAACAGCAGGCCGCCGATCACCGCGCGTCCGAGCGGCGCATTCTGCTCGCCACCTTCGCCCAGGCCAATGGCCATGGGGATGATGCCGAGGATCATCGCGCTGGCGGTCATCAGCACCGGCCGCAGGCGCACGGCGGCCGATTCGTAGGCCGCCAGTTCCGGGTCGTGGCCATTGGCCACCAGGCCGCGGGCGAAGCTGGTGACGAGCACGCTGTTGGCGGTCGATACGCCGATCACCATCATCACGCCCATCAGCGCCGGCACGCTCAGCGGCGTGCCGGTGACGAACAGGCCGAACGCGGCGCCGGCAATCGCCAGCGGCAGGCCCGACATCGCCACCAGCGGCTGGATCCACGACTGGAAGTTGACGACCAGCACCAGGAATACCAGCGCTGCAGACATCACCAGGCCCGCGGCCAGCTCGCTGTAGGCACTTTGCATCTCACCGGCCTGGCCGGCGATTTCGATGCGGTTGCCCGGCTTCAACTTGCCCTGCAGATCCTCGGTAATCGCGGTGAGGCGATCCTGCACGGAGCCCAGGTCGGTGCCTTCGACATTGGCCAGCACGCTGATGGTCGGTGCCAGCGTGGTGCGCGCCAGGCTCGCGGGCACGCTGCGTGGCGTCACCGTGGCGATGTTGCGCAGCAGTACTGCTTGCCCGTCGCTGCCGATGCGCAGGGGCGCGTTGAGCAGCGCATCGATGCTGGTCATGTTCACCGGCGGGGCCTGCACCTGCACGGTGTAGGCGATGGCGTTGACGGTGTCGGTCCAGTAGACCGGGGTGACGGTGCCGGACGAACCGAGCACGGCCAACACCGCGCGGCTGGCCTGCTGCGCATCGAGTCCAAGCTGGGCGGCGCGGGTGCGATCGATGCGCACCTGGTACTCGGGCAGGTCGAGCACCTGGCGCAGGGCGACATCGACCGCGCCAGGGACCTGCGTGAGGCGCTGCTCGATCTTGCGGGCCAGGGCAAGGTTGCCGGCGGCATCGCGACCGATGACGCGCACCTCGAATGCGGCCGCGGCCGAACCGGCCAGCGTGCGGCTGGTGGCATCGGGTGGTCGCTCGAACACCTTTACGTCGGGAAACTTCTCGGCGATGCGACGACGGATCTGCACCAGGTAGTCGTGGCTGGAGGCATGCGGCGTGCGCAGCTGCAGCATCACTTCGGCCTCGAACGAGCCGACCACCGCGCTGTCCACCAGTGACAGGTTGACCGCGTCGGGCATGCCGATCTGTTCGTAGACCGTCTGCAGCTCCGAAGCCGGGATGATCCGGCGGATCTCGCGCTGGATTTCGGTCAGGCGTGCGGCGGTTTCCTCCAGGCGCGTGCCGCTGGGCAGGCGCACCTGCAGGCGCAGCTGGCCGGCATCCACCTGCGGGAAGTACTCACGGCCCAGTGCCAGCGCCGAGACCGCGCCGATCGCGATCACCGCCACCGCCGTCAGCGCCAGCACGCCGCCGTGATGGCCCAGGCGCACCAGCAGGGCGTGATGGCGATCGCGCAGCGAATCGAGCGTGTGCTCGACCTTGTGGTTGACCTTGAGCAATACCTTCTCAGGCGCCCAGCGCGGGTTCTGGCGGCTGCGGATGTCGGCCGGCAGCATCAGGTAGCACAGCACCGGGATGAGCGTGCGCGACAGCAGGAACGACGCGAGCATGGCGAAGATCACCGCCAGCGCGAGCGGCGTGAACACCCAGGCTGACAGACCGGTCATGAGCAGAATGGGCGTCAGCACGATGCAGATCGCAATCGTCGAGACCATCTCCGGGAACACCACCTCGCGGGCGCTGTCGAGGATCGCGGTGCGCACGTCCTTGCCCATGGCGATGTTGCGGTTGGTGTTCTCGACGTCGACCACCGCGTTGTCGACCAGGATGCCGATCGCCAGCGCCAGCCCGCCCAGCGTCATCACGTTGAAGGTGTAGCCGAGCAGGCTCAGCATGGTCACCGAGGCCAGCAGCGCCAGCGGGATCGCCGACAGCACGATCAGGCTCGAGCGCCAGGAGCCGATGAACACCAGCACCACCAGCGCCACCAGCAGGCCGACCAGCATCACCTCGTGGCGGATCGAGTCGATGGCGTGGTCGACGAATACCGACTGGTCGAAGATCGGCTGGATGCGCGTGCCGGTCGGTGCCGAGGCCACGATCTCGGGCAGGCGCTCGCGCACCGCGCGGACGATCTCGACCGCGGAGGCGCCGCCGAGCTTGATCAACGCCACCGCAACCGCGCTTGAGCCGTCCATGCGCGCGACGTTGGTCTGCAGTGCGCCGCCGTCACGGACCGAGGCGACGTCGCGGATGTAGAGCACCGTGCCGTTGCGCGAAGCCACCGGGATCTCGAGAAACTCGGCGGCGGTGGCCGGGCTGGTGTCGAGCGAGATCTGCATCTCGCGCGCGTTTTCGCGGATCGAGCCGGAGGGCAGGGTGGGGCTGCCACGCTCGAGCGCGGTGGTCACGTCGGCCGGCGTCAGGCCATAGGTCTGCAGGGCCGCCGGGTTGAGGTCGACCATGATCTGGCGCGCGGCACCGCCGTACGGCAGGGTCATGCGGATGCCGGGAATTGTCTGGATCTGCGAGCGCAACTGCAGGCGCGCGTAGTCGTAGAGCTGCGCCTCGGTCAGTGAATCCGACGACAGCACCAGCATCAACACCGGCGTGCTCGAAACGTTGTTGCGGATCACCAGCGGCGGCGACGTGCCCGGCGGCATGCGCCGCAGGATCGTCTGCGAGACGGCGGTGATCTGGCCCAGGGCGCGATCCAGGCTCACGGTCGGCTGGAAGTCGATGCGCACGATGCTGGCGCCGGTCAGCGACTCCGAACGCACCTCTTTAAGGTCATCGACGGTGTTCATGATCGCCGCCTCGGAGAACGAGGTCAGCTTGGCCGCCATGTCCGCGGCCGGCAGGCCGTTGTACGTCCAGACCAGATTGACCGACGGAATCCCGACTTCAGGCAGGATATCGGTCGGCATGCGCCGCGTGGCCAGCGTCCCGAACAGCAGGATCAGGATGGCGAGCACGCCGATGGTGTATCGGCGGCTCAGCGCGTATTGAACAATCCACATCGCATGCGTCCGGTGGGGTGGGGGGGCAGGCCGGCGCCCGGGCCGATCGGGTCCTGGCGGGCGTCGTCGCGAACGGGCGAACGCGCGTTGCCGCCGTTGTCGCGCAATGACCGTGACAACCCTGCGGTTAAGGTAGGGCGTCAGGCCCTCGCAGCGGTAGTACATTGCTGCTCGAAAGTTGCCTGATCCTGCAAATCGACCAGAACGGCACATTCGGCACAGCGAATGCCCCGATAATTCCCCGGTCAGGCTGCGATACGGGAAACCCATGAATCTGATTGCTTCCATGGCCAACGCGCCCCATCACGCGGGGTGCGCCAGGCTCGCCGACCTGGCAGCAAGGATTGCCCGATCGACGCCGGGTGACGGCATCCATGCCACGGCCATCGAACCGCTGAGCCTGGTCCGGATCAGCACGCCCACTGCCTGCACGCCGGCCGTGTACGAGCCGCGCCTGTGCATCGTCGCCCAGGGCAGCAAGATCGCCACGCTCGATGGCCAGACCTATCACTACAACCCGCTCAATTACCTGGTCGTGTCGGTGACGTTGCCGGTGATCGGGCAGGTGGTCGAGGCGACGCCCGAACACCCGTACCTGTGCCTGCGCCTGGATATCGATCCGGACGAAGTCGGTGCGCTCATCGCTGACGCCGCCGGCCACGAGTCAGTGCACGCGGGCGTTGATCCGGGCCTGTATGCCGCCCGCGTCACCACGCCGCTGATGGACGCGGTGCTGCGCCTGATGAGCCTGCTCGATACGCCGGAAGACCTGCCGGTGCTGGCGCCGATGGCCAAGCGCGAGATCCTCTATCGCGTGCTCACCGGCGACCTGGGCCATCGCCTGCGCGCGATCGCCGCCACCGACGGCCGTTCCAGTCGCATTGCCCGCGCTGTGGCGACGTTGCGCCAACACTACCTGCATCCGCTGAGCATCGATGAGCTCGCCAGCAGCGTGCACATGAGCACGTCGTCGTTCCACCACCAGTTCAAGGCGGTGACGACGATGTCGCCGTTGCAGTTCCAGAAACATCTGCGCCTGCACGAAGCGCGCCGCCTGATGATGGCCGGTGGCATGGAGGCGATGAGCGCGGCACGGCACGTGGGCTACGAAAGCCCCTCGCAGTTCAGCCGCGAGTACAAGCGACTGTTTGGCGCGCCGCCGCGCTTCGAGGCCGGACGGGCGCGGGCGGTGCCGCAGGTCTGAGGGGCCTGCCGCGCGCTCAGACGTGCATCGAAACCAGGGATGCGCGCAGTCCGGACTCGTCGAACAGGTGCCGCAGTCGCCGTTCGACCTGCGACAGGTCCTCGAGACCGGGCTGTGCATACAACGAATAGATAGGCCGGTTGTTGTCGGGGTAACCGCCTGCCTTGCGACCCACGCTCACGTCTGGCGACTGGCATGCCCGGACCCAAAGTGATTGCAGTGCCGTCGGGCTGATGCTCTGACCGTTGCCGAGGGTGAAGCGGAAAATCGCGACCTGATGCTTC
>DATDBI010000305.1:0-3670 GCA_036524915.1 Lysobacter sp. | reverse complement strand
CGAGAACGCCAACATGTTCCGGGCGCTGAAGATGGAGAAGACCATCATGGCGATCCTGCTGTCGCTGATCATCGCGATGGGCGCCTTCAACCTGGTCAGCTCGCAGGTGATGCTGGTGACCGACAAGCAGGCCGACATCGCCATCCTGCGCACGCTGGGCCTGACCCCGCGCGGGGTCATGCAGGTGTTCGTGGTGCAGGGCACGCTGATCGGTGTGATCGGCACGGTGATCGGCGTGATCGGCGGCATCGTGCTGACGCTCAACCTGGAACACATCCTCAAGGCGATCGAGGCCGTGCTCGGCGTGCAGCTGTTGCCGGAGGACGTCTATTACATCACCGGCCTGCCGACCGACCTGCAGAGCAGCGACGTGATGATCATCGCTGCGGTCGCGCTGGCGATGGCGTTCATCGCCACCATCTATCCCGCCTGGCGCGCAGCGCGTACGGCTCCGGCGGAGGCACTGCGCTATGAGTAACCCGATGAACAACGCCAAGCACACAGGCGAGTCGGTCCGCGCCGAAGGCCTGGCGATGACCTATGCCGAAGGCAAGCTGCGCACGCCGGTGTTCGAGGGCCTGCAGCTGTCGGTGCAATCGGGCGAGACGGTGGCCATCCTCGGCGCGTCCGGCGCAGGCAAGAGCACGTTGCTGCACCTGCTGGGCGGACTCGACACGCCCACCGCCGGCGAAGTGTTCGTCGCTGGGCAGCAGATGAGCACGCTGTCGGATGCGGCCCGCGGCGCGCTGCGCAACCGCGCGCTCGGCTTCGTGTACCAGTTCCACCACCTGTTGCCCGAGTTCACCGCACTCGAGAACGTAATGCTGCCAGTGCTGCTGGCGGGCGAGCACGTCGCCGATGCGCGCAAGCGCGCACAGGCGCTGCTCGAATCCGTTGGCCTGGGCCATCGCCTGGAGCACAAGCCCGGCGAACTGTCCGGTGGCGAGCGCCAGCGCGCCGCGGTTGCGCGTGCGCTGGTCAATCGCCCTGCCTGCGTGCTCGGTGACGAACCGACCGGCAATCTCGACGAGAAGACCGCCCAGACCGTGTTCGAACTGATGCTCGCGCTCAACCGCGAGCAGCACACCAGCCTGGTGCTGGTGACCCATGATCGCCGCCTCGCACGCCGGCTGGACCGGGTGCTGGAACTGCACGAAGGCAAATTGCGCGAGCTGGCACTGGCCGAGGTCTAGAACAGGGAGTAGTCGATGCGGGACGCGGCAAGGACGCCGCCGTTCGGAACCGCCACCGCGCTGGCGTTGCTCGCAGGCATCTGTGCCTGCCTGTGGCTGCCGTGGCTGTTGCCGTGGCCGTTATCGGCCGGGTTGATTGTGCTCGGAATCGTGTTTGGCTGGCGCGGCCTTCGTGCCGGTCGCCGTGCCTGGCTGGTTGTCGGGTGGCTGGTGCTCGGGTTCGGGCTGGCCGGCTTGCACGCCACGTACTCGCTGGCCCTGCAGTTGCCGCCTGGGCTGGAACGAAGCGACGCGAAGGTCAGTGGCCGCATCTCCGCACTGCCCGTGCACGAGGCCGCGCGCACCCGCTTCGACTTCCGCGTCGATGATGATCTGGCGCAACCGCAGGCCTTGCGCGGCCGGACGCTGCGCCTTGCCTGGTACGACCGCAACGTCCGGGTGCGTTCGTCGCTGAGGGCAGGGCAGCGCTGGGCCTTCGAGCTTCGCCTGCGCGCGCCGCGCGGTCTGCGCAATCCCGGTGGGTTCGACAGCGAGCGGCATGCGGTGGCGCAGCGGGTCGCTGCGTCGGGCTATCTGCGACACCCCGGGCGCGCGCGACTGCTCGAGCCGGCTGCCGGACTGGACGCATGGCGCGAACAGATGGCCGAACGCATCGGCGCGCTGGAGCGTCCGTCGTCGCGCTTCGTCCGGGCCCTCGCGCTGGGCGACACGCGCGGGCTCGACGATGCCGACTGGCATGTGCTTCGCGCCAACGGCCTGACCCATCTCATCGCTATTTCCGGCTTCCACGTCGGCCTCGTGGCCGGCTTCTTTGCACTGCTGGCGCGAGCGTTGTGGTGGCTGTGTCCGCTGGCGCTGGCGCGGCGCATGCCGGCGCAGATCGCGGCGGCCGCGGCCGGACTGTGCGGCGCCATGCTGTATGCCGCCGTGGCCGGCTTCGCGTTGCCGACGGTACGCACCGCGCTGATGATTGCCGTCGTCGCTGGCGTGCGCATGTTCCGGCGGCCGATGCGACTGCCCGATTCGCTGGCGCTGGCGGCGTTTGCCGTGCTCCTGGTGGATCCTCTTGCGGTGCTGGGTGCGGGCTTCTGGCTGAGCTTCGCAGGCGTGGCGTGGCTGCTGTGGTGCCTGCCGGGCGGCAGCACGAATCCGCTGCATGACTTCCTTGCGGCGCAGGGCGTGGCGACGCTGGGTCTGCTGCCGATCAGCGCGGTGCTGTTCGGCCAGGCCTCGCTTGCCGGACTGATGGCCAACCTGGTGGCGGTTCCGTGGTGGAGCCTGGTGGTAGTGCCGTTGTCGTTGCTCGGCCTGGGCCTGGAGCTGCTGCACCCGGGGAGCGGGGCCTGGGTGTTGGGCGCCGCTGCGGCGGCCTTCGAGTGGGCCTGGCCATTGTTCGATCGCCTGGCGGCGAGTCCGCTGGCGGTCTGGTGGCTAGCCGAACCGCGCTGGTTCGCGATGCCATTGGCGCTGCTCGGGGCCTTCTGGCTGCTGCTGCCTCGGGGCGTGCCCGGCAAGGTGCTGGCGGTGATGCTCTGGCTTCCGCTGCTGTGGCCGGACCGCGATCTGCCGCGCCATGGCGAGGCCGAACTGGTCGTCATCGACGTGGGGCAGGGCCTGTCGGTGCAGGTTCGTACCGCGCGGCATGTGTTGCTGTACGACATGGGGCCGGCGGTGCGCGACGGCTTCGATGCAGGCGAGCGGGCGGTCGTACCGGCGCTGCAGGCCCTCGGGGTCCGCCGGATCGACCGTTTCGTGGCCAGCCACGCCGACAACGACCATGCCGGGGGCTTGGAGGCGGTCGGACGAGCGTTCGGACTGACCGATGTGGTGGCGCCGGAAGGGGCACCGCTGGCGCAGGCCCGGCCATGCGTGGCCGGCCAGGCGTGGGTCTGGGACGGCGTCCGCTTCCGTTTCCTTCATCCCGCGCCGTACTTCCCCTACCTGGGCAACGAAGCCAGCTGCGTCCTGCGGATCGAGGCCGAAGGGGCGTCGGCGCTGCTGACCGGCGATATCGGCGAAGCCGTCGAGCGGATCCTGCTGCGGCGCGTCCCGGCGGCGTTGCGCGCGGACGTGGTCACGGTGCCGCACCACGGCAGCGCAGGGTCCTCGGACCCCGGGTTCGTGGCGGCGACCGGTGCCAGCCACGCCCTGGTGTCCTCCGGCCACGGCAACCGGTTTGGCCATCCCAAACCCGGAATCGTCGATCGATGGGCCCATGCGGGGGCCCAGGTCCACGACACCGCCAGGGCCGGGGCCCTGCGTGTGCGGCTTCAACGCGGTGGCGTGAGCGTCGAATCGCGACGGCAGGCACAGCCACGTCTGTGGGATGCAGCGCAGCGCTGGGAGAAGGGCCCGGCTGGGCTATCCTATCGACCTGATTAACACGGCCGAGGGCCGGAGGTTGGCGTGCTGGAACTGGTCAAGGCCGGCGGTTGGCCGATGATTCCCCTGTTGTTGCTGTCGGTACTGGCCCTGAC
>DATDBI010000304.1:0-29713 GCA_036524915.1 Lysobacter sp. | reverse complement strand
ACTGGCACGACCGCCGCCTGGGCACTCGGCAGCAGGACGTCGAACACGCGGTCGGCGACTTCGTGCTGCACCGCGCCGACGGCAGCTGGGCCTACCAGCTGGCCGTGGTGGTCGACGATGCCGACCAGGGCATCACCGATGTCGTTCGCGGCGCCGACCTGCTCGACTCGACCCCGCGGCAGATCCTGCTGCAAAAGGCGCTTGGGCTGCCGACGCCGAAGTATGCGCACCTTCCGCTGGTACTGGGGCCGGACGGGCGCAAGCTGTCCAAATCAGACGCTTCCCAGCCGGTGGATCGCGACAACCCGTTGGCGGGCCTTCGCGCGGCCTGGCAACGGCTGGGCCAGGATCCGTCCGTGATCGCCGATTGCGACCACCTCCCCGACTTGCTCGCGCGCTCGGTCGCCGCCTTCGTGCCCGCCGCGATACCCGCACAGACGGTCGATGCGCGCGAGTTGTCATTTGCCTCGGTCACCATGGCCGGACTGGACGCGGAGAACGGCGATTGACCTGGATATCGCCCGATTCGCGAGCGCACATTGCCGTCGCAACCAAACCCCTAGAATCCAATCGACCGGCCGCACCCCGGCGCCGGCAACCCAAGGAGACGACCCCATGCAGTCACGCGTAGCCCTGGTCACCGGCGGTACCGGTGGCATCGGCAGTTCGATCATCCAGCGCCTGGCGCAGACGGGTCATCGGGTCGCCACCAACTACCGTGACGAAGAGCGCGCGCGCGCCTGGCAGGAGAAGATGCGCGCCGCCGGCGTCGAGGTCGCGCTCGCCCCCGGCGACGTGTCCTCGCCCGAGCAGGCACAGGCCCTGATCGAACAGATCGAACGCGACCTCGGCCCGATCGAGGTGCTGGTCAACAACGCCGGCATCACCCGCGACTCGACCTTCCACCGCATGACGCCGATGCAATGGAACGAGGTGATCGGCACCAACCTCAACTCCTGCTTCAACGTCACCCGTCCGGTGATCGAAGGCATGCGCGAGCGCAAATGGGGCCGGATCGTGCAGATCAGCTCGATCAACGGCCTCAAGGGCCAGTACGGCCAGGCCAACTACGCCGCGGCCAAGGCCGGCATGCACGGCTTCACGATTTCACTGGCGCGCGAGAACGCCCGCTTCGGCATCACCGTCAACACGGTGTCGCCGGGCTACGTGGCCACCGACATGGTGATGTCGGTGCCGGAGGAAGTTCGCGCCAAGATCGTCGCCGAGATCCCGACCGGACGCCTGGGCACGCCGAACGAGATCGCCTACGCGGTGTCGTTCCTGGTCGCCGAAGAGGCGGCCTGGATCACCGGCTCCAACCTCGACATCAACGGCGGCCACCACATGGGCTGGTGACGCCCCGGCCTCCTACCACGACGCCCCCCATTCATGCCGCTGACCGCGTGACACCTGTTGCAAGCCCTGCCGGCGTGCGCCATGCTGCGAAGCACCACGATTTAGAGCCAATGCTCCATGGCATCGATGCGCGTCATCAAGAAGTATCCGAACCGCCGGCTCTACGACACCGAGATTTCCAGTTACATCACCATTGAGGACGTGCGCCAGCTCATCGTCGACGGCGAGGAGTTCGAGGTGCGCGACGCTCGCAGCGGCGACGACCTCACCCGCCAGGTGCTGCTGCAGATCATTGCCGAGCACGAGCAGGACGGCGAACCGGTCCTGTCGACGCAGCTGCTGAGCCAGATCATCCGCTTCTATGGGGACTCGCTGCAGGGGTTCATGGGCAGCTACCTGGAACGCTCGATGCAGGTCTTCCTCGACCAGCAGCAGCAGTTCCGCAACCAGATGGGCGGCATCCTCGGGCAGACCCCGTGGGCGCTGATGAACCAGCTCACCGAACGCAACCTGGCGATGTGGAACGAGTTCCAGCGCAACCTGTCGAGCAACGTCGGCCAGAGCCCGACGCCGGGCGCGACCCCGAACGCCAAGCCGAAGGCAGACACCAAGCGCTAGGCCGGGACACGGCATACGGCACCCCGGGTGCGGCCTTTGGCCTTACCCGGGCTACGGTCTGCGTCCGCGTAGCCCGGGTAAGCGCAGCGCACCCGGGAGCTGACACGGCATGGGCACCCCGGGTGCGGCCTTCTGGCCTTACCCGGGCTACGTTCTGCGAACTCTCGTGTAGCCCGGGTAAGCGCAGCGCACCCGGGATACGAGTCTCCCTATTTGCAGTACTGCGCGCGGAACTGCTCCGCCTGCGGCATCAGCGACTGCAGCACCTGGATGCGGTTGGCCGGGTCCGGATGGGTCGAGGCGAATTCCGGCGGACGTTCACCGCCGCCCAGCTCCGCCATCCGCTGCCACAGCGGGATGGCTTCCTGCGGGTTGTAGCAGGCCGCTGCGGCCAGCATCAGCCCGACCTTGTCGGCCTGGGTCTCGTGATTGCGGCCGTACGGCAGGATCAATCCGTACTGCGCGCCCGCACCCAGCGCGGCCATGATCGCCTGTTGCTGGCCCGGGTCCATTCCGCCGATCGCCATGCCTGCGGCCATCTGCCCCATCTGCACCAGCTTCTGCTGGGCCATGCGCTGCGAGGCGTGGCGCAGCAGCGCGTGGGCGATCTCGTGGCCCATCACCACCGCCATCGCGTCCTGGTTCTTCGCCACCGGCAGCAGGCCGGTGTAGACCGCCATCTTGCCGCCGGGCAGGCAGAACGCATTGGCCTGGTCGGACTGGATCACCGCGACGTCCCATTGGAACGCCTGGTGGTCGACCGGCACGTCCTGCTGGTGCTGCGCGGCCAAGGTTGCCGTCACCTGCGGTACGCGCGCGATCAGGCGCTGGGCGATCTCGCGGATCTGCTGGCTGACCTGGGCATTGGCAGGCATCAGCGCACCCTGCGCGTTGGCATCGCCCAGCACCTGCTGGAACGCCTGCGCGCCCAGCTGGACTTCTTCCTCGGCGGTGGTGCCGTAGTGCGCGGTTTCGCCGGTGTACGGGTCGACTTTTGCGCTGCCGAACCACTGCCAGGCCGCGTAACCAGCGAACAGGATCAGGATCCACCAGCGCATGCCGCCGAACCCGCGCCGGGGCCGGCCCTGCTGCCGTGCACCACCAAAGGGATCTGTCCGCACCTGCACGCTCCTCGTCCGTCCTGGATCAAGCCCTTCAACTTCCGAGCACTTTAATCCGCCGGGCGTGAGGACGGGAATAACCCTGTTCAGATTTCCCGAACCACCCGGAACCCGATGCGCGCACTGGTGACATTGCCGTCGCTTCCCTGCCGCCACGCCGAACGCGTCTGCGCCGGCGAACTGGCCCACGATCCGCCGCGCACCACTCTCGAACGGCAACCCGGGTTGAGCCAGGCCGCGGCATCGCGTGGCGCGCGCCGGTAGGTGTCGTGCCAGCAGTCGGCAACCCACTCGCTGACATTGCCGGACAGGTCGTGGATGCCGAATGCATTGGCGCGATAGCTCCCTACCCGCGCCGGCCCCCACGCGCCGTCGCTGTAACCGGCAAACGCATTGCGCCAGCGGCGGCCGCTCGGGGAGACATCGAGTGCACCGGTGAAATTGCCCGTGCGCACCGGTGGCGTGCCGTCGCCCCACGGGTAGCGGCGGGCGTTGCCGGCGCGCAGTGCGTACTCGAACTCGGCTTCGCTCGGCAGGCGATAGCGTTGACCGGTCTGCGCCGACAGCCACTCGGCATAGGCGATCGCATCCTTGGCGCTGACGTGGATCACCGGCATGTCGTCGCTGGCGCGGTTGCCTGCGTAGTCCGACTGCCAGTCGACATTGCCGCGCCGCACGAGATTGCCGCTGCGCTCGTCGTAGGCGGTGGAATAGCCGCGGCGGCTGGCGCGTGCGCGGTGCTTGCTCGCGGCCATGAAACGGCGGAACTCGCCGACGGTGATCTCGGTGCGCGACATCGCCAGGCCGCGTTCGAAGCGGATGTTGCGCAGCGGGCGTTCGGCGTCGCTGGAGTCGATCTCGCCCTCGGGCGCGCCCATGCGGAATGCGCCGTGCGGGATCACAACAAGCTGCGGCCCGCGACCGCCGCCCTGCATCGCGTCGGTGAAGTTTTGGCCGGGGCGGAACAGGCCGTAATGGGTGGCCAGGTCGATGCGTTCGCGCAACTCGCGTGCGGCCGGATCACCGGCCGGTGCGATGCGCAGCAGCACCGCCAGCAGGCGCCGGGCCTCGTCGACGCCGGCGTTGCGGGTGAGCACGGAGACACCTGCATCGCGCAGTGCGTTGACGCGGGCAATGCGTTGCATCGCGACGCGGGCGCGCGCGTCCTCGACGCTGGAAAAGCCGGGGCGAACCTTGGCGGCCGTATCGAGCTCGGACTGCGCGGCGGCGTAGTCGTCGTGGTCAGCGGCGACTTCCGCGCGACGGATCAGCGCACTCTCGACGGCGGCCACGCCCTGGTTGGCGCGCTGGTCGCCCGGGCGCAGCTCCAGCGCCTGGTGGAAATACGCGAGCGCCGTGTCCTTGCCGCCATCGACGCCGAGGCGACCGGCGTTGAGCGCCTCCTCGCCGAGGCGATTGGCTTCCTGGGCCTGGTCGGCGCGATCCAGCCGGGCCAGGTACGCCGTTACCTTGGCGTCGTCCGGGGCGATCGCACGAGCGACCGCGCCAACCTCATGCGCGCGGCGCAGCGACAGCGGGTCACGATCGATCGCAGCCAGTGCTTCGCTGCCCTTGCCGAGCAGGCTGGTCACGGCGCGGCGGAAACCCGCCTGCACGGCCGCATCGTCGGGCGCGAACCTGCGCAGCGCCAGGTACAGCGGGATGGCGTCGTCCGCGCTGGCGGACAGGCGACCTTCGGCCAGCGCCTTGGCGGCCTTGGCCTTGAGTTCCTTGACGTTGCCGTCGTTCACCTCCACCGCCGGCGCGCGCCACGGCGGCACCGGAGACACCGCCTGGTCGGCACTGATGGTCACGATGGGCGCGCGAGCGCCGGCCGCTTCGCGCGACGGCTCCGCGGGCTCGCGCGAGCAACCCGAGGCGAATGCCAGCAAGGCGGCGATGGCCAGCAGCGGTGCGCGCAATCGTCCTCCTGGCGTCATGCCCGGAACCTTGGGAGCGTCGAAAGTAGGCTATTGTCGCCCGCCCCGGCAACCTCGCCACCCCCTTCCGCGCTTACCATCCCACCATGCCTGCCGTCTGGATCACCGACCCCTCCGCCCTGCGCGCCCATTTCGCAGTCCCGCCCGCACGGATCGGACTGGACACCGAGTTCATCCGCGAGCGCACCTACTGGCCGCAGCTGGCGCTGGTGCAGATCGCCATCGAGCGCGAAGGCGCCGACGGCGAACCCGACATCCTCCTGGTGGACCCGCTAGCGCCCGGCATCCTGGCCGCACTGACGCCGATCCTCGCCGACGAATCCATCGTCAAGGTCATGCACAGCCCCAGCGAAGACCTGGTGGCGTTCAAGCACTCCTGCGGCGTGGTGCCCAAACCGCTGTTCGACACCCAGCTGGCGGCCGCGCTGGCCGGCATCGGTGCCGGGCTGGGCTACCAGAAGCTGGTCGAACAGCTGACCGGCGTTGCCCTGGCCAAGGGCGAGACACGATCGGACTGGCTGCGCCGACCGCTGTCGCCGGCCCAGCTCGAATACGCCGCCGACGACGTACGCCATCTGTTCGAGATGCACGACCAGCTGCAGCATCGCCTGCAGGAACTCGGCCGCAGCGACTGGCTCGCCGAAGACGCCGCGCGCACTGTCATCAATGCCGAGAACGAAGGCCCGGAACGCTGGCCGCACGCGACGATGCGCAGCGCGCAGTTCCTCGAGCGCGACGCACAACTGCGCCTCTTGCGCCTGCTGCGCTGGCGCGACGCCTATGCTCGCGACAACGACCGCCCGCGCAACTGGATCCTCGACAACGAACTGGCCGTGAACCTGGCGCGCAATCCGCCGATGGATCGTGCCGGGTTGCAGCGCGACCTTGATGCGCATCCGAAGGCACCGCGCAAGCTGGGCGACGCGGTGTGGGCTGCACTCAACACACCGCTGCCGGATGAAGCTGACGCGCCGGATGCCAACCAGGGTGACAACCGCGACAAGCAGCGCCTGCGCAAGTTGCAGGATGCGGTGTCCGCGCGTAGTGCCGAGCTGGGGCTGCCGGATGGCGTGCTCGCTTCGCGGCGCTGGCTGGAGGTGTTGCTGGATCGCGGTGAGTGGCCCGATGCGCTGTCCGGCTGGCGGCGTGAGGCGCTGGAGCCGGGGATCGGGCCGTTGCTGGCGGCGCAGGATTGACCGCTGGGGACGCCCCTGCGCAATACCGCCGGGATCAACCCGGCGGCTTCTCATGCGACTGAACCAACGTGCGCGTCTACGGCGTTATCGACAGCGCATTGCTAGCGGTGATGATGCCTTCGCCTGTTGCGTCCACGCCCCAGCAGGTTTCCTGTGCCGGACCCGAAGGTTGCGACAACAACGCGCAGCCGGCGCCCATCGGTAGCGCGGCGGTTTCCAGGATGTCCTCAACGTCGGCCTGCACCAGAGTCGGATTCTTCTGCAGCATCAGTGCAGCTATGCCGGCTACATGCGGCGACGACATCGATGTGCCGCTCAGATAGAAGTACGACCTCGTGCTGCCGCTGTTGGTCTGGTATGGGCCAACCACCCATGAGCCCGGCGCGACCACGTCCAGGTCCTGTCCGGGAAGCTCCCGGCTCGAGAAGTCGGCGATATGGAAGTCGCTGACCGATGTCGGATTGGGCACATCATCTGCGTTCCACCAGTTGCCGGGGTTGCCGTCGGCACCCGGCTTCCATTGGCCATTCCAACCCGATGCGGCAACCGAAATCACCGGTGGATAAGCCCCGGGATACCCCATTCCGGCTTCGCCCTCGTTGCCCGCCGATGCAACGATGACCACTCCTTTGCCTATCGCGTAATCGATGGCGGCCTTCTCGAGCGCGTCCAGCTCCGATCCGCCCAAGCTCATGTTGATGACCACCGGCGAGTTGCCGAGGGCACCGCCAGCCTTCAGGTCAGCAACGTAGACGATTCCGGCGGCGACCACCGACGACCAGCCAGACCCGTTCTGGTTGAGCACCTTGACCGGAATGATCCTGACCAAGGGCGCGGTGCCGTTAATCGGCACGCCATTGAGGCTGTAGCCCAGGATGGAGCTGGTGACATGGGTCCCGTGCGAGTTCTGGTCGTGCTCCCATTTGTTGGGCGGTTCGGACACATTGCCGTTCTCGCCGCCGCCTCCGTTGAACGCCTTGGCAAACTCCGCCGCAATGCGTTCCTGGGGAAAGTACTGGCGCCACGAATCGAGCAGGCCGGTATCGAGAACCGCGACGTATACCCCAGCGCCGTCGTACCCGATGGTGCGCCCCTGGCCGAAATTCGTGACGTCCACTGCATCCTGGTCCCAGGTGTTGAGGCCGTTCGCGAAATTGCTGACGCTGACGGTGTCCACCGGCGCGCCCTTGCGCTCCGCATCGGGATTGGCGGCGACCACGAACGGGAGCGCGCGCACTGAAGCCAACTGGCTCTGCGTGGTGCGCAGACTCACCGCGTCGATCTCCGTCAGGACGGCGCGGACGGTGCCGTGGGCGCCCAGCTGCGCGAGGATCGCTGGAGTGGGATCGGTCTTCAGCAGCACATTGACGCCGATCTGCCCCGAACCGGGGGCAGCGTACGCGGCGACAGGAAGCAGGCAGGCGACGGCCAGGACACTCAGTGTTTTGATGACCACGGGGATCTCCTCAGGTTAGCCCGCAAGGGCAGGACAACGCTCCGGACGAACGTAGCCGAGGCGGCCGCGCGGCCGGTCGCATCCCTGTGAATCCCCCTCGATCCTGCCCACGCTCTACGGACCGCGGAGGATGCGCGTGGTTTCGTTGTGCCTGCGTGAGCGCCATGGAAAGGAACCGGCGACAGTGGCCGCCTTGGCAGCCGCCCTTTCCTCCCGCTAGAATCGGCCGCATGGGGCGGTAGCTCAGCTGGGAGAGCGTCGCGTTCGCAATGCGAAGGTCGGGAGTTCGATCCTCCTCCGCTCCACCATAGTCTCCAGCCGGAACAGCGCGTCACACCTTGCGGTGTGATGCGCTGTTTTGCTTTGGAATGCGCGCAGCCTCGGTCGCCAGTTCGCCGACCAGCGACCGCAGCCACTGGTGCGCCGGATCGTGGCGATACCGTACGTGCCAGGCCATCTCCACCGGGAACGTGCCCAGCTCGACTGGCGCCGGTAGCACCTTCAGGCGTGGATCTGCGGCAAGTCGGCGGCAGATCAGGTTTGGCAGCGTCGCGCAGTAGTCGGTCACCGCCACGATCTCGGGTATCGCCAGGAAATGGGTCACCGAGACCGCCACCTCGCGTCGCAGCCCCTGGCGTTCCAGCACCTGGAACAGACCGGCACGCAGGCGTCCGGGTGGCAGCACGTTGACGTGCTTGAGCTGCTCGTACTGTTTCGTCGACATCCGCTTGTTGACCAGCGGATGGTCGGCACGAACAACGCAGGCCAGACCATCGTCCATCAGGTGCTGCACGACCAGATTGTCGGGCGGATCGACAATGCGCCCCAGCACCATCGCCGTCGTACCCGAGATCACCCCGGTCTCCGCCAGATCCGTGCCATACGGAGTGAGCCGAAGCCGGATACCCGGCGCACGCTCGCCCAGCCGCGCCACGAGCGCCGGCACCAGCACGAACTCGACATAGCTGTTGGGCGCAATGGTGAACAGACGTTCCGCCTTCGCCGGGTCGAACCCCTGCTGGCCCAGGATCAGTTCGTCGAGGCTGGCCACCGCGGCGGCGATGCCCGGCGCCAGCGACTGCGCTTTCTGCGTCGGCTGCATGCCGTAGCGCTCGCGGATGAAAAGCGGGTCCTGCAGCATGTCGCGCAGGCGGACAAGCGCGTTGGAGAGCGCCGGCTGGGTGATGCCCAGCCGCTCGGCGGCGCGCGTGACGTTGCGCTCCTCCATCAGGGCCAGGAAGACCGGCAGCAGGTTCAGGTCGTACCGCATCCAGACATACTGCACCTGAATATCTTGAATTCAACAAATAAATTGGATGAATTAGTCGGCAGGTCGCATTGTTCTTCCAACGCACCGCGGTGCCTCCACTGGAAGAACGCCATGTCTACCGCCCCCCTCTTCTCCCCCACCCGCATCGGCGCCATCGACGTCGCCAACCGGATCGCCATGGCGCCGCTTACCCGCTCGCGCGCCAACATGGAAGGCGTCCAGACGCCGCTCGCTGTCGAGTACTACCGCCAGCGCGCGTCGGCGGGCCTGATCATTACCGAGGCCACCAACATCTCGCAGCAGGGACGCGGTTACGCCTACACGCCCGGCATCTACACCGATGCGCACGTGGATGCCTGGAAGCGAGTGACCGATGCCGTCCATGGCGCGGGCGGCAAGATCGTCATGCAGTTGTGGCACGTCGGTCGCATGTCGCACGTCAGCATGCAGGCCGATGGAGCCGCGCCGGTCGCGCCTTCGGCGATCCAGGCCGGCGGCAACGTGTTCACCGAAGCGGGCTTCCAAGCGCCCTCCATGCCACGCGCACTGGATACCGATGAGATCGCCGGCATCATCGACGACTATCGCAATGCCGCGCGCCGGGCGAAGGATGCGGGCTTCGACGGCGTCGAGGTCCATGCAGCCAACGGTTACCTGCTGGAGCAGTTCCTGCGCGACAGCACCAACCTCCGCCAGGACGGCTATGGCGGCTCCATCGAGAATCGCGCACGGCTCACGCTCGAGGTCGTCGAGGCGGTGGCCAGCGTATGGGGCATCGATCGTGTCGGCCTGCGGCTGTCACCGCTTTCCACGGCGATCGGCGACACGCCGCTCGACAGCACGCCGATGGAAACGCACGAGTACCTGATTCGGCGCCTGGGTGAGATGGGCTTGGCCTGGCTGCACGTGGTCGAGGGGCAATTGCATGGCGACAACGGCGCCTTCGACATCAAGGCGTTGCGTGCGGCGTTCCACGGCAACTACATCGCCAACAACGGGTACGACCGGCCGCGGGCCATCGAGGCGACGGCATCGGGTCACGCCGACATGGTCGCCTTCGGCAAGCCTTTCATCGGCAATCCGGACCTGGTGGAGCGCCTGCGCGGGAATGCGCCTTTGCTGGAGGCGCCGGCCACTTCCTACTTCGGCGGCGGCGCGGCGGGCTATACCGAGCTGGCCGCTGCATAAGCAAGGACGCCCCGGAACCGGAAGGTTTCGGGGCGTTCTTTTGCACTGCTTACTTGTGCTTTGCGCTCTCGGTGCGATCCACCGCGCCATCGGAGTTGGCGTCCATCACCGCGAAATCGTTGTCGGTGTAGACGTCGATCTCTTCGATGGTCAGGAAGCCATCCTTGTTGCTGTCGATCTTGTCGAACTTGCTCGGATCCGGCGCGGATGCCAGCTCGGTGCGGGAGAGCTTTCCGTCACCGTCGCCATTGCCGTCGTAGAGCAGCACCAGCTCCTGCACGAAGCCGCCGTACTCGTTGCGATCCACCTTGCCGTCATGGTTGGCATCGGCGGCGTCGAAGCGCGCCGGTGCGGCGTCGGCCTTGACCTGCGCGAAAGCAGGCGTGGCAGCCGCCACGAGAAGGAGGAGGATTAGCTTGGTCATCATGATTGCGCCGCCCCGGTTGTCAGACCACATGTGGTCAGCCCACATCCCATTGTCCATTGGATTTCTTGCAGGCCGTCCCGGTCGTTTCGTCGACCGATTGACCGCCCACGCTCAGGCCGCGGCGGAAGTCACGACACACGCGCCCGTCTGACATCCGTTTGGTGTTGAGGGCGACGAAATAGCCGGCCTCGTTGGTGCGCGGGTCCGACCAGGTGATCTTCTGGCCCGAGGCACCCTGGTTCAGGGCACGCTGCGCGGCGTCCTTTTCGTACTCGGACTTGGCGTGCTTCTTGTACAGATGATCGCCGAGGAAACCGCCGGCCACCGCACCGGCCGCGGTCATCAGGACCCTGCCCGTGCCGCCGCCGAACATGTTGCCGACGAGACCGCCGACCACTGCGCCGGCCACGACCGAGCCGGACTGCTTCTGGGTTTCGCGCGTGCCCGGATCAGATGCGCAGGCGGTGAGCGTCGCGAGCGTGACTGCCAATACGATGACGTGTTTCATCGCCGACCTTCTCCTTGAGCCACGCCGCCACGACGGCGCTGTGTCGTGGCCATCTTCCTGAGCGGCTGTTAAATGCCCGTGATCGTCTTCACGGCGGGACCCGCCCGTAGACGGGGCGATGGCCCGGGCGTCGTCACGAGACCATTGCATCCACTCTGCTGCTATCGCCGCAGGCGCACAGGTGGCTTGCCCGGCCCGTCCAGAGTGGGGCGTCCGCGCTGATGCGCATCGCGACTGGGGGAACAGTCGGTCCCGGTTTCGCCACGACGACTTCAGGGTAGGGACGATGACTGCAAACGACCTCGCCGCTGCGGACGCGCCCCTTCTCGTACCGGTCGTCCATTGCGCGCGAGGCCCGTGGATCACGCTCCGCCATGCGACCTGCGGCCTGGTCGTTGCCGCCGCCGTGATCATCGTGTCGGCATGCGGCAAGGACGAACCACCGCCCCCGCCGGCCGTACCGGTGAAGGTGATGACGGTCCTGCAGCAGGACACGCCCCTGTTCGAGGATTACATCGGCGAAGTCAGCGGTTCGCGTGAAGTGTCCTTGCGCGCGCAGATCACCGGCGTGCTGATGGGCAAGCACTTCACCGACGGCTCGCTGGTGACCGAGGGCCAGAAGCTCTTCACCATCGACCCACGCGAACCCCTCGCCGAGCAGGCCAATGCGCGCGCCGGGGTCGGTGCCGCCCGCGCCGACCTCGCCCGCGCCCGCCAGGACGTCGACCGCTACGGCCCGCTGGTGAAAGAGAACGCGATTTCCAAGCAGATCTACGACAACGCCGTCGCCGCGATGCAGGCCGCGCAGGCGCAGGTCGCCGCCAGCCAGGCCGCGCTCGACCAGGCCTCTCTTGGCGTCGAGTACGCCACGGTTAACGCCCCACTGACGGGCCGTATCGGCGCCGCGCAGGTGTTCCCGGGCGATCTGATTTCCGCGGGCACCACGGTGCTGGCCGAACTGTCGGAAGACGATCCGGTGTGGGTGTACTTCAGCATCAGCGAAGCCAAGCTGCTCGATTTCGAACGCCGCTACCGCAGCGGCGCGCCGGCAGCGGACGACCCGATCCGCCAGGTCAGGCTGACCCTGAGCGACGGCACCCAGTACCCGATTCCCGGCCAGATCATCTTCGCCGACCGCGCCCTCGACGCGCGCACCGGCACCTACCGCCTGCGCGCCGAGTTCGCCAACGCCGAACACAAGCTCTACCCCGGTCTGTTCGCGCGGATCCAGGTGCGCGCCGACCAGCGCAAGGGCGCCTTGCTGGTGCCCGATCGCGCGGTGGTGCAGACGTTGGGCAAGTACTTCGTCACCACCGTCGGCGCCGACAACAAGGCGCAGCAGGTGCCGGTCACGCCCGGTCCGCGCTACGGCGGTCTGTGGGTGATCGACAAGGGACTGAAACCCGGAGACACGGTGGTCGTTGAAGGCGTGCAGAAGGCGCGGCCGGGCATGCCGTTGAAACCGACGAAGGTGACGTACGAGCAGCTGCAGGCGCCTGCCCCTCCGGCGCAGCCGCCCGGCGGCGCGGCGAAGGGCTGAGGGGCGCACGCCATGGCGCGCTTCTTCATCGACCGCCCGGTATTCGCTATCGTCATTTCGCTGTTCCTGGTGCTGGCCGGGACGCTGGTGATGATCGGCCTGCCGATCTCGCAGTTCCCCGACATCGCGCTGCCCACGGTAAAGGTCACCACGCTGTACCCGGGCGCCAGCGCCGACGTGGTCGAGGATGCGGTGACCGCGCCGCTGGACACGCAGGTCAATGGCGTCACCGACATGAAGTACGTCAAGTCGGTGTCGGGCGACGACGGCTCCACGTCGATCACGGTCACCTTCGACCTGGAACGCGATGTCGACATCGCCTCGGTCGAAACCCAGAACCGCGTCGCCCAGGTGCAGCCGCGCCTGCCGAGCGAGGTCAACGACATCGGCGTGACGGTGGCCAAGAGCTCGCCCGACACGCTGATGTTCCTGTCGTTCTATTCGCCCAAGGGCAGCTACGACCAGCTGTTCCTCAACAACTACCTGTTCAACTACGTGCTCGACACGCTCAAGCGCGTCAAGGGCGTGGGCGAGGCCAAGGTCTACGGCTCCGAGTTCGGCATGCGCCTGTGGCTGCGGCCAGACAAGATGGCCAGCCTGGGCCTCACTGCCACCGATGTCGTCGCCGCCATCCAGGAGCAGAACAAGCAGGCCGCGGCCGGACAGGTCGGCCAGCCGCCGGCCGATTCGCCCAGCGGCTTCCAGTACTCGCTGCGCCTGCAGGGGCGGCTGGTCGAGCAGTCGGAGTTCGAGGACATCATCCTGCGCTCGATGCCGGATGGCTCGTACATCCGCGTGCGCGATGTCGCGCGGGTCGAACTCGGTGCCAAGGACTACAGCACGGTCGCCAAGTTCAACGGCCAGCCGGCGGCGGCGATGAGCATCGCTCTGGCGCCGGGCGCGAATGCGCTGGAGACGGCCGAGCTGATCAACTCGGAGATGAAGCGGCTGGGCGAGAGCTTCCCCGAAGATCTGGACTACGACATCACCTATGACACCTCGCTGTTCGTGGTGGCGTCGATCGAAGAGGTCGTCCACACCTTCGTCGAAGCGCTGATCCTGGTGCTGATCGTCGTTTTCCTGTTCCTGCAGAGCTGGCGCGCCACGCTCATCCCGATGCTGGCGGTGCCGGTGTCGCTGATTGCCACCTTCATCGCCTACCAGTTCCTCGGCTTTTCGATCAACACGCTGTCGCTGTTCGGCATGGTGCTTGCCATCGGCATCGTGGTGGATGACGCGATCGTGGTGGTGGAAGCGGTCGAACACATCATGGAGCACGAGAAGCTGTCGCCGAAGGAAGCCACGCGCAAGGCGATGGACGAAGTATCCGGGCCGGTGGTGGCAATCGCGCTGGTGCTGTCTGCGGTGTTCATCCCGATGGCGTTCGTGCCCGGCGTTACCGGCCAGCTGTACAAGCAGTTCGCGCTCACCGTGGCGGTGTCGACGCTGTTCTCGGCGCTGGTGGCGCTGACCTTGACGCCGGCCCTGTGCACCCTGCTGCTCAAGCCCAAGGACCTCGGGCCGCCGAAGGGCCTGATGGGCCGCTTCTTCGCGAAGTTCAACTACTACTTCGGGCGACTCACGTTCCATTACACCGGCGTCGCCAAGCGCGGCACCGGAGCGCTGAAGCACATCGTCGTGATGATGCTGGCGCTGCTGGTCGGGCTGTTCCTGCTGTTCCGCATCACCCCGACCGGCTTCGTCCCGGACGAGGACGTCGGCGCCTTCTTCATGCAGGCGATCCTGCCGGACGCATCGTCGACCAAGCGCACCGACCATGTCGTCGACGAGATCAGCGCCAAGCTGCGCAAGCTCGATGGCGTCGATGCGGTGCTTGGCATCACCGGCTACGACATCATTTCCGGAACCGCCGCGTCCAACGCCGCGATGATGGTGATCAAGCTCAAGCCGTGGGAAGACCGCAAAGAGAAGGAGCAGCAGGTCAACGCGTTGATCCAGAAGGCCATGGGCATTGGCGCACAGACGCCCGAGTCGGTCGCGATCGCGTTCAACCCGCCTGCCCTGCCCGGCTTCGGCTCCGTCTCGGGCTTCTCGATGATGCTGCAGGCGCGCGACGGCCAGAGCGCGGAGGAGCTGGCGGAGATGGCGGCGCAGTTCGTCCAGGCCGCGCAGAAGCGTCCGGAGATCGGCCGCATCACCACCACCTACTCCGCGTCGACGCCCAACTACCGCATCACCGTCGATCGCGAGAAGGTCAAGAAGCTGGGGATTCCGATCTCCGACGTGTTCGGCGCCCTGCAGATCTACCTGGGCAGCCTGCAGGTGAATGACTTCACGCGCTTCGGCAAGAACTACCGCGTGTCGGTGCAGGCCGATGCCGAGTTCCGCCGCGACATCTCGACACTGTCGCAGCTGTTCGTGCGCAATGCCAACGGCGAGATGGTGCCGCTGGACACGGTGGTGACCGCCACCCCGGGCATCGGCCCGCGCTTCACCATGCGCTACAACCTCTACCGCAGCGCCGAGATGACCGGCTCGCAGGCGGACGGTTACAGCTCCGGCGATGCCTTGCAGGCCCTGCGTGAAGTCGCGGCCGAAGTGCTGCCGGCCGGCTATGGCTACGAATGGTCGGGGCAGACCGCCGAGGAAGTGGCGGCCGGCAACTCCGCTGCCCTGGTGATGGCATTGTCGGTGGTGGTGGTGTTCCTGTTCCTGGCGGCCCTGTATGAGAGCTGGGCGGTTCCGTTCGCGGTCCTGCTGGCCACACCGTTTGGCGTACTGGGCGCGTTGATCGCCATCCAGCTGTCCGGACTCGACTTCAACGTGTACGGACAGATCGGACTGGTCACGCTGATCGGGCTGGCGGCCAAGAATGCGATCCTCATCGTGGAGTTCGCCAAGCTCTACCGCGAAGGTGGCATGTCGATCCATGACGCGGCGATGGAAGCGGCGAAGCTGCGACTGCGGCCGATCCTGATGACCTCGTTCGCCTTCATCCTCGGCGTGGTGCCGCTGGTGCTGGCCAGCGGCGCCGGCGCGGCATCAAAGTTCTCGGTGGGCACGGTGGTGTTTGGTGGGATGCTCACCGCGACGTTGCTCGCGGTGCTGGTGGTGCCGGCGCTGTACGTGCTGATCCAGACCCTGGCCGAGCGCTTCGGCGGGCCGCCCAAGTTCAAGGCGACGGCGACAACCCCACAGCCAGCGCCACCGGAGGGAGGAGCGCACTGATGCGTGCTGCTGCCCTGCTCGTTGGCGTTTGTGTCGCCCTCACCGGCTGCATGCTCGGCCCGAACTATTCGCGCCCGGACCTGGAGCTGCCGGTGCAGTACCGCGCGCCGTTGACCCCGGCCGAGGCACGCTCGATCGCCGACGTGGCCTGGTTCGACCTGTTCCGGGATCCGGAGCTGTCGGCACTGATTCGCGAGGCGATCGACAACAACCTCGACCTGCGTCAGGCGCTTTCCCGCGTCGAGCAGGCACGGGCCAACGCCGCGTTCGCGCGCGGCTCACTCGGGCCGGACATACGCGGCACGTTGAGCTCTTCACCGTCAGCCGGTAGCGGCAACCACGACTCGGTGTATTCGGCCGGCCTGTCGCTGGTCTGGGAGATCGACCTGTTCGGCAAGCTGCGCCGTGGCAGCGAAGCCGCACGCGCCAACCTGCTCGCCACCGAAGACGCCGCGCGCGGCGTCATGTCCACGCTGGTCACGCAGGTTGCCAACACCTGGTTGTCGCTGCGTGAGCTGGACGAGGAGCGCGCGATCATCGAGCGCACCATCACCAGCCAGGAGGAATCGCTCAAGCTGATCCGCGCGCAGATGCGCAGTGGCGTGGCCTCCGGTGCGGAAGAGCAGCAGGCGATCGCGCAGCTGGCCACGACACGGGCGCAGTTGCCGTTCACCGAGCAGCAGATCGTTGCCACCGAGAACCAGCTGGCGCAGCTGCTCGGCCGCTACCCGCAGGCAATCGACCGCAACGCAGCGATGGCGAACGGCGGGCTGCCGGACGCGCCCGGCATCCCCACCGGTTTGCCCACCGAACTGCTCGAGCGGCGCCCCGACGTGCGCCTGGCCGAGAACCAGCTGCACGCCGCCACCGCGCGCGTCGGCGTTGCCGTGGCCAATCGCTTCCCCTTCCCGACGATCGGCCTGAGTGCGCTGTTCGGCCGCACCGCGGTGGACCTGAGCGACCTGGGCTCGAGCAACCGTTCGATCGGCGTCAATTCCTGGGGGCCGTACGTCGATCTCCCGATCATCGACTTCGGCCGTGCCGGCGCCAACGTCGACCTCGCCCGCGCGCAAACCGACGAGGCTGCCCACACGTATCGCCAGACCGTTTTGCAGGCACTGGTTGAAGTGTCCAGCAATGTCAGCTCGTACGAGAAGTCGGCGAGCATCATCAGTGCCAACGAGGAAAGCACGGCAGCCAACCGCGAGAACCTGCGGCTGCAGCGCCTTCGCTACAAGGCCGGCGTAAGCAGCTACCTGGAAGTCCTCGACGCCGAGCGGCAGCTGCTCAGCTCCGAGCTGAACCTCGCCCGCGCCCGGCTGTCGCGCCTGACCGCCTACATCGATGTCTACCGCGCGCTCGGCGGTGGCTGGTCGGACGAGGAGCTGCTGCGCGTCGCGCAGTGATCCGGGCAAAGGCGCCAATCGCCGACCGCACCACGCACCTCACGGCGACCTCCAGCTCGCCCGCGATCATGTGGCGCGCCCGCCTCGCCGGCGTTGCCGGGATTTGGATGCCTCGGCCAGATAACGGTTGTGGCGCTCCAGCAACAGGCGCCCCGGTCCCATCGTGTCGCCCATCGCAGCTGCCACGCGCGGCCATGTCCCCGACGCGGACCAGCGGATGAAGCGGACGTACACGCTGCGCCAGGAGCCCCGCTCCGGCGGCAAATCGCACCACACGCAGTCGGCACACACCACCCACAGCACCGACTCGATGAAGGGGCGTATGCCCTGCGGCCGATGCATGCGCCGCCCCATCTGGATCGGAAACGCCGCCTGCAGCACGCTGGCCCACTGCGCTTCGGTCAGGAACGATTGCTCGGCGGCACGATCGGTGCTGGCGACATCTCCCCATGCCGCCTCTGGACGCACCACGATGCTGGTGGCGCCACGCTCGATCTGCTCCTGCACGCATTCGGCGGACGCGGCGATTCGCGCCGCCGCCTGGATCAGCAGCGCATGCACCACGGTCGCCACCCGCAGCTCCCCCGGCGCAATGTCGATGGCCACCTCGACCCGGCCCGGTCCGGCAACCTGGTCGTCGCGGTTGATGCGAAGCACCACTTCCTGCAGGCACGGCGCGCGCCTGCCGGCCGATGGCGACGGATCGGCAATCGCCCCGCTTTCGATTGCATCCTCGTCGACAGTCTCGTCCATCGACTCGTCCATTGCGTCCGGATGGTCCCGCCGACCCGCCGGCTCCATTGCGCTCGAATTGCACTGCAGTACTGCTGACATGGCCGCCTCGTATGTGCCGGTGCGTCATCGCGACCGGGGCGCCTGACTGGCGTACCCATGGAGGAATCGCGGCGCCGGGGAGGAAAGCGACATCGCGATGCTTCGGCCTTCTGGCTCAGCGTTCGGGCGAGCGCGCGGCCTTGCGTGTGTAGGCGATGGACAGCGCTGCGTTGCCGGCTTCGTGCTCGACCTCCGCCAGCGCGAGGTGCGTGTCCGACAGGCTTTGGCGGCGGGCCACCCGGGCGTTGGACTGCAAGCGCGCCACGATGGCCAGCAAGGTTCGGCGTGCGCCGCCGATGTCGCCCTGCGCAAGCAGCGCGCGGCCCAGGTGCACGCCCGCTGCCACCGTCGTCCGGTGCGATGGCCCATGCGCCAGGGCCAGTTCCTCGCGCGCGGTTCGCAAGGCCGCCACGCCTTCGGCGACCCGCCCCGATCGATACAAGGCGATGCCCAGCGTCTGTCTGGGACCACCGGCCGGCCGGTTCGGCCTCGCCAGCGCCGCGATCGCGCGACGTGCGAACTCGGCCGCCTCGAAATGCCGCCCCAGGCCTTCCTCCGCTTCGGCAATCAGCGCGTCCATCGCCGGCACCGCGTAGCCGCGCTCGCCCATGAGCGCCACCACCGCCAGGCGCGCGCGGATCGCGCCGTCGAGGCACTGCTGGTAGCGGCCATCTGCGCATTGCACGCGACTGAGGCCGACGAGTGCCGTGATCGCATGGTTGCTGCTGGACTGGTCGAACGCGGCCACTATCCGTATGACTTCGAGGAAGTCCTTCTCGGCGCTGCCGTGCTGCCCCAGTTCCAGCTTCAGCAGCCCGCGATGGATCAGCGGCTGCACCATGCCCATGCTCTGGTCGCCGTAGACGCGGCTGCGGAACGCCAGGGACCCGTCGACCAGGTGGCCGGCCAGGTCAAGTTCCCCGGTCTCGATCAGGAACTGGATGCGGAAGCGGCGGCGCAGGTCGGCTTCGCGCGGATCGATGCCGATGGCAATCGCCTCGCTTCGCCGAAACGTGGCCCGCGCCCGGGCAGGCAGGTTGAGGATCTTCCATTGCACGAATGCCTGTCGGACCAGGATGTCCAGCAACGGCAACGGATCACTGGCCGCGATCTGCTCGGCGAGCAGCCTGGCCTCCTCGTGCGTGTGGATGCCCTGCTGGTAGCGCGCGGTGACGATCTGGAAATCACCGCGTAGCCGCAGCAGGTTCGAACGAAGCGCAATGGCCCGGACGCGGTTGTCGTAGCGGATCCAGTCCAGCGCCTGCGTGACCAGCGACTCCTCGATGCGACCGAGCAGGAACGACGACGTTGCCAACTGGCAGGCGGCCATGGCGCGCGCGGCCGGACCGATTCCGCTGGACTGGCCTGACCCGATCGACAGCGCCTCGCGAAACAACTCGACCGAGGTGTTGTCCTCGCCGATCGCCGCATAGTTCTGGCCGATGGTGGCCAGCAGCCGGAAGCGCAGCTCCGGATCGTTCCGGAACTCGACCCGGGCGCGGCGCGCGCCCTGTTCGAGCAGTGCCTTTGCGGTCATCGTGTGGCCGCTTCCGTCCAGCGGCATGGCCGACGCGAACAGGCGCTCCAGGAAGACCGTCGCAGCCTCCGCGGTAACCGCTTCCTTGCGTGCACGCTCGGCCTCGATCGTCGCCTGCCGCGCCTGCCATAGCGTTGACGCCGTGCCCACCAGCAATGCCACCGCGAATGCGAACATCGCTGCCACGCCCAGGCGATGGCGCGAGAGCAGCTTTCCCGTGCGATACCAGCCCGTCGCAGCCCGCACGCTCACGACACGCCCGCGCAACCAGTTGCGGAGGTCTTCGGCGAGCGCTGCGGCAGAACCATAGCGCTGCGCGGGCTCATGCCGCAGGCAGGCGGCGACAATCGCCGCCAGATCGCCCGACAGGGCCTGCCCCAGGGACTGCGAATCGTGACCACGCAGTCTGGCCAGCTCCGGTGACGCCGCGGCCCCTGCCTGCGTCAGCGACGGCATCGGGTCGGATTGGCCACGCATCGGGACGCCCAGTGGTGCCTGCGTCGACAGCTGGTAAGGCAGCGCTCCGGACAGCAACTGGAAGAGCAGCAGACCGAGCTGGTAGATGTCGGCCGCGGCTGTGACCTGGCCGCCTTCGAGTTGCTCCGGGGCGGCGAACTGCGGCGTCATCACCCGTGACTCGGCCGGTTGAGTGCTGGCACCGCCATCGAGCAGTTCGGCGATGCCGAAGTCGAGCAGCTTGACCCGGCCTTCGTCGGTCACCATGACATTCGACGGCTTGAGATCGCGGTGGACCACGCGGTTGCGATGCGCGTGGCTGATGGCGTCGACCGCCTGGCAGAACAGTTCCACGCGCGCGCGCAATCCGAGCCGTCGCTGGTCGCACCAGGCACTCATCGGCTGGCCACTGACCAGTTCCATGACGTAGTACGGCGCGCCGCACGGGCTCATGCCACCGTCAAGCACCACAGCGATGCCCGAATGGTGCAGCTGCGCGAGGATCTGGCGCTCGCGTCGGAAGCGCTCGCGCGCGGCGGGCGTGTCGAAGCCGAAACGGATCAGCTTCAGCGCGGCGTCCTGTTCGAACGCCCCGTCGGCCCGCGTCGCGTGGTAGACCACGCCCATTCCGCCGCGCCCGATGACCGAACGGATCTGCCATGCACCGATCCGCTTGCCGATCAGTTCGGCATTGCCTTCTTCCAGGCCGCCGGCCTGCGCCAGCGATTCCAGCAGCGACTGCGCGTCGCGGTCGAGGATGGCAGCGGCCTCGTCAGCGCTGGCCGCGAGCAGATCGTCGACCAGCACTCGCAGGCGCGGCTCGCCCGCGCACACGCGATCGAGACAGGCAGCGCGCTCGGCCACTGGCAGATCCAGCGCGATATCAAGCACGGCGAGCGCACGTCGCTGCCGTTCCAGTTCCCGGGTGTCGTGCATGGCGGCGGCGCCGGGCTACTGGCCGGCGGCGTCGGCGGCGTTGTCGCCGGCCGACAGCGCCGCGCCCAGGAACGCCCGCGCCTTCCTCCAGTCGCGCTGCACGGTGCGCACCGTCACGCCGAGGCTCTCTGCAACCTGCGCCTCGCTGTAGCCACCGAAGTAGCGCCATTCCACCACCTGCGCCAGGCGTGCATCGACATCCGCCAGCTTCCGCAGCGCGCCGTCCAGCGCGATGACGGCGGCGGCCTCGGGGCGGGGATCGAGCAGATTCTCGGTAAGCGTCACCTGCATCATCTGCGCGCCGCGCTTGTCGGTACCGGCCCGCCTGGCGTAGTCGATGACGATGTGCCGCATCGCCCGGGCCGACAGCGCGAACAGGTGGTTGCGGTCGCGAGGATCGATGTCGGCGTTGCTGAGCTTGAGGTAGACCTCGTTGACCAGGACCGTCGGCGTCAGCGTGCTGTTGCGACTGCCCAGGTGCCGGCGCGCGTGGCGACGCAGCTCGTCATAGATAACAGCATAGGCGCGCCCCAGCGCCATGGGCTCGCCGCTCCTCGCGTCGCGGAGCAGGCCCTCGAGGGTTCCCGCAAACGGTGGCGCGGGCAACCCCGTATCACTCCCCCTTGCAGGGGCTTCTTCCATGCGCTCATCCATGAGCATTGCCTCGAACTCAGACGCAGTGATTGTGGTCGCAGGGCACGTGCGCCGCAAGCCGGTCAACGATCTCATCCATTCCCACGGCCGGGACGGTACCATCGGTCAATGCGCACACCTGCCTGGCTACTCGGATCTGTCCTCCTACTCGCAGGCTGCGCGGCCGGGGGCAACACGATGCAGCAGACGATGCAGGAAGAAGTCGACGCGCTGATGCGCGACTACGACGGAAAGGTGCCGGGTGCTTCGGTGCTGGTGCTGCGCGATGGCCAACCCGTGGTGCGCCGCAGTTACGGCCAGGCCGACCTTGCCTCGGGTGCAGCGGCGACACCGTCCACCAACTTCCGCCTGGCATCGGTGAGCAAACAGTTCACCGCCACGGCCATCCTCCTGCTTGCGCAGGACGGCCGGCTGCGCCTGGACGACCCGGTGCGACGTTGGCTGCCGACGTTGCCTGCCACTGCCGCCCCCGTGACGATCCGCCACCTGCTGACGCACACGGCGGGATTGATCGACTATGAAGACGTGATGGACCCGGCAAGCCAGGTCCAGGTGCACGACGCCGACGTCCTTCGCCTGCTCCAGTCGCAGGACCGCACCTATTTCGCCCCGGGCAGCGACTACCGCTACAGCAACAGCGGCTACGCGCTGCTGGCGCTGGTCGTCGAGCGCGCCTCCGGCCGGCGCTACGCGCAGTTCCTGCACGACCGCATCTTTCGCCCGCTGGGCATGACCGGCACGGTTGCCTACGAGTCCGGCATTTCCGAGGTTGCCAACCGCGCCTACGGCTACACCTTCGAGCAGGGTCGCTGGCAGCGCACCGACCAGAGCACCACCAGCGCGGTGCTGGGCGACGGCGGTATCTATTCCTCGATCGACGACCTGGCGAAATGGGACGCAGCGCTCTACGACCAGCGCCTGCTGACCAGCCAGTCGCTGCAGGAAGCGTTCACGCCCGCCACCGCCACCGACGATCCGGACGTCAAGTACGGCTACGGCTGGCGCATCACCGGCGAGACGCTGTGGCATTCCGGCGAAACGATCGGCTTTCGCAACGTGATCGTGCGCTACCCGCGACGGCACCTGACGGTGGTCGTGCTGACCAACCGCAATGACCCCGAGCCCTATGCGCTGGCCAGACGGATCGCCGGGCTGGCGTTGGCGCGCTGAGCCGTCAGCGGATCGGTATGTCGTAGAAGACCGTCGGTGCCGGCTCGGGACTCAGCGTGAAGTGCCACCACTCCATCGGGTAGTTGCGGAAGCCGGCACGCTCCATCGCCGCGCGCAGGCGCTGGCGGTTGTCGCGCTGGGTCGCACTGACCTGGGTCGAATCGGTATTGGCGCGGGTGTCGAAGAAGTCGAAGGGCGTGCCCATGTCGAGCGGCACGCAGCGAGCGCCGTCTGCCTCGCACTGCATCAGGGTCAGGTCCAGCGTTGCGCCGCGGCTATGGCCGGAGGTCGGCGAGATGTAGTCGCCCAGCAACTGGCGCTTGTCGAGCCGGGGGTGGTATTCGGCCTTGGTGCGCTGGTCGGTCAGGTCGCCGGCCCAGGCAACGAAGTGCCGCACCGCCCGCGCCGGCCGGTAGCAGTCGTACAAGCGCAGGCGCATGCCTTCCTCGCGCAGCGCGTGCTCGACTTTCTCAAGCGCTGTTGCCGCGGCGGCGAGCAGGAAGCATCGCGGCGCTTCGTAGCCCGCGACAGGTGCGCCCACGAAGTTGTTGCTGCCTGCGTAGCGGATGTCCAAGTCGATGTCCGGCACGAGGCTGCGGATGTCGACCAGTCCGGCGGCGTCGGCGGTCGTTGCGCCGGACACCTGCATCGTCGGTGTGGAGGCACACGCGGCGAGGGCCAGGACGATTGGCAGGAACGATGCGATCGATGACCTCATCCTCCCCCCTTCAATCGCAGCCACGCTCACGAGCGAATGCCAGGTCTTCATAGTCGTAGCTGAAATCCACCTGGGGATCGACCTTGGACAGGCGCATCTGCGTGGCATCCGGGAAGTCCAGCCATGCCTCGGCATCGACGCTGTCGTCGTCCCAGTTGACCAGCAGCCGCTTGCCGGCACGCTGGACGATGCCCGTCAGCATCGGCGACTTCTGCGCGCGCAGGCGCACCGACTCGCCGTCGCGGCACAACGACACTTCGCCGAACCACGGATCGCGGTAGACACCCAGCCGCGACGACAGTTCGTTCGCGCCGACGCGGCGACGCTTCGACGTGTCCGGGGCCCTGTCGGTTACCGGTCGCTTTGCATCTTCCTGATCCAGCAGGCCGGCGTAATGCGCAACCGTCAGGGTCGGATCAGGGTGCGTGAAGCGCTTGACCAGCACCTGCCCCAGCACCGTGCGCGCCTGCTCGCCCTCGCCGTTGATCATGATGACAAAGCCGACACCCTTGTCGGGCAGCAGCGTCACCATCGAGTACATGCCCATCAGCGTGCCGGTATGGGAGACCTTGAACGTCCCGTCGACATCGGCCAGGCGCCAGCCATAGCCATAGGCCGAGAAGTGGCTGTTGTCCCACTCGCGCATTCGCCGCGACAGCGGCATCGGCATCTGCGGTGCCCACAACGCCTCGCGCTGCTCGCGCGACAGCCAGGAGACCGTGTCGCCCGCCGGCTTCAGCCAGGCGTTGATCCAGGCAAGCATGTCATTGAGGCTGCAGCGCACGCCACCGGCCGGGTCCATGGTGGTGGCGGCGATCGCATCGCCGTCGCTGCGAACCGGAATGTTGCGTTCGCCCTGGCGCATGTGCGGCTGGGCGACGTTGCCGACCACATCGCGGCGCCATTGGCCGACCTGGCATCGCTGCATGCCCAGCGGCCCGAACACCTCGCGCCGCACCAGTTGCTCGTAGGGCGCGCCACCGGCCGCAGCGGCGACTTCGCCGGCGACGATGTACATGAGGTTGTCGTAGTCGTAGCCGGCGCGGAAGCTGCGCTGCGGCTTGAGATAGCCCAGGCCGTGGATGATGTCGGCACGTGCGAAGGTGTTCGGTTCCGGCCACAGCATCAGGTCGCCGGCGCCGGCGCGCAGCCCGCTGTTGTGGATCAGCAGGTCGCGCACCTGCATCTGGCGACCGACCCACGGGTCGTACATCCGGAAGTCCGGCAGCCAGCGCACGACAGGGTCGTCCCAGCGCAGCTTGCCGGCATCGACCAGGCGCGCCAGCGTCGCGGTGGTCATCGACTTGGTGTTGGACGCGACCTTGAACAGCGTGTCGGCGTCGATCTTGCTGCCTTCGCCCTCGACCAGCTCGCCGGCGGTGCGGGTGTAGACCACCTTGCCGTCCTCGACGATGCCCAGCGCAAGCCCTGGCAACCTGTAGCGCGCCACGACCTGGTCGAAGACGGCATCGATGTCATGCGAATCCCGCACCGGACCGACTGCAGCGGCCGATGCCACGGGCGCAACCGCGACGAGGAGCGCGAGCAGACCACATCGCATCAGGGAAACGTCAGGTTTCATTCCATACCTGCGGCAGTTGTTCACCGGCCATCATCTCGGCCATGGTCTGGCGGCGCCGTATGACGGCATAGCGGCCGTCGTCGAGCAGTACCTCGGCGGTCAGTGGTCGCGAGTTGTAAGTCGACGCCATGGACATACCGTACGCGCCGGCCCCACCGATCGACAACAACTCGCCGGCCGCACAACGGACCATGGCGCGGTCGCGGGCGAATGTGTCGCCGGTTTCACACACGGGCCCGACAACGTCGTAACGCGCGGTCTCCCGCGCTTCGTCGACAAGCGGAACGATCTCGTGCCAGGCCTCGTACAGGGAAGGTCTCAACAGGTCGTTCATCGCCGCGTCGACCACCAGGAAGCTGCGATCGACGCCCGGCTTGACCCGGATCACCCGCGTCAACAGCACGCCCGCCTCGGCGACCAGGTAACGGCCAGGCTCGAGCACCAGCGTGCCGTGGAAGCCGGCGAAAATCTCTCTCACCAGCGCGGCGTAGTCCGCGGCGGCAATCGGCCGGTCGTGACCGTGGCGATAGCACACGCCAAGTCCGCCGCCGATGTCCACGCTGGTGATGGTGTGGCCGTTTGCGGTCAGTTCCTGGCGGAACGCTTCCACGCGCCGGAGCGCTTCACGAAACGGTGCCAGGCTGAGGATCTGCGAGCCGATATGGGCATGCAGGCCGTCGAGCAACACGTTGCTCATTGAAGCCGCATCGGCAAACCAGCGGCGCGCCTCATCAATGGACACGCCGAACTTGTTCTCCGACTTGCCCGTGGAGATCTTCTCGTGGGTGCCGGCGTCGACATCGGGATTGATGCGCGCGGCGGCGCGTGCGCAGACCCCATGCAACTGCGCGACCTGCTGCAGCAGCTGCAACTCGTCCAGCGACTCGACATTGAACCGCCAGACGCCGACCGCAAGCGCGGTGGCAATTTCCTCGGCGGTCTTGCCGACTCCGGAAAAAACGATGTGCTCGGCCGGGATGCCGGCGGCCAGGCTGCGGTTCAGTTCGCCAAGCGAAACGATATCGGCGCCGACACCGTGATGCGCCATCAGTTGCAGGATGGCGATGTTGGAATTGGCCTTCACCGCATAACAGATGCGGTGATCCAGGCCCTGGAAGGCCGACTGCAGCCCGGCGATGCGCTGCCGGATCGCGTTGGCGGAATAGGCGTAGAAGGGGGTTGGCAGCCGTGCGGCCAGGGCGTGCAGATCGACGCCGTCGAAGACCGATGGATCCTGGCTCCCGGCGCGCCCCGTAGATGCCGTCTGGCCCCCTGCACTCTTCACCCGTGGCCCCTTTGCACTGACCAGCATGTTGCTTCCTGAAAAAAGAAGGGCGGCCCGCAATCGCGGGCCGCCCCGGAGGGCCATCAGAAACTGACGGAAACGGTCAGCTGAGCGTAACGCGGTGCCTGGAAGCCCTGGCCGACGCCAAAGAACTCGTTGAGCTCCGGCTGGGTCGGGGTCGCCATGCCAACGCTGGGCTGCAGGTCCTGGTCGACGCGTACGGTCTTTTGCTGGTTGAACAGGTTGAACACGGCGAACTTCACACGCAAGTTCGAACGACCGAACGACTGCAGGTAGCTCAGGCTCGCCCCAACCTCGTACGTCCACGGCATCTCGCCGTAGCCGCCGCGCGGGGAGTGCACGTATACCGGCGTGTCGCTGTCGCACTGGGCCGTGCAGATGTAGTAGCTGTGATAGTTGGTGGGATCGAACGGATTGCCGGTACCGAAGCCGGTGATCGGGCCACCGGAGCTGGCATCGAGCGTGGCGCCAACCTGCCAGTTGTCGTTGAAGGCGTAGGTACCGCGAGCCTTCAGCTGATGACGACGGTCATTGGCCAGCGGGCCATAGCCGTTGTAGTTCACCCACGGATCGTCGAAGTTCTCGGTGCGGCCGGTATCGGAGAAGTTCGTGTCGGAGTTGACCGGGCCCTCGGCGTTGCCCTCGCTCTTGGACCAGGTGTAGGACAGGTTCATCTCCCACTTGTCGTCCCAGGCGCGGTCGAGCTGGAACTCAAGCGCCTTGTAAGTGCGCTTGGGCTTCACCCAGCCGCGCTGGCCGACGTAGTTGCCGTCGGCGTCGTACAGCGCCCAGCCTTCCTTCGCGGTATCGACCGTGACCCAGCCCATGGTGCCGGCGCAGTCGGTGTCGCCCCAGACGGTGACCTTCTCGCCCGGATTGGCCATGACCCAGCCGATGTAGCCGTCTTCGCCGCACTGCCCGGTGGCGCTGATCTCCATGTCGTCGATCGCGTTGGTCAGCTTGCGGTAGATGCCGCGCACGCCCCACGACCACTTCTCATTGAGCATCTGCTGGAAGCCCAGGATTGCCTCGTCCTGGTAGACCGAATCCAGGTTGCGGTCGACTTCCGAGCGCAGGTCGCCGACCGTGCCGTCGCCCTGCGAGACGTCAACCGGTCCGATCTGCGGGCCGAGGTTCGGGACCGCGTACTCCAGACCGTTGAGGTTCTCGATGGCCCAGCCGTTGAAGGCGTAGTAGGTGCGCTGGTCGAGCAGGCCGCCGGCCTGCTTGATGTTGATGACGTTCGCCACCGGCAGGAAGTAGCGGCCAATGTTGCCGAACAGCTTCATCGTCGAATCGCCGTTGATGTCCCAGGCAAAGCCCAGACGCGGCGCCCACATGTCCTTCATCTCGATGTAGGTCTTGCCGTCGCCGTCCTTGTTGTCGAAGGCTTCGTTGCGGATGCCCAGGTTCAACAGGAAGGTGTCGGTGATCGACCAGTTGTCCTCGAGGTAGAACGCCGAGTTGGTGCTCTCGAAGGTGCCCGCGATCTCGTTGCGGCGCGCGCGGACGTAACCGCTGTAGCCAGGAGGCACGACGCCGCCACCCGGGTTCGGGGTTGCGGTGCCCGGAGCACCACGGTAGACGTTGTAGAAGATCGCACCCGGACCTGCGTAGTACTGCTTATGGTCGGAGGTGTTGACCTCGTGGTCGATGCCGAACTTCAGCAGGTGGTCGCCCAGCGCCCACTCGAAGTCGACACGGGCCTGCTCGCGCACGTCGTCACGGTTGAAGACCGTGGAATTGGTGCTGCAGCCAAGCTGCTGGCCGCCGGCGGGCCCGGGGAACGCGCTTTCCTTCTGGACGCGGTTGCATTCCAGATCCAGCAGCGAGCGGGTGAAGGCCTGGCGGTGGTTCTCGCCGTACATCGCCTTCATCGAAAGGTCCGAGGTGAAGTTCGACGTCCACGACAGCGCCCAGTTGTCACCGCCGGTGTCGCTGTAGATCTCGTTCTGCTTGTTGCCGATCTCGTTGCTGTCGTAGTCGTAGCTGTAGACGCTGCCGACGCCGGCATTCTTGTTCGAGAACGCCATCAGGCTGAGGATGTTGGCGTCGGTGATGTACCAGTCGAGCGTGCCGCCCCAGAAGCCGTCACTGTTGTTGTTCTTGGTGATGGACGTGCCGAGGTCGTCGGTGTTGGTCGGCTCGAAGTCACGCAGCTCGTACAGGCCATAGAAGAACAGCTTGTCCTTGATCAGCGCGCCGGACGCCCAGATGTCCATCGTGCTGCTGGAGTAGTCGTCCTGGCTGAAGGTCAGGTAGCGCTCTCCATTGTGGTAGCGGTCCTTGGCCTGCGACTGCCAGGCACGCGGCTCGAACACCACTTCAGCGCCAGCGTGGAAGTCGTTGGTGCCGGTGCGGGCGACGGTGTTGATCACGCCACCGGTGGTACGGCCGTACTCGACGGAGTAGCCGCCGGTCTTGACCTGGAACTCCTTGTAGAACTTGAACGGCGCTTCCGAGAAACCGTTGCGGTTGTAGAAGTCGGTGACGTTCAGGCCGTTGATGTAGAACGAGTTCTCGGCGACGGACGAACCGCCGAAGGAGATGCCGCCGAATGACGACTCGCCCTTGGTCACGCCGGGGGCGAGCAGGGCCACCGACGACAGGTTCCGGTCGACCGGAAGGCGGCTCACGTCTTCGGCCGTCAGCGTCATCGCCGACTCGGTCGAAGTCACGTCGACCAGCGGCACCACGCGTGAACCGACAACCTGCACCGAGGCCAGGTTGACTGCGCCGTCGCTGCCAAGGTTGATGTTGGTCGAACTGCCCATGGACACTGCGACCGCGACCGGCTGGCCGACGGCCTGGCCATCGCGAATGACCTGCAGCGAGTAGTTGCCGATCGGCAGCTGGGCGATGCGGTAATTGCCCTTGGCATCGGCGGTCGTCGAGCGCGACAGCCCGGTATCGGTGTTGGTGACCGTGATCTGGTCGCCCTGAGTGGCATTGCCGACCACCGCACCGCTGACCGTCTGTGCCGAGGCCAACATTGGCACCATCGACGCGATGCATGCTCCCAACGCGACGCTCAGCGTTGCCCTACGAAGTGCCTTGCCGTTCATCCCTCATCTCCCCTACTGAAATGTGATGTTCTGATGCCGATCTGTTCGATGCCGCTTACTTGAGCGAACTGGTCGCTCGCTTCCCTGCGTCAAGCACCGTTGCCTCGAACTGGTAGTCCCACTGGTCGAAGTAGAGGTTTCCCCCTTTCCACTCCACTTCGCCGCGTTGTGAGTCCACGGTTTCCGATCGGAAATGCTGTTTGCGCGGCACCAGGTCCGTGCCGTAGTCGTCGTTGAATG
>DATDBI010000303.1:0-2962 GCA_036524915.1 Lysobacter sp. | reverse complement strand
TTCAACATCCTGTTCTGGATGTTCTTCGAACAGGCCGGCAGCTCGTTCACCTTCCTTGCCGACAAGATCGTCGACCGCGACATCTTCAGCGGCGGACTGGCCGACATCGTCTATTCGATGAGCGGCGAGCGCGTGTTCCCGACCGCCTGGTTCCAGAGCGTCAACTCGGTCGCGATCATCACCCTGGCCCCGCTGATCGCCTGGATCTGGGTGAAGCTCGGCCGCGCCAACCCGTCGATCCCGCGCAAGTTCGGCCTGGGCCTGCTCTTCAACGGCCTGGCGTTCCTGCTGCTGATGTTCGCGCTGTCGAAGCTGGTCACGGATGCCGGCCTGATTCCGTTCTGGACGCTGTTCGCCGTGTACTGGATCCAGTCCATCGGCGAGCTGTGCCTGTCGCCGATTGGCCTGTCGATGGTGACCAAGCTGGCGCCGATGCGCCTGGTCGGTTTCGGCATGGGCGGCTGGTTCCTGTCGACCGGCATCGGCAACAACCTGTCGGGCATCTTTGCCGGCCACGTCAGCGGCGAAGGCGGCATGACCCAGGCCTCGGCCCTGAGCGGCTACACGTTTGGCTTCTGGGCCCTGCTCGGCGCCGGTGCGTTGCTGTTCCTGATCGCACCGCTGGTGCAGAAGCTGATGCACGGAGTGAAGTGACGCCCGCGCAGCGAGCGTCCAGTTGATCCACGACGGCGGCCTTCGGGCCGCCGTTGTCGTTTCCGGGGGGGCTCGCCGGCATCGCCGGTTCCGCCTTCGCAGGAACGACGCGTGCCATGACGGCCCTTTGAGGCGGACCCGGGTAAGGTGATCGCCTTCGCTTCATCGGATCCCCGACATGCCGCAGCCGTCCCCGCTGACCCGCGCCGAAAGCAGCGACTACACCTGGACCTCGCGCCATGCCGACGTGATGGCCTTCATCGACGCACTGGCGGCACGCAACGACCCGCGACTGCACGTCACTGACTTCGGCCAGACTCCCGAAGGCCGCACCCTGCCATTGCTGGTGCTGTCGGCGACCGGTGTCACCACGCCGGAGCAGGCGCGCCAGCTCGGCCTGCCCGTGGTGCTGGTGATGTGCGGCATCCACGCCGGCGAGGTCGAGGGCAAGGAAGCGGGGCTGATGTACGTGCGCGACCTGCTCGATGGCAACCATGGCGACCTGCTTTCGCGCATCACGCTGCTGCTGGTTCCGCTGTTCAATGCCGATGGCAACGAGCGCATCGACCCGGAGAACCGCCGGCTCGACATTGCCCATTTCACCGGCCAGCTCGGCCCGGACACCGGTGTGGGCACGCGCGTGAACGCCGCAGGCATCAACCTCAACCGCGACTACATGCGCCAGGACGCGCCCGAGATGCGCCTGCTGCAGACACGCGTGATGCACCGCTGGAACCCGCACCTGAGCATCGACTGCCACGCCACCAACGGCTCAATCCACCGCTTCGACCTGACCTACGACATTCCGCACACGGCGCTCAGCGGGCGCAGCGAGCCGATCGAGTACATGCGCCAGCACCTGCTGCCGGCGGTGACCGGGGCAGTAAAGGCGAACGACGGTCGCGACACGTTCTACTACGGCAACTTCCTGCGCGATGAAGGCGGCGAGGGCAGCGGCTGGATCACCTACACCCACCATCCGCGCTTTGGCGGCAACTACCGCGGACTGTGCAATCGCCTCGACCTGCTGCTGGAGACCTACGCCTACATCAGCTTCGAGCAGCGCGTGCTCACCACGTATGCATTCGTGCGCGAGACGCTGGCCTACGTGGCCGAGCACGGCACGCAGATCGTGCAGTTGCTCGACAACTGCGAGATGCCGCCGGACGAAATCGCGGTGCGCTATCGACTGGAGGCATTCGACGATCTCGAAGTCGACGTGCTCACGCGCGCGCCGTACATGCTCGAGGGCGAGCCGATCAGCGTGAAGGTGCCCTACATCGGCCGCTTCGTCGGCGAGCACGTCGTGCGGCGGCCGCTGGCCTATGCCGTGCCGGGCGAGATCGCAGCACGACTGGAAGGGCACGGCCTGGTGATCGAGCGGCCGCCGGTGCCGCCGCAACTCGATGCCGAGATCGCCACGGTGACCGCCGTGGAGTCATCCGCCGGGCGCGAGATCCTCGAGGCCGATGCAACCCCGTTCCTGACGGTCGAATACCGGCGCGAGAAGCTCCCGTTGCCGGCCGGCTGGGCGATCGTGCGCACCGAGCAGCAGCGCGGCGCGGTCGCGGTCTACCTGTGCGAGGCCGGCAGCGATGACGGGCTGCTGGCCTGTGGATGGATCCAGGCGCCGGATGCGGGCAGCGAGTTCCCGGCCTGGCGGGTGCTCTCGATCGAGCACGGCTGAGCGTTACGGCGCTGGCTGCTCCGCATCCGCCCGCAGCTCCAGCTCGTCCAGCCGGTCCAGCAGGCGGAACAGCACCTCCCGCTCGGCACTGTCGATGCCCTGCAGGAGGCGGCGCTCGAACTCCAGCGCCAGCGGCGCGACTTCGTCGTAGATGCCGTAGCCCGCGTCCGACAGGCGCAGCACCGAGCGGCGACGGTCGTCACCGTGGATCTCGCGCTGCAAGCGGCCGGCGTCGAGCAGGCGCGCGACCGCGCGACTGACCGCCACCTTGTCCATCGCCGTGCGCTGGGCCACTTCGTTGGCTGACAGGTCCGGGTAGCGGCCCAGCACGGCCATCACCCGCCACTCGGTGATGCTCAGGGCGAACCGCTCGGTGTAGATGCGCGCGATCGTGCCGCTGACACGGTTGCTCAGCACCGACAGGCGATAGGGCAGGAAATGCTCCAGGTCGAGCTGGGCGTGGTCAGGGCCTGCCTCGGGGCGGGCCGGGCGCGACTGTCCGGGCGTGCGGTCGTTCATTTGCTGCAATGGGCCTTGATTATGGTTTCAATTGAAACTATAACGACCTCTTCTGATCCAAGGCCGTCCCCAGCGGACGCTGCCGCTACCTGAGAACAATGC
>DATDBI010000302.1:0-3085 GCA_036524915.1 Lysobacter sp. | reverse complement strand
CAACATGCTGCCCGGCCAGGTCTCGCTGCTGACCGGCATCAAGGGCCCCAATTTCTCGGCCGTTTCGGCCTGCGCCACCGCCAACCATTCGATCGGCATGGCGATGCGCATGATCCAGTACGGCGATGCCGACGTGATGGTTGCCGGTGGCGCCGAACGCGGTTCGTCGCCGACGTCGGTCGCCGGCTTCTGCTCGATGAAGGCGATGTCCACGCGCAACGACGACCCGACCCGCGCCTCGCGCCCGTGGGACAAGGACCGCGACGGCTTCGTCCTCGGCGACGGCGCCGGCATCCTGGTCCTGGAAGAGTACGAGCACGCCAAGGCCCGCGGCGCCCGCATCTACTGCGAGCTGTCCGGTTTCGGCGCCAGCTCCGACGCCTTCCACATGACCGCTCCGAGCGAGAACGGCGAAGGCCCGGCGCGCTGCATGGCGGCCGCGCTCAAGGACGCAGGCGTCAATCCCGACCAGGTCGGCTATCTCAACGCACACGGCACGTCGACTCCGCTCGGCGATCTCGCCGAGACGCTGGCGATCAAGCGTGCGCTGGGTGACCACGCCTACAAGACGATGGTCAGCTCGACCAAGTCGATGACCGGCCACCTGCTTGGTGCCGCCGGTGGCGTCGAGGCGATCTTCTCGGTGCTGGCGCTGCACCACGGCATCGTCCCGCCGACCATCAACCTGGACGAAGCGGGTGAGGGCTGCGACCTGGACTACGTGCCGAACACGGCGCGCGAGGCCAAGCTCGACGTCGCCGTCTCCAACGGCTTCGGTTTCGGCGGCACCAACGGCACGCTGGTGTTCAAGCGGATCTGATCGCTGCCGCAAGCGTTTGCCTGACGATCCCCGCCACGGCGGGGATCGTCGTTTGCAGCCCGAAACGCGGTCTAATACGCGGATGCTGCTGACCCGTTCCCTGCCTGCCTCCTTCGACCTGCTCTCACTGCAGCGTCTGGCGCCTGCCCGCTATCCGATGCTGCTGGAATCCAGCGCCCACGGCACAGCGCAAGGCCGCTGGGACCTGCTGCTGGTGAGCACGGGTGAGTCCTTGCGCCTGGACGCCGACGGGGTGACCCGTGACGCCGGAGGCGACGCGGTCGAGGGCGACTTCTTCGCCGCACTCGATGCGCAATGGCAATCGCTGCGCGTGGCGCGCGACGAGCCGCGCTGGCCGTTTCGCGGTGGCTGGGCGCTGTTGTTCGGTTACGAAGCCGCCGCCCAGGTCGAGCCGGTGTTGAAGCTTCCGCGCGCGGAAGGTCGATTGCCGGTGGCATTGGCATTGCGCTGCCCGGCCGCCGTGCTGCGTGACCACACCAGCGGCGAATGCGTGCTGGTAACCGAGGTGGGCCACGAGGCGCTGGCTGCGAGCGTGCTGTCCGATATCGACGCCGCTGCCCGCTTGCCGGCCATCGCGCCGTGGCGCGCCCCGGCCGTCCTGGAGGAGGACGAGCCCGAGCGCTTCACCGCGGGCGTGCACCGCGTGCTCGACTACCTCGCCGCCGGTGACGTGTTCCAGGCCAATCTCTCGCGCGGCTGGACCGCGCGCTTCGACATTGCGCTGCAACCGGCGGCGCTGTTCGAGCGCTTGCGGCAGAACAATCCGGCGCCCTTCGCCGGTGTGTTCGCAGGCGCGGACTGGGCGGTTGTCAGCGCCTCGCCCGAGCGACTGGTATCGGTGCGCGGCGACGTTGTGGAGACGCGCCCGATCGCCGGAACGCGTCCGCGTTTCGCAGGAGATGACGATGCGGCGCGGATCCAGGAACTGGTGGGCCATCCCAAGGAGCGCGCCGAGCACGTGATGCTGATCGACCTGGAGCGCAACGATCTCGGTCGCGTCTGCACGCCCGGCAGCGTCGAGGTCGATGAACTGATGACGGTCGAGAGCTACGCGCACGTCCACCACATCGTCAGCAATGTCCGTGGCCGCCTGCGCGAGGATGCGACGCCAGGGCAGGTGATCCGCGCGGTGTTCCCCGGCGGCACAATCACCGGCTGCCCGAAGGTGCGCTGCATGCAGATCATCGCCGAGCTCGAAGGCGTCGGCCGCGGTGCCTACACCGGCGCAATGGGCTGGCTCAACCGCGACGGCGACCTCGATCTCAATATCCTGATCCGCAGCGCCGAGCTCGAGCAGGAGCAGGGCGACCGTTCGACGCTGCGCTTCCGCACCGGCGCCGGCATCGTGGCCGACTCCGATCCGCAACGTGAACTCGACGAGACCCGCGCCAAGGCGCGCGGCATGCTGCGCGCCCTGGGAGTGGCAGGATGAGCATCGCGGCGGTGCGCTACTTCGTTGGCGACCAGCCGGTGCCCGCGCTGCCGGACCACGACCGCGGCCTGGCCTATGGCGATGGCCTGTTCGAGACCGTGCGTGCGCATCGCGGCGAGATGCACTGGTGGCCCGCGCACTGGCAGCGGCTGCAGCGTGGCGCGGCAAAGCTGCGCATGGCGCTTCCCGATGAGCGCCAGGCCTTTGTCGAGGCCACGCGCCTGCTCGCTGGCAGCGACGCCGTGCTCAAGCTGATCGTGACCCGCGGCAGCGGCGGGCGCGGCTATTCCCCGGTTTCCGCCGGCGTGCCCGACTGGGTGCTCTCGCGCCACCCGCTTCCGCCATCGCCACGCACCGGCCTGAGCGTGCGCTGGTGCGACACGCGCCTGTCGCTCCAGCCGGCCCTGGCCGGAATCAAGCACTGCAACCGCCTCGAGCAGGTCCTGGCCCGCGCCGAGTGGGAAGACGCCGCGGTCCATGAAGGCCTGATGTGCAGCAGCGAAGGCGACGTCGTCTGCGCCACGGCTGCCAATGTGTTCATCCTCAGCCAGGGTGTCTGGACGACCCCGCGGGTCGACCGCTGTGGCGTCGCCGGCGTGTGCCGGGCCTGGGCGATCGAAGCGCTGGATGCGGTCGAGGCGCGCCTGGCTGTGACCGGGGTCGAAGCCGCCGACGCGGTTTTCCTGTGCAATGGCGTGCGCGGTATCCTGCCGGTGGCGCGGCTCGGCGCCCGCACATGGCAACCGCATCCGCAGGTGGTCGCGCTGCAGCACCGCCTTGCCGCCGAGCATCCCGCTTTCGCCACGGAGGTT
>DATDBI010000301.1:0-38629 GCA_036524915.1 Lysobacter sp. | reverse complement strand
TTCGTATTCCGAATCGGTAAGCACCGCCGTCGCCACATCCGCCGACGCCGTGCTGTGACTGCTTGCGATGATTGGTTCGCGGCTGTGGAGTACTGCCGCGCTGTCGCGATTCATCCCACGACCCCGGTCCGTGGTCAGGCTGGAGAATAGCACCTGAATACGGCGATCAACGGTGAAATCGGGGCCGGGAGGTCGCCACCCCAAGGGTCTGCCGAGCGGGCGGGTTTTGAAGCTGAGCAGGGACTTCAGCCTCTCAGACAAGCCTCAAGCGCATCCCTCCCCCTGTATCGGCAGGAGGGAGGGAGCGCTGACCGAGACTTTTTCTCAGGCGGCCGCGGCGCGCTTTTCGTGGAACTGCTCTTCCTCGGTCGAGCCCTTCAGCGCCGTCGTCGAGGACTTGCCGCCCTGGATGGTCTGGGTGACCGCATCGAAGTAGCCGGTGCCCACCTCGCGCTGGTGCTTGACCGCAGTGAAGCCCTTGTCGGCGGCGGCGAACTCGGCTTCCTGCAGCTCGACAAAGGCGCTCATTTGGCGGCGCGCGTAGCCGTGTGCCAGGTTGAACATGCCGTAGTTGAGGCTGTGGAAGCCGGCCAGGGTGATGAACTGGAACTTGTAGCCGTAGGTCGCGATTTCCTTCTGGAACTTCGCGATGGTGGCGTCGTCGAGGTTCTTCTTCCAGTTGAAGCTCGGCGAGCAGTTGTAGGCCAGCAGCTTGCCCGGGAACTTCGCGTGGATGGCCTCAGCAAATTTGCGCGCGAATTCCAGGTCCGGCTTGCCGGTCTCGCACCACACCAGGTCGGCATACGGCGCGTAGGCAAGACCGCGGCTGATGGCCTGGTCGAGGCCGTTGCGGGTCTTGAAGAAGCCTTCGACGGTGCGCTCGCCGGTGATGAACGGCGCGTCGTTCGGGTCGATGTCGGAGGTGATGAGGTCGGCGGCCTCGGCATCGGTGCGGGCAACAATCAGCGTCGGCACGCCCATGACGTCCGCCGCCAGGCGCGCGGCCACCAGCTTCTCGACCGCTTCACGGGTCGGCACCAGCACCTTGCCGCCCATATGGCCGCACTTCTTGACGCTGGCGAGCTGGTCTTCGAAGTGCACGCCCGAGGCGCCCGCTTCGATCATGCCCTTCATCAGCTCGAAGGCATTGAGGACGCCGCCGAAGCCGGCTTCGGCGTCGGCCACGATCGGCTGCAGGAAGTCGATGTCGCCGCTGCCTTCTGCGCACTGGATCTGGTCGGCGCGCAGCAGGGTGTTGTTGATGCGGCGCACGACCTGCGGCACCGAGTTGGCCGGGTACAGCGACTGGTCGGGGTACATCTCGCCGGCGATGTTGGCATCGGCGGCAACCTGCCAGCCCGACAGATAGATGGCCTTGAGGCCGGCCTTGACCTGCTGCATGGCCTGGTTGCCGGTCAGCGCGCCGAGCGCGTTGACGAAGGGCTCGCTGTGCAGCGAGGCCCACAGCTTGTTGGCACCGAGCTTGGCGATGGTGTGCTCGACCGGCACGGTGCCGCGAAGGCGCACGACATCCTGGGCGCAGTACGGGCGGTCGATGCCGGCCCAGCGCGCGTTGTTGGCCCAGTCGTGACGGAGTTGTTCAGCGGTCTGCAGTGCGGTGGTCATGGCGGTGCCCTCTGCTCTTTTCTTTTTTGAGCCCTCCCCGTCAATGGGAGGGTTGGGTGGGGATGGGGTGCAGTTGCGTCAATCGAGACGTGCGTAGGCCGGCAACGTCAGGAAGTCCTCCAGCACGTCGGCATGGGTGAGGCGGTCGAGCACGCCGATCGCTTCGTTGATGCGGCTCGCACCGGGCATGCGCGCGCGGTCGCCCAGGCGGCTGGGCAGGTTGAGGAAGGCGCGCTCGAGCAGGGCGAAGTCGACCTGGGTGCCGTCGTCGAGATGCAGGCCATCGCTGTGCAGCCACTGCCACAGCTGGGTGCGGGCGATCTCGGCGGTCGCCGCGTCCTCCATCAGCCAGTGGATGGGCACGCAGCCGTTGCCGTCGAGCCAGGCAGCGAGGTAGCGCACGCAGACTTCGACGTTGCCTTCGAAGCCGGCACGGCTGATCGTGCCCAGCGAGGGCTTGATCAGGTCGTCGCGCGTGACCCACACGTCGTCGCGCAGCACGTGGCGCTGGTTGGGCGTGGGCATGCGTTCGTCGAAGATCTCGCGCGCCAGCGCAATCAGCGCCGGGTGCGCGACCCAGGTGCCGTCATGGCCGGCGGTGACTTCGCGCAGCTTGTCGGCGCGGACCTTGGCCATGGCGACTTCGTTGGCCGCTTCATCGCCGCTGATCGGGATCTGCGCCGCCATGCCGCCCATCGCGTGCGCACCGCGCTTGTGGCAGGTCTGGATCAGCAGTTCCGAATAGGACTTCAGGAACGGCTGGGTCATGGTGACCTGGGCGCGTTCGGGCAGGACCTTGTCGCGGTGGCGGCGGAAGGTCTTGATGTACGAGAACACGTAATCCCAGCGACCGCAGTTGAGGCCGGCGATGCGGGTGCGCAGCGCATGCAGGATCTCGTCCATCTCGAACACTGCAGGCAGTGTCTCGATCAGCACGGTGACCCGGATCTGGCCGGGGGTGAGGCGCAGTTCGTGCTCGACGTGATCGAGCACGTCGTTCCACAGCTGCGCCTCTTCCATCGACTGCAGCTTGGGCAGGTAGAAATAGGGTCCGCGATCCTTCGCGGCGAGCACGTCCGAGTTGTGGAAAGCAAACAGACCCAGGTCGAACAGACTGGCCGACATCGGCGCGCCGTCGATGCGGACGTGCTTCTCGTCCAGGTGCCAGCCGCGCGGCCGGACCATCAGTACGGCCTGCTCCTCGAACGGGCGCAGCGTGTAGTGCTTGCCGGCGCCACCGTCGGCGCCCGTGGCTGTGAACTCGAGGGTGCCGGCAACCGCGGCGATCAGCGCGCGCTGGCCGGCGACGAGGTTGTCCCAGGTCGGCGAGGTGCTGTCCTCGAAATCGGCCATGTAGACCTTCGCGCCGGAGTTGAGCGCGTTGATGACCATCTTCGGGTCGACCGGGCCGGTGATCTCGACGCGGCGGTCCAGCAGGGCCTGCGGCAGCGCCGCGACCTTCCAGTTGCCATGGCGGATGGCGGCGGTGTCGGCGCGGAAGTCCGGCAGGCCGCCGTCGTCGAACCAGGCCTGGTGCTCGGCGCGGGCGGTGAGTCGGGTCTGCCGGGCCGCTTCGAAACGGCGGTGAAGCCCGGCCAGGAACCGCAGCGCGGCAGGAGTCAGCACCCGGTCCTGGCCTTCCGCCTGGGCCAGGACTTCAATGCTGCCCTCGATACCCCCTTGGGTATCGCCGTCTTCCCGCTTGGCCATCACTGCCGACATGCCTGTAACTCCGTGGTCACCTTGGAAGGTCACCATGCGGCGGCGTGTGTTATTTGACAATCAAGATTTTTCAATGCTAATCATTACATTCCTTAATATGCGTTGAAACCATGGCCACCCAGCCGCCCTCGACGCCACGGTTCGCCTACAAGGGGGACCGCCTCAAGCCCCTACGCGCGTTTTGCCAGACGGCGCGACTGGGTTCGGTCTCACGCGCGGCCGAGGCGCTGTACCTCAGCCAGCCCGCGGTCACCCTCCAGCTGCAGGCGCTGGAGCGCGAACTGGGGGTGCGGCTGCTGGAGCGCAGCGGGCGCCGGATCGCGCTGACCCGAGAGGGCGAGGAGCTCTATGAGCTGGCGCGACCCTTGGTCGAGGGCTTGGACGGCCTGGACTCGGTGTTCCGCGAGAAGATCCGGGGCCTCGACGCGGGCGATCTGAATGTCGCCGCCGGCACCTCGACGATCCTCTATCTGCTGCCGCGGATAGTGGAAGCCTTCCGCGCCGCCCACCCGGAGGTGCGGCTGACGCTGCACAACGTCACCGGCGCCGGTGGCCTGGACCTGCTGCGCTCCGATGGCGTGGACCTGGCGGTGGGCTCGATGCTCGATGTGCCGGCCGACCTGAGCTACGAGCCGGTCTACCGCTTCGAGCCGATGCTGATCACGCCGCGCGACCACCCGCTGGCGCGCAAGGAAGACCTGCAGCTGCAGGACCTGTCGCCTTATGGCCTGATCCTGCCGCCGCAGCGGCTGACCACCTACCGCCTGATCGACCTGGTGTTCCAGCAGAACCGGGTGCCGTACACGGTGGCACTGGAGGTGGGCGGCTGGGAGGTCATCAAGCAGTACGTGGCGATGGGCTTGGGTATCAGCATCGTCACCGCGATCTGCCTGACCGAGGCCGACCGGGAACGGCTGTCGGCGCGGTCGCTGGCGGAGTATTTCCCGCCGCGGACCTACGGCGTGGTGGTCCGGAAGGGCAAATATTTATCACCGCAGGCTCGAGCATTTACAGAATTAATAAAGCCGGCACTGTTTGAGCGTGGCGACTACGATTCGACCGGGCAGTCGGACCGCTGACGCCCTCAGGCGTCGTGGTTTTTGCCCTTCGACACGCCGCGGTACCAGTTGCGGATGCGGTTGACGTCCGAATCCAGGTCGTCGCCCAGGTCGAACGGCGGGCCGATGCCGATCACCTTCTGGCCGTAGTGGAAGTACGCCGGCACCACCGGCACCGCAGCCGATTTGGCGATGCGCCAGAAGCCGGGCTTCCAGCGCTCCACGACCCGGCGCGTGCCTTCTGGCGCCAGCGCGTACCAGAGCCGGTCGGCCTCGCGGATCATCCGCGCCGCCTGTTCGACCACGCCATGGGCCGCCTTGCGGTCGACCGGGATCACGCCGAGCCGGCGCATCAGCGCCGCCATCACCGGCAGCTTGAACAACGAATCCTTGCCCAGGACCTTGAGGTCCAGGCCCATCGCCATCTTCGCGGCGAAGCCCCAGATGCCGTCCCAGTTGGACGAATGCGGCGCGCCAATCAGCACCAGGCGCGGGATGTCGGGGAACGCACCGACCATGCGCCAACCGCCGGCGCGGAGGATGGCGCGGCCGAGCCAGCGGGTGAAGGCGTTGGGCCGGACCCGTGGCGCGTTGGGCGGCAGGGTCAACACCCGGTGGTCGTCAGTCTCGGCCATTGGCCCCTCGTTGCTCGTGCGCTCGCGTCATGCAGTGTGCGTTCGTCAGTCCCAGTCGCGGACGACGCGACCGCGCTTGATCGTACCGCGTTCACGCTTGCCGCTGAGGCGGCGCTCCTTGGACGCGCGGGTCGGCCGGGTCGCCACGCGCGGAATGGGCGCGACCAGTCCGGTGGCGATGAAGGCGGCCAGGCGCTCGCGTGCGTCCTCGCGGTTGCGGTCCTGGGTGCGGAACCGCTGGGCGCTGATCACCAGCACGCCCTCGTCGGTGATGCGGCGGTCGCGCTTGGCCAGCAACCGCTCGCGCACCGGCTCGGGCAGCGAGGGTGAGCCGGCCAGGTCGAAACGCAACTCGACCGCGGTGGCGACCTTGTTGACGTTCTGCCCGCCCGGGCCAGACGAACGCACGAAACGCTCGACCAGTTCGTCGTCGGGGATGGACAGGTTGTCGCTGATTTCGAGCATGGCCAGACTCTAGCGATCCGCGGTGAACGCTGCAGCAGCGTCGCCGAACAGTGCCAGCGCCTTGGCGAACTCCGCGTCCACCGGCGCCGTGACTTTGATGCGGCGCCCGTCGAGGGGATGCGCGAACGCCAGGCGCCGCGCGTGCAGCAGCATCCGGTGGATGCCGAGCATGCGGAACTGGCGGTTGTGGCGACCGTCGCCATGGCTTGTGTCGCCGATCATGTGATGCGAGAGATGCTTGAGGTGCCGGCGGATCTGGCGGAAGCGCCCAGTCTCGGGCTGCGCGCACAGCAATGCATAGCGCGAAGTGGGGAAGTTGGCCGACGGCAGTTCCAGCTCGGTGGTCGCCAGGCGCGTGAAGCGTGTGATCGCCGGTTTCTTCTGTGGCTTGCCCGGGCCGCCATCGAGTGGATGGTCGACGACGAAGCTTTCCTCCGGCCAGCCGCGACAGATCGCCCAGTAGTCCTTCTCGACTTCGCGCGACATCAGCACCTTGCCCAGCGTCGAGGCACTCTCGCGATCGAACGCGAGCAGCAGGCAGCCGCTGGTGGCGCGGTCGAGGCGGTGGACCAGGAAGATGGGCTTGCCGAACTGCTCGCGCAGGCGGTCGGCGGCGAAGTCGGTTTCGCCGCGTGCCAGCGCGCTGTCGTGGACCATCAGGCCGGCGGGCTTGTTGACCACGGCCAGCTGCTCGTCGGCGTAGAGGATGTCGAGCGCTTCAGGCGCTTCGGGGGCCCTCTCCTCCGGATCGGAGTGGAGGTCGGGCAAGGGTGAAACGGTCATCGCGTCAACTCGAATGCAACGGCGTCAGCTGCGACGCGGCCACGCCGCCAGCAATGCCCAGACGCCGCCCAGGCCGGCGATCCATGCCGCTGCCGGGATCGACCACAGCGGCGGACCACCAGCCTCCAGGCCATACAGCACCGTGGCGCAGATCAGCAGGCCGACGCCGAGCACCGCGGCAACGGTGCGACGCTGGGCCAAGCGGATCGAACGGTTGAGTTCTGCCAGGTCGCGCGAGTGCAGGTGCAGTTCGGACTTGCCCTCGACCTGCTGGGTCAGCCAGGCATGCAGAAGGCGTGGCATCTCCGGAGCATGCGTCACCAGCTCCGGCAGGCGCTTGCGGAACTCGCTGGCCAGGCGCTGCGGGCTGTAGCGCTCGACCAGGATCTTCGACAGCACCGGCCGCGCCACTGCCCAGATGTCGAGCTTGGGATCGAGCAGGCGGCCGACGCCTTCGATGTTGAGCAGGGTCTTCTGCAGCAGGATCAGCTGCGGCTGCAGGGTCAGCTCGTAGCGCTGCGCGGTGCGGAACAGCTTCAACAGCACCTCGGCCAGCGAGATCTCGCTGAGCGGGCGGGTGAAGTACGGCTCGCACACCGAGCGCGCGGCCGCTTCGAGTTCATCGATGCGGATGTGCGCGGGCATCCAGCCGGCGCGCACGTGCAGCTCGGCAATGCGGCGGTAATCGCGGTTGAAGATCGCCATGAAGTTCTCGGCGAGGTAGTACTGATCCTCGTCCGAAAGCTGGCCCATGATGCCGAAGTCGAGCGCGATGAAGCGCGGATTGCTGCGTCGCGCCGGATCGCTGTCCACCCAGATGTTGCCGGCGTGGGCATCGGCGTGGAAGAAGTTGTCGCGGAACACCTGCGTGTAGAACACGCGCACGCCCTTGGCGGCGAGGGCATGGCGGTCGATGCCGGCGGCGTCGAGCGCGGCGATGTCGTCGGACGGAATGCCGCGCACGCGCTCCAGCGTCAACGCGCGTTCGGCGGTGTGCGACCAGATCACCTCGGGCACGTACAGGTCGTCGCTGTCGGCCCAGAAGCGGCGCAGCACGCTGGCGTTGGCGCCCTCACGCTGCAGGTCGAGCTCGGCGGCAAGGGTGTTCTCGATCTCTTCGACAATCGCGCGCGGACGGATCTTGTCGGCGCTGGGATGGGTGCGGTCGACGATGCCGGCCACGACCTTGAGCAGGGCGATGTCGCCGCTGATCTGCTTCTCGATGTTCGGGCGCAGCACCTTGACCACGACCTCGCGCGAGACGCCGTTGGCATCCGGCGGCAGCGTCGCTGCGTGCACCTGCGCGATCGAGGCCGAGGCCAGCGGGCAGGTGTCGAACTGTGCGAACGCCTCGCTGACCGGACGCTCCAGCGCGCGCTCGACGATCAGCCGTGCGGCCTCACCGTCGAACGGGGCGACGCGGTCCTGCAGCAGTGCAAGTTCTTCGGCGACATCCGGCGGAACCAGGTCGCGGCGGGTCGACAGGATCTGCCCGAACTTGACGAAAATCGGCCCGAGTTCCTGCAACGCCATGCGCAAGCGCGCACCGCGCGGCATCGCGGCGATCTCGCTGGAGGCGCGCGGCACGAACGGACGGGCGACTTTCAGCCAGGGTTCGACCGGGGTGTCATCGAGCAGATCGTCAAGGCGGTAACGCAACAGCACGCGGCCGATGCGCCATGCACGGAACACCGGCTTCATGCGCCGTCCCCGGCGCGCGTGCGCAAGCGACCCACGCGCGCGACCAGGCGCTCGACGTCGTCACGCAGCGTGTCGACATCGTCGTGGAAGGCGTTGAGTTCCTCGCGTGGGATCACGTCGCGCGATTCCTCGGTCACGTACTCGGCGGCATTGCCGGCGAACGCGCCGGCGGCACCGCGGGCATGGCGCAGCCCGGCGGCGAACGAGTTGGCGATCTGCACGCCGAGCACTTCGCCGAAGACGCTCACGAACGGCTGTTGCCAGTCCGGATCGAAACGCTCGGCCAGCCGCTGCAGCCGGCGCGCCAGGTCGGCATCGCCTTCGATGCGCAGCTTGCCCACCGGCGGCGCGTCGTCGTTGCGCAGGAACGGCAGCTGCGACAGCAGGCCGCCAAGGGTGCTGCGGACCGACAGGTCGGGTTCGCCCTCGCCTTCGACCGGGCCAACCTCGAGGCGTTCGCCCGACACGCGCACCTGCAGCGCCAGCGGCGGGGACGCCACCCGCAGTGCCACGCGGCGTCCATCGAGCGTGCGCAGCCCGTCACGGGTATCGGGGTCGAGGGCCAGCGCGCGATTGAGCGCGGCTTCCAGGGCGCGCCCGGCGATGGGCTTCAGCGCGGCCAATGGCGAGGGAGAGGGGTCGGTCATCTCCTCATTGTAGCCCTGCAGGTGCTGACGCCAGCGCCGGGCGTCCCATGCGGGAGCGCCCGGCGTGGCATGCGGTCAACGGATGGGTTGGCCGCGGGTGACTCAGACGCGTCTGCCGCGCAGCATCGAAACGATAGCCAGGATCAGGAAGACGACGAACAGGATCCAGGCGATGTTGCTGGCGGTGCCGGCGATGCCGGTGAAGCCCAGCACAGCGGCAATGATCGCGATTACGAAGAACACCACTGCGTAGTGCAGCATCGGTAAACCTCCGGCGTGTTGCGCCTCGTGTGTGTGTACCGATCGTGCATACGCATTTGTATTCAAGGGGTGACGGCGGCGTGTTCCGTCAACGCAGCCTTCAGCCGGGTGAGGCCCTCGTGAATGCTCACGCGCGGAACGTAGCCGAAGTCCCGCTTCGCCGGCGCCATGTCGTACCAGTGCGTGGTGCTGAGTTGTTCGGCCAGGAAGCGCGTCATCGGCGGCTCGCCTTTCAGCGGCAGTGCGTGCCACAAACCTTCGCAGACCACACCGGCGGCATACGCCACGCGGAACGGAATGGTCTTGGTCACCATGGGTGCGCCCGCGGCCTGCAGCAGGCCGTTGACGATCTCGCGCACCGTCCTGGGCTCGCCGTTGCTGATGAAGTACGCGCGACCGGCGCAGGCCGCACCCTGCTCGAGGTGGTCGAATGCATCGAAGTGCGCCTGCGCCGCGTTGTCGACATAGGTCGTGTCGATGCGGTTCTCGCCGTCACCGACGAAACGCAGGCGACCGGCCCTGGCGCGTTCGACCAGGCGCGGCAGCAACTGGTTGTCGCCCACGCCCCAGATCAGCCGCGGACGCAGGGCGATGGTCGCCAGCGACGTGTCGTTGGCGGCGATCACGGCGCGCTCGGCGATCTGCTTGGTTGCGGCGTACGGCGCCTTGAGGTGATCGCCGTAGGGCACGTTCTGGGCGGTGCCGCCTTCGACCGGATGGGTCGCGCGGTGGGTCACGCTGGGCGTGGAGGTGTAGATGAGGCGGCCGATGCCGTGCGCGCGGCAGGCGGCGATGACGTTGTCGGTGCCGACCACGTTGGCCTCGTGGTAGCTCTTGTAGCTGCCCCACGCGCCGGCCTTGGCGGCGTTGTGGAATACCGCATCGCACCCTCGTGCCGCAGCAACTACCGCATCGCGCTGGGCGAGATCGCCTTGGACCTGGACGGCGCCAATGGCATCGAGTGCGTCATAGCGACCGCGGTTGAAGCTCACCACCTGGTAGCCCCGCGCGCGCAGTCCGCGGCAGAGGGCCTGTCCGAGGAATCCACCACCGCCGGTAACCAGGATCTTCATTCGTCATTGCCCTGAAAGGTGCCGCACCGGCGCTGCGCATGCAGGTCGATCGGGAGCACCATCGTACTGCGCTCGCCCGATACGAAGTTCGCGCTCGATCCCAACTAGGCACTCTTCTGCCTTCCCGTGGCCCAGACCGCCAGCTTCTCACGGCCGATTTTCGCGTTGTGCCTGATGTCCACGGGGAACTTCGGGTGCAGGGCGAACCGGGCAATGCCGGACGTATGCGCCCGCGAGCTGCCCAGCACGCGCAGTTCGCGCTCGATGCGCGACCACTGCCCGGCATCCATGCCAGGCTGCAACTCCACGCACAACACCGGCTGCTGTGATCCGATCGCGCCAATGCCGACCAGCGCGCTCCGGCGGACCTGCGGATGGATATTGAACACCGGCTCGACCTGCTCCGTGTACAGCGGCCCCTGCGCGGTCTCGACCCGGTGCGACTTGCGGCCGCAGAACCACAGCCGTCCTTCCGCGTCCAGATAACCCACGTCGCCCATTCGATGCACGACGCGCTCGCTGCCATCGGCCAGGCGCTCGCGGATCTTGGCAAGGCGCGTCTGTGCCTCGCGGTTGAAGTACAGGTCGGTGACGCTGGGCCCGGCCACGGAGATTTCGCCGACGACGCCGGCCCCCACTTCCAGCCCAGGCGACCACTGTGCAATCGCCTCATCGCTGATGGCGATGATGCGCACGTCGTTGGGCGCCACGGCACGGCCGACGCAGGTGCCCGCACCGGCCTCGGTCGCCGCGCGCGTGGCCTGCAGCTCGCGGCCTTCGATCACCGCGACCGGCAGGCACTCGGTGGCGCCGTACGGTGTCCAGAACTGGGCGTCGTCGGGCAGCAGCGCGCGCATCTTCGCGACCACGTCGGCCGGCACCGGCGCGCCGGCGGAGGTCACGCGCTTCACCGTCGGCAGCGCCACGCCGTGGCCGGCGAGCACCGCCATCAATGCCGGCGAACCAAACAGCTGGTCGACGCCGAAGCGCGCAATGGCGTCGTGCAGCTTGCGCGGGTCGGCCAGCGCGGGCTTGGTCGGGTCCATGTCCGGGATCACCGAGGTCAGGCCCAGCGCCGGGTCGAACAGCGCGAACGGCGGAAAGGTCGGCAGGTCGACGCCGCCGGCGCCGATGCCGAAGGCGTCGCGCAGCATCGCGATCTGGGCGACGAAATGGCGGTGGCGGTAGACCACGCCCTTGGGGATGCCGGTTGAGCCACTGGTGAAGAGGATCGCGGCGACGTCGTCCGGTTCGGTCGGGGCCAGTTGCGACCCGGCGCCGGCGCCGTCGCGTTCGACCCGGGCCAGGGTCGCATCCGCCAGCCACGCGTGGCGGCCGGTGGTGATGCGCGTCCGCGCCGACTTCGCCCACCCCAGCAGCACCCGCGCCACCTGTGCCAGCGGGATGCCGATGAAGGCCTCAGGTTGGGCCTCGTCGAGGCATTGCCGCAGCGCGCGGCGGTCGATGCCAGGATCGACCAGCACCGGCACCGCGCCTGCCTTGAACAGCGCGAACATCAGCAGGAAGAACTCCGGCGACGGCCGCACCATCACCACGGTGCGGGTGCCGCGGACAATCCCGCGCCGCGCCAGGCCCGCGGCGATGGCGTCGCTGCGCTGGTCGAGTTCGCGGTAGGTCAGGGTCAGGTCGAAGCGCGCCAGGCCGTCCGGGCCGCGCGTGCCGGGGCAGCGCATGGCGATCCGGTCAGGGAACTGGCCTGCCAGCCGGGGCAGTGAGGCGGCGATGTTGCAGGGTGTGCTCATCCGTTCATTTTCACCTGTCCGGGCGCCGCTTGCTTCGTGCCGGCAAAGCCTCAGAATCGCGCCCCCGAACTGCTGTTTCCGGACGCCGTCCGCCCATGCAACACCCTTGCCTGACCTGTGGCGCCTGCTGCGCTTTCTTCCGTGTGAGTTTCCACTGGTCCGAGGCCGACCCGGACCTCGGCGGGCGGGTACCGCTGGAGCTGACCGATTCGCTGCGCTCGCACGAGCGGGTCATGCGCGGCACCTCGCAGGCACAGCCGAACTGCGTGGCCCTGGACGCCGACATCGGCCGTTACAGCCGCTGCACCATCCACGACCGCCGCCCCTCGGTGTGCGCGGCAGTGCCGGCGTCATGGGAGTTCGGCGCCGCCAGCGCGCAATGCGACAAGGCGCGCCAGGCCCACGGGCTGGCGTTGCTGACCGCGAACGACTGGGCGGGCGTGGGCGAGGCAGACAAGAACCCGCTCCCCGTCCTGTGATGCCATCGGCCTGACCGCGGGCGGGCCACCGGCGTTCAGAGGCCGTGCGTGCCCAGGAACTGGCGGATCTCCGGCACCAGCACCTCCGACTTGTCCTCCAGCACGTAGTGGCCGGCGTCCTCGAACGCGTGCACCTGCGCCTGCGGCAATGCGTCGGTGAAACCCTTGAGGAAGTGCTTGTCGAAGACGAAGTCGCGCAGCCCCCAACCGATGAACGTCGGGCGGTCTGCGTATTCGGGCAGCTTGCGCCCCATCGCCTGCACCGGCGGCCAGGCGGCATCGCCCTCGCCCAACGGGATGTCCTGGACGAAGCGCGAGGTGGCAATGCGATTGGCCCACGTGTCGTACGGCGCCAGATAGGCGCGACGCACGTCGTCGGGCATCGCGCGCTCGACGCCAACGCGCGCGGTGATGCCGGCGAAGGCATTGAGGCCGCGGATCATGCCCGTGCCCAGTGCCGAATCGCGCCCGAGCCGCAGCGACTTGGGCAGCGGCTTGGCGGCCGGCAGCGGGAATGCGCCGGTGTTGAGCACCACCAGCCGGCGGATTTGCGCCGAATGCTTCAGGCCCCAGCCGAAACCGATGCCGCCGCCCCAGTCGTGCACCGCCAGCGTGACCGGCCCGGTCACGCCGAGCGTCTGCAGCAGCGACTCGACGTCGTCGATGCGCGACTGCAGGGTGTAGCGGTAACCCGGTTTGGCGCCCGGCGCGTCGTCGGGCTTGTCCGACAGCCCCATGCCGATGTGATCGGGGACGATGCAGCGGTAGCGGTCGCGCAGTCCGAGCACCAGCCGGCGCCAGTAATAGCTCCACGACGGATTGCCGTGCAGCATCACCACCACCTCGCCCTCCTTCGGGCCCTCGTCGAGGTAGCTCATCCAGATGTCGGGACGGACCTGCAGGCGCTGCGGGGCGAAGGGGTACTCGGGTAGCGGAAGCTCGATCGTCATGGCGGCTCGATGGCGCTCGCGGAGGGCCGCAAGCCGGAAAGGCGGCCATTATCCCGTGTGCGGCGGGCATGGGCTATGGGCGATGGCCATGTCGATGGCGATGAACGTCGTGTTGCGCCCGCCGGCTGCCTGACTGCGGATGACTCACGGCCGCCAGAGACCCGCCCATGACGATGCCATCACAATGATGAGCCTGCCCTGCGTGATCACCGTGATTTCACGGCTGCGCAACCGGACGCGTCCGACGATCCAGTCGATGACACCAGCAGGAGCGTGCCATGAGCGAACACGTGATCACCGGCGAAGTCTCCAACAGCAAGGTCGCCGCCGTCCTTGCCAGCAAGGCCGCTGCACTGCAGGCGGCGGAAACCGTCCGCCGCACGCTGCACCTCAAGGACACCCAGGTGCGCGTGGTGGCGCCGCACGATCCGCGTGCAGGCAAGAAGCTCGAACCTGAAAGCCAGGGGATCTTCTCCACGATGCTGCGCGCGCATTTCTGGCTGGGCCTGCTCGGCGCCGCGCTGGGTGCCGCATTGTTCGGGGTGCTGTGGGCGCTGCATATCCCCTTCATCGTCAACTCGGCGGTGTACGCGGCCGGTGCCATCATTTTCTTCGGCGCTGTCGCCGGTTTGATGTTCGGCGGGCTGGTCACGCTGCGTCCCGACCACGATCTGTACATCCTCAAGGTCAAGGACGCGCTTGCCGAGGGTCGCTACGCCGTCGTCGTGCATGCGCTCTCGCATGCGCAGCGCACGGAGGCGGCCGACCTGCTCCGGCGTGCGAGTGGAGAAGTCATCACCACGCTGTAACCCGCGGCGTCGCCCGGGTTCTGTGGAGGGCTTACCGATGGCAGGATTCGTGCCGAACCCCGCAGCGCCTCGATAGCGCTGGTCAGCTTCGGAGGTGGCCTGGCGGGCAAGGGTTCCCCGTAACTCTTTTGCGTTGATTCCACGCCGCCCCACGGCGGTCGCGTCGCAATGGCGCGCCCTCTGACGCAAGGAGTCCCCCATGAAGTGCCCCCTCATGAGTCCGTCCCGCTGGATGCTTGCGGGCGTGCTGCCACTGGTGTTTCCGGCCCAGGCACTAGCCGATGCAGTGACTGACTGGAATGCCACCACCAACCAGGTAGTGGGAGCGGCAGGGGGGCCGCCGCAACAGTTCCGCATATTCGCGATGGTGCACATCGCCATCCACGATGCGTTGAATGCAATCGATCCTCGCTACAAGACGTACGCCGCGGTCGGCGCCGGCAATCCCAACGCATCGCCCGACGCGGCCGTCGCGCGTGCGGCACGCGATGTCCTGCTGGCGACGGTCCCGGTCAGTCAGGCTGCAACGATCAACACCGCCTACACCAATTTCATCGCCGCCCTTCCCGCCTGCCCGCCCGCGCAAGCGGCGTGCATCGCCCAGGGCGAGGCAATCGGCGCCGTGGCTGCCGACGCGATCCTCGACATGCGCGTGCTGGACGGCTCGCAGACACCGCACGTTCCGTACACGCTTGGGCCCGGGCCCGGCGTCTACCAGCCGACACTGCCGACGCCGCCCGCACCGGCGCCGTTCCCGCAGTTCGGCGGCTGGGGCAATGTCGAACCGTTCGCGCTTTCAAGCCCGTGGCAATTCAATCCGGGTCGGGCGGCCATGCTCAATATCAGGAGCAAGGCCTACGCCAAGGAGTACAACGAGGTCAAAACGGTCGGCAATGCCGTCGTCCGCAATGCCGCACCCGATTCCGAGGAGAGTCGCATCGCGCGCTTCTGGCCCGGTGGCGGTGGCAACCTCAATGGCGTCGCCCGCGTGATCGTCGCCGACTACGACCTGGATCTGTGGGAGAACGCGCGCCTGTTCGCGCTGATGAACATGGCCATCAACGATGGTCTGGTCGCCACGTTCCGGGTCAAGTACTACTACAACTTCTGGCGCCCCTACACGGCGATCCACTGGGCCAACGACGGCAATGCCGCCACGCAGCCCGATCCGAACTGGACGTCCTACATTGTCACGCCACCCTACCCGGACTACACCTGCGGACTTCCCAATACGGTCGGTTCCTTCGCAGGGGTGCTGCGTGAATTCTTCGAGACCGATGCAGTGCCCTTCACCTTCACCGCAAGCGGGCTTCCGCCCGCGGTGACCCGCAGCTATTCCAGCCTGTCGCAGGCCGCCGATGAATCGGCAGATGCGCGCGTTTTCGGCGGCATCCATTTCAGGAGTGGCTGCGAGGCAGGGGTGAAGCTGGGCGGAAAGGTGGGCAGGTTCGTGTTCAAGACGCAGCTGCGGCCGGAGCGCAAGCACCACTGAATCGGCCACGCTGAGGCATGCAATCGAAGGCATGCGATCGGGCCCGCGCGCTGCGGCCACGGGCCCGGTCATCTCCATTTCATCCGCTCGATGCGGCGCACGGCGTAGCGTGAGTGACTCGTTTCCACAGTGCGAGGGTGTGATGTCGACCGTGAAGGCGTGGGCCGCCCAGGGCCCCGGCCAGAAGCTGGCCTTGCAGGACCTCGACCTTGGCGCGCTTGGCGCCGAAGAAATCGAAGTGGATGTGGAGTACTGCGGCATCTGCCACTCCGACCTGTCGATGCTCGACAACGAATGGGGCATGACCCGGTACCCGCTGGTCCCTGGCCATGAGGCCATTGGCCGCGTGTCGGCGGTGGGTGCCAATGCCAAAGGGCTGACGGTCGGCCAGCGCGTTGGCGTCGGCTGGACCGCGCAGACCTGCATGTGCTGCCGGGAGTGCCTGTCGGGGCACCAGAACCTGTGCAGTACGGGGGTACCCACCATCGGCGGGCACCATGGCGCATTCGCGCAGAAAGTGCGTGCACACTGGGCCTGGGCGATCCCGGTTCCGGACGGCCTGGACATCGCCAGTGCCGGCCCGCTGCTGTGCGGTGGCATCACGGTGTTCAAGCCGTTCCTCGCCCACGACATCAAGGCCACCGCGCGCGTGGGCGTGGTCGGCATTGGCGGGCTTGGCCACATGGCGATCAAGTTCGCCGCCGCTTGGGGCTGTGAAGTGACCGCCTTTACTTCCACGGCGGCGAAGGCCGACGAGGCCCGCAGCTTCGGCGCTCACAAGGTGGTTGCCAGTCGCGACTCGGCGGCGATCGCCGCCATCGCCGGAACCCTGGACCTGCTGCTGGTGACGGTCAACGTGCCGCTGGACTGGGACGCCATGGTCGGCTCGCTAGCGCCGAGAGGTCGCATGCACGTCGTCGGTGCGGTACTCGAGCCGATTCCGGTGGCCGCCTTCAGCCTGATCATGAAAGAGCGCGAGATCTCCGGCTCGCCCACCGGCTCTCCGACCGACATCGCCGCGCTGCTCGACTTCGCCGCCCGGCATGACCTGCGCCCGCAGGTCGAGATGTTCCCGATGAACCAGGTCAACGAGGCGCTCGAGCATCTTCGTGCCGGCAAGGCGCGCTATCGGATCGTGCTGGACGCTTCGGCCATCTAGCCGAGTGGCCAGTTTGTGCGGATCTGACGCGTTGCGCCGCAGCTAACCCGACCCTAACGCGAGCGCCGCACGTTGCATGGGACGATGGTGCCGTCCACGTATCCGGAGTTGCGCATGAAGAAGTTCATGGCCGTGTTCACTGGCACGGCCCAATCCCGCGAGAAGGCCGAGCGCGGGCTCACCGACGATGCCGCCCGCCAGGCGCGCGATCGCGCCGGCATGGAAGCGTGGGGCAAATGGGTCGATACGCACCGTGATGCGATCGTCGACATGGGCGCCCCGCTCGGGCGCACCAAGCGCGTCGACCCCGATGGCGTAAGCGACACCCACAATGCACTGGCCGCCTACACCGTCGTGCACGCCGATTCGCACGAAGCCGCGGCGCGGATGTTCGAGAACCATCCGCACTTCACCATCTTCCCTGGCGATGCAGTCGAGGTCATGGAGTGCCTGCCCATTCCGGGAGCGCCGACCTGACGCTGTCGCTCAGCGGGACACCAAAAGAAAAACCCGGCGCGAGGCCGGGTTTTTCATTTGCGAAAGCACTGGCGGGTGTTACCAGACCACTTCCGCCATCGAGCAGTTCAGGCCCGAGCCGATGCCGAGCAGCGCCACGCGCGTGCCCTTCTTCAGGCGGCCACCTTCGCGCAGCTTGCTCAGCACGATCGGCACCGAGGCCGGGCCGATGTTGCCGTGCTCGCCGAAGATGGTCATGACCTTCTTCGGATCGATGTGGAAGGCCTTGAGGAACGCCTGCGTGTGGGCCTTGCTGACCTGGTGGATGACAAACTCGTCGAGCTCCTCGACCACCCAGCCCATCGCCGCGCGTGCGGCGACGAAGGTCGTCTTGGCCAGCTTGAGGCCTTCGATCATCAGCATGCGGCCGTCGGCCACCATGCGGTCGTGGGCCATGTCGCCGCGGCAGAGCTGGTTCCACTCGGTGGCCGAGCGGGTGACGCTGCCGCGATAGCGCGGTGCACCCGGCACCAGCTCGCTGCGGGCCAGCACCATGGCGGCGGCGCCGCTGCCGAGGGTCAGCGTGGCCATCTCGTCACGGAACTGTTCTTCGGTGACGTCGTCGCGGCTCAGGCGCTCGAGGGTCTTCTCGTAGGCCAGGTCCGCGGTCTCGCCGTTGACGACGAGCGCGTAGTCGATCTCGCCGCGCTCGATCATGCGGCTGGCGATGTCCATGCCGTTGAGGAACGCCAGGCAGGCATTGGCCACGTCGAAGTTCTGGCAGGTGTTGGGCAGGCGCAGGTTGCCCGACACGATGGAGGCGGTGGACGGCTCCAGGTAGTCGCGGCTCACCGAGGTGCTGACGAGCAGGCCGACGCGGTCGGCGTCGATGCCGGCATCGGCCAGTGCTTTCACGCCGGCCAGCGTGGCCGCGTCGGAGGCGCGTACTTCGCCATCCCACAAACGACGCTCGCGCACACCTGCCACTTCTTCAAGCACGTTGTACTTGATGCCAAGTCGATCAAGCGTGGGCTTGAGGCGCGTGTTGATCTCATCCGAGGTCAGCCGGCGTGGGGCGTCGATATGTGCAAGGCCGGCGATTGCGACGTGCTGGAACAACATGGGTGATCTGACCGTAGACGGATGAACACACCATGTTAACGCTTTATGGCAGCCCCCACCATTCGGGGGCGTGTGGTCCACGCCCCCGGCGACAGGCGGTCAAGCCGGGTCAGCGCCCGACCGGGAACGTCTGGGCGCCGCCGCCGTTGCCGGAAGGCTTCGAGCCGGCGCTCCCGGCGCCGCAACGCCAGGCCGCATAGCGCTGCGAGCCGTTCAGCGGCTCGCCCATCGGCTGAACGGTATCCGCCTGGAGGCCAAGGGCCTCGTTGCGCGCAAGCGTTTCCAGCTCTTCGCGGACGCGCAGCTGGTTGCGGTCGTAGAATCCGACGCTGTTCTTGACCGTGACCTCGACCTCGCCGCGCTTCTCGCAACCGGCCGGCGCGCTGCTGCCGTCGATCACGCGCACCGACGTTGCGCCCGGCGCCATCGGCACCCAGGTGCAACCGCCGACCACCAACACCGAACCTGCTGCCAGGATCATTCCCCACATCGACTGACGCATTGCCTGCTCCGACCTTGATGTTGTTTGAGTGCGGCCAGGCGCGAATCGTGCCGGCCACTCGAGTGGGCGCGATTGTCGCCCCAGTGACCGACGTTGTGAATGAGAAGAAGTGAACAGTGACTGAGGCCGACGTCGCGGTTCGACGATGCCGGCCCCGGTTGCCGATGATCTACTTGGCAGCCGCCCCCGTCTGGCCATTGGCATCGAGCACCTGCACCTCGCCCAGCTTCAGCGCGCGCAGCGGTTGCTCGATCTGCTTGAGGTCGCCCACGATCACCCAGGTCAACGCGTCCGGATCGATCGTGGCGGCAGCGGCCTTGACCTGCTCCGGCGTCAGCGCTTCGATCTCGGCCTTGCGCTTGAACACGTAGTCGTCAGGACGGTCGTAGCGGACGATCGCACCGATCGCGCCGAGCACCGCCGAGGCGGTTTCGAACGAGCCCGGCAGGCCGCGGATCTCGGTGGCCTGGATCTTCGCCACTTCGGCCGCGGTTGGCGGCTTCTGGCCGCTGGCGTAGGCACTGATCTCGCGCTGCAGTTCCTTCAGCGAGTCGGCGGTCTTGTCGATCTGCACCGGCGCGAACGCCATCCACGGACGCTGGCCCAGCGCGTTGGCAGAGAAGCTGTAGGCGCCGTAGGCCCAGTGCTTGCTCTCGCGCAGGTTCATGTTGAGGCGCGAGGAGAACTCGCCACCGAGCACGGAGTTGGCGATATCGAAGCGGACCGAGCTGGCATCGCGAGTCGAGGGCACGACTTCACCGGCAAAGATGTTGGCCTGGACCGCGCCGGGCTGGTCGATCAGGAACACGCGCGGTGCCTTCGGCCGTGCGACCTCGGTGATGGTCGGCTTCGCCGGCGCTTCGCCGGTGCCCTTCCAGTCGCCCAGGTGCTTGTCCAGCAGCGGCACGATCTCCTTGAGCGTGGTGTCGCCAACGACGATGAGCGTGGCGTCCTGCGGGCGCACCCAGGCCTGGTGGAAAGCAACGAGGTCGTCGCGAGTGAGCGAGGAGATCGACTCCTCGGTGCCGCTGCCGCTGAACGGCATCGCATAGGCATGGCCCTCGCCGTACAGCAGCGGCGGCAGCACGCGCAGTGCGGCGCCGTTGGGCCGCGCCTTCTCCTGCTTGATCCCGGCGACCCAGGTTGCCTTGACCCGGTCGATCTCCTTCTGGTCGAAGCGCGGCGCGCGCAGCATCTGCGAGAACAGGTCGATGGAAGGCACCAGGTTCTGCTTCAGTGCCGACAGGTAGACCTTGCCGCCGTCGAGCGAGGCACCGGCACCGATGTTGGCGCCCAGCGACTCGGCGCGGTCGCCGAAGGCCAGCGCGTCGAGATCGCCGGCACCTTCGTCGAGCATGCCCATCGCGAAGCTCGACGTGCCCAGCTTGCGGCCCTGGTCGGCGCTGAAGCCGCCCAGGAACTCGTAGCTCATCTGCACGACCGGGACGTCATGGCGCTCGGCCAGGATCACGCGGGTGCCGTTCTTCAGCATCGCGCGCTGCAGCGAGGGGAACTTGAGGTCGGGGAACTGGCTGGTGACCGGCACGCCCTTGCTGCGGTCGATCGGGCTGGGCGTGGTGGTGAACTTCGGGTCCACCGGCGGCAGCGACAGCGGCGCCGGCGTCACCGACGGATCCTCGGCGATGGCCGTGCGCTCGCCGGGGACCACCACCAGCGTGTGGCTGCCCTTGCCGAGCCACTTGTTGCCGATCGCCTTGAGGTCCTTGGGCGTGGCGGTGTCGATCACCTTCAGGCTATCGCGGAAGCAGCCCGGGTTGCCGGTGTAGACGGTGCATTCGGCCAGCGCGTCGGCCTTGCCGCCGAAGCCGCCGATGCGCTCGATCCCGCGGACAAAGCCGGCCTTGAACACGGTGCGGGCCTGCTCGACCTCGGTCTTGCTCGGGCCGTCCTTGAGCAGGCGCTTGATCTCCTCGTCGATGACCGCTTCAACCTTCGCCGGGTCGACCCCCTGCTTCACGTCGGCGGTGATCAGGAAGTTGGAGCTCAGCTGCGATCCGTAGGCGGAGGCGGAGATGCTGTCGACCAGCTTGTCCTGATGCAGCAGGCGACGGTCCAGGCGCGAGGACTTGCTGCCGCCCAGTACCTGCCCCAGCAACTGCAGCTGGTCGATGTCGGTGGTGCCGGTCTGGGCGACATTCCAGACGCGATAGATTCGCGACTGCGGCACCTTGTCGGTCATGGTCGCGCGCGTGGACTTCTCCAGCGGCGCGACATCGACCTGCGGCTGGGCCATGGTCGGTGTGGCGGGGATGTTGCCGAAGTACTCGGTGACCTTTTCCTTTGCCGTGGCCAGGTCAATGTCGCCGGCGAGCACGAGCACCGCGTTGTTCGGGCCATACCAGGTGCGGAACCAGCCCTTCACGTCATCCAGCGATGCCGAGTTGAGATCGGCCATCGAGCCGATCGTGCTGTGGTGGTAGGGATGTGTTTTCGGATACATCGACTTGCCCAGCTCGTCCCAGACCTGGCCGTAGGGCTGGTTCTCGCCCTCGCGCTTTTCGTTCTGGACCACGCCGCGCTGTTCGTCGAGCGTGCCCTGGTCGATCGCGCCGAGCAGGTGGCCCATGCGGTCGGACTCCATCCACAGCGCCATGTCGAGGGCGGTGGTGGGCACGTTCTGGAAATAGTTGGTGCGGTCGGAGTTGGTGGTGCCGTTCTGGTCGGTGGTGCCAACCAGCTCGAACGGCTCGAAGAACTCGCCCCTGTAGTTTTCCGAACCGTTGAACATCAGGTGCTCGAACAGGTGCGCAAACCCCGTGCGGCCGGCCGGCTCGTCCTTGCTGCCGACGTGGTACCAGATGTTGACCGCGACGATCGGCGCCTTGCGATCGGTATGCACGACCACGCGCAGGCCGTTGGGGAGCGTGAACTCCTCGTACGGGATGTCCACCGTCGCCTTCGGCGCGGCATGCACGGCGGTGGGCACGAAGGCGGTGCCGCCGATGGCCGTGGCCAGGGCGATGGCGAGGGCCGCGGCGCGCGGTCGGAAGGAAGCGGTCATGGAGAACTCCTGATCGGGTAAACCCGGACTACCTTGTCCAGATGGAAGACTCATCCTAGGCCACCTGCGAAGTCAGGCAACAGGCCAAAAGTCCCACCGGACGCTGTCGGCCGCGTTTGCGTGGCCATCGGGCCAACGCGGCACAGCGACCGCCCGGGCCATACACTGGCGCCTTCGCCGCCCTGGGATGACCGCGATGAGTGATTCTCCGCCCCCCCGCCGCAGCCTGGTGACGGGCGCCAACCGCGGCCTCGGGCTTGAGTTCGTCCGTCAGCTGCTAAACCGGGGCGACCGAGTGACCGCCACCAGCCGCCATCCGGGACGCGCGCACGCCCTCAACCAGCTGGCCGGACAGCATCCCGGCCGCCTGCACGTGCTGCCGCTCGACGTGACCGACCCGAAGTCGCACGCCGAACTCGCCCGCGAAATCCCGCTCGTCACCGACGGCATCGACCTGCTGATCAACAACGCCGGTGTCCTGCATTCGGGCGAGCGCTTTGGCCATGTCGCCGCGGCGCAACTGGACGACAGCTTGCGGACCAATGCCGGGGGACCGTTCCTGATCACCCAGGCACTGGCACCGCACCTGGCCGAAGGCGCCAAGGTCGCCAATCTGTCTTCGATGCTCGGCTCGATCGGCTCGGTCGACGGCTTCCACACCCCGACCTACGCGATTTCCAAGGCGGCGCAGAACATGGCCACGGTGCTGCTTGTACACGCATTGCGCGAACGCGGGATCACGGTGATCGCGCTGCATCCGGGCTGGGTGCAGACCGACATGGGTGGCAAGGGCGCGCAGGTGACGGCTGCCGATTCTGCGCACGGGCTGCTGGCGGTGATCGACGCGGCGAGCCTGGCCGACAGCGGGCGCTTTGTCGATTGGCAAGGAAACGCATTGCCCTGGTGACCCGCCGGTTGACTGCAGCGGAAGAATCCACACACTGCGCCGATGTTCGATGTCATCTTGTTCCAGCCCGAAATCCCGCCCAACACCGGCAATGTCATTCGCCTGTGCGCCAACACCGGTGCGCGGTTACACCTGATCAGGCCGCTGGGTTTCGATCTGGAGGACCGGCAACTCAAGCGCGCCGGTCTCGATTATCACGAGTACGCCACGCTGAAGGTGCATGACGACCTCGATGCGGCAGTCGCCGACATCGGCGCAAGCAACGGCGTTCCTGCGCGACTGTTCGCGCTGAGCACGCGTGGAACGGTCCGCTTCGATGGACCCGCCTACGGTGCGGGCGACGTATTCCTCTTTGGCCCCGAGACGCGCGGACTGCCGGCCGATATCCTCGAACGCGTTCCGCTGGAACAACGCCTGCGCCTGCCCATGCGACCCGACAACCGCAGCCTCAACCTCTCCAACGCGGTTGCAGTGGTGGTGTTCGAAGCCTGGCGTCAACACGGGTTTGCTGGCGGTCAGTGAATGCGCCAGGCCGGCACGTCGCCCCTTACTGGTACGACATGGTGAACGTGGCCAATGCATTGGCCGTGCCACCGGTGACGAAGGATTGCGTCTGCACATAGGTCGAGTTGAACGGGATGCTCATGGTCTCCCCCGTTGTCGCGCCGAATGACATCTGGCCCGCGCTGCCCGGCAGCGTTGAGTCAACGCCAAAGCTGACCCGCTGCGAGTTGCCCTGCCTGGTTATGCGGATGCCGATGCCCGTCGCGGCCTGGGCGCCAGGCGTCAGACTCAGCACATCGGAGATGTTGCTCGAATTGTTGCCGTCCGTAACCGTCATGTACACGTTCAGTCCCGTCGAGCAGCTGCTCAGCTGCACGGTGAAGGGGCCCCCGCCCGCCGTCGAGCCGACGCCGGTGAATGTCCCCCGGTTGACGGTGCCCATGGGGACGGAGATGTTCTGCGAACCGGTGGACACAGTGCAGGTCCGGGACGTGATGCTGAGCGTGCCACTGACCATCAGGTTCACGGGGACGATCGCGTTGGTGACCCCGTTTTCGACAAGCTGGATCTCCCCGACCTTGCCCAGGGTGATGGTGCCCGTTCGGATAGCGGTGTCCCCGATGCTGACGAGACGCGCGCCGAATGAGCTGTCCCATCGGGAAGCCATCGATGCTTTTTCCGGTCGGCGCGAGCGTCACGCGTCCCTGCATCGAGATGTTGCTCGTGTTGCTTGCAGTGCGACACCGCGGGCCGCAGCGCGCAGTGGGAAGGAAGCAGTCATCGAGACTCCTGATGGGGTGAACCCGGACGTCGTTGTCCGGTGGAAGCTAGTAGTAGTCGAGCGTGTACACGAGCAACGACTGTATGCGGCCGGCGGACGGCGTTGCTCCGAAGCGGTAATAGCGCGCGGTGAACGCCTGCTGGAACGTAGTGCTGTCCGTTGAGGTCTGGTAACTCTTCGTGGCGGCATCGATGGTCCCACCGGTCCCGCCGTCCACTACCTGAATCGCATACCCCGCTGCCGCCGTGGCGCCAACGAGCGTGTTCTTGAGCAGCGAGATCGAGGGATTCTCGAAGTTCGTGGATGCATTGAATCGCAACGCGAACCGCAGCCCGTCACTGCAGTCCGCCCTGATCGAGAAGTTGCGTGGACCGGCGGAACTGCCGATGGCGGACAGCTGCGACGTCGACGTTTTCGGCAGCACGACATCGGCGACCGGTTGAATGGTGCAGGTCCGGTTGCTCAGCGTCCCGCCGGTTACCAGGCCGTTGTAAGCCGCAATCTCCGGACCGATGAAGTCATAGTTGTTCGATATCCTGGAGTCGCATGACACAACGGGGATCGAGGTGACCGTCCCGCTCTTTGCGCCTGGCGACAAGTTGATGAACTGGACTGAGCGACCGATGCTCACCGGCCAGGGTCCGCCATTGTTCGGGGGATGGGTTTCCCAGAAAACGTAGCCGTTGTCCAGGACCTGGTCTCCGGCGGTCGGAGCATTGAGGGCGGGGCCGGCTGCAGGAAAGGTGAAGAAGTAGCGCACACCGATGCCGGCGACGTTCGTCCTGAAGACACCATTGGAGCCTGGCACGAGCATCGCCGCGTCCGCGCCGAAGGTGAACCACCCATAGCGGCTGTTCGTGGCACCGTTCTGGGTCACCGTCAGCTGGTACGGCGCGAGCTGGATCCGCTCGGAGATCGGCGCTCCCACCGGTGTCTCCGGAGCGACATTGATCCGGCTGTTGACGGCGACGGAGACGGTCGGCCCCGCTCCGCTCACGCAAGTCCTGTCAGGGAGGCACTGCGCTGCGGCTTCGGCCGAAGCGAAAAGTGTCAGAACGACGAGCACCACCCGCAGCGCGGACAATGCATGTTTGAACCGGCTTGCGGATCCTGACCGGTGCTGTTTCGAGACGCTGCCACAGGCGATGTTCATAGCGACCTCTTCGGTTGTTGCTGCTCGCGCTTTCGCTGCCGGGACGTTCATGGCCTCAGTTGCAGGACGCATCCACCGTTGTGTACGTCATTTTCATACCGACGTCCGTGGGCAGCGAGTAGCGGATCGTGCAGGTTTCGTCGTTGGCGGCACCCCAGCGCACGGTCAGCTCGCCACTGTCAGATCCGAGGCTGCGCGCGATGACCTTGCCGCCCTGCGCCACGGTGCCTACGCTCAACCCTTGTTCGTCCAGCACGTCCGCGCCGAATGGCAGTGGCTCGCCGCCGGCACGACGGGTTCGCAGGATCGCCGCACGGCCGGCACTCGTGGTTTCGAATCGAACCAGCGTGATGGCGCCCAACGTAGGTGTGGTGTGCTCCTGCGTCGAATGGAGCTGCACGCTCAGCGGCAGTCCATTGGGATCGATCTCGATCGAGTTGCGGGTGAACGGCGAGACATTGGACACGGCGGCGTGGCCCCAACGGTCGACCCGCAGGCCGCTTCCGTTGGCGACCAGTGCGCCCTTGGCGCCCTTCGCCTCGATGATCGCCACGGTATCGCCCAGACTTGGCGTCAAGGTCACGCCATCGGCATAGGCGACGATGCCGCCGGATATGCCGGCGCTGACCTGATTGTAGTGGTTGGATTTGCTGGCGCTCGCGGTGAGCGTCGCACTCGGAAGCGCATAAGCCGCGTTTGCACCATAGGTGGTGGTGCTCGTCGTGCCTGGGCCCTTGCTACGACTGGCGTTGATCCCGTAGTTGAAGGCGTTGTCGCGCCCCAGCGTTCCGGTTACTGACTGCTGGATACTCGTCGCGCCCGAAGTCTCCCGCTGCACACTGGTCTGCGAGTACGGTGCGCGCGGGCTGGAGCCGAGGGGGACGCCCACGGTGAGCATCAGCCGGTTGTCCCACGCGCCGCGGCTCAGGTCGAACTGGCGCGATGCGGAGAATCCGAAACTGACGCGCTTGAACGTGTTGTTGTATCCCATCTGGAACTGCGTGCTGGTATCGGCCCGGTTCCAGTAGTCCTGCCTCGAACCGGTGAGGTAGAACGCGCCCCAGCCAGGCGGCAGCGCCTGATTCACGGTCAGTTGCAGACGCCCTCGCTCGCGGTCGGGCCTGGGCAGGAGGTCATCGGGTGCACGCGCGTTCAACGCCACGGCGTCCTCGAGACCGAGGAAGCCTTCACTGGAGTAGCGGTAGGCGGCCAGCGTCAGATTGGTTCCGGTCGGCGCCACCAGTTTGCTGTAGCTCATCCGGAGGCTGTAGCCATTGCGGTCCGGTTCGTTCTCGAGGCTGGCGCTGGACTGGGTGATGTCGAAGCCGATCGCTCCCAATCGCGTATTCAGCGCGGTGCCGACGGCAAGTGCCCGGTAGTCCCGGGTCAGTGTCGCCCCGCCGTATCCGGTAAGGCGATTGCTAATGCCACGCTGGTATGTGCCCTGGACCACCTCGGGCGCGCTGTCGACGACGGGGTGGCGGTACTGGCCGGCCGTGATGCTGTAGCGGCTGATGCCGTGGCGAAGCGCGTTCACCGCGGCGGAGTACGGAACCCTGGATATGCTGACCCGGCCGTCGGCCTCGGTGACCACGACTTCGAGATCGCCGCCGTAACCGCTGGGGTACAGGTCGTCGATCTCGAACGCACCCGGCGCGACATTGGTCTCGTACAGGATGCTGCCGCCCTGGCGGACCTGCACGCGTGCGTTGCTGTTGGCGATACCGCGGACGGTCGGCGCGTAGCCCCGCCGGGACTCCGGATGCATCCGGTCGTCGCTGGCCAGTTGGAGGCCACGGAAGCCGAAGCTGTCGAAGATGGCGCCATCGGTGAACGCATCACCGATCGTCAGCTGGCTCTTGATTGGAATGATCGAACGCTGTGCGTAGGTCTGCACGCCGTCATAGCTGTTGCCGGTTTCGCTGTAACTGAGGCTGCCGATATGCCGCAGTCGCCATGGACCGACGTTGGCACCGGCGTTGATGCCAAGGAAGCCCTGCATGACTGCATCGCCCTGCGATTGGGCGCGATAGGCGTTGGCGTTGTACTGGAGACGGAATGCATTGATGCCTTCATCCCAGAAGCGCGGATCGACGTAGCCACGTGCGTGACCGGCGAGCGCCGCCTGGGGAATGCTGATGTCAAGGCGCTGCTCGCCGTTGTCGAACGCGGCCGTCGCGCCTTCGATGAGGCTCGGCAACACAACGCACGTTTCGTCATCGGCTTGCTGCAGGCGAGCCATGGCTTCCGGCGCGAGCTTTGCCAGGTCGACACCGAGCCGGCCGACAAGGTCGATGTCGAAACAGGGTTGGACGTCGTCGCTGTCGGGTGTGACCGGGCGTAGCGTGATGTCCGCCCTGCCTGCTGGCTGCTGGTTTACTTGCAGGTCTGCCAGGTAGCTGCCCGGCAGCGCGCCGTTGCCCCGGCTGAACCGGCTCAGGTCGACGCCACCGCCTCCCTCGAATGCGTGCAGGAAGGCTTCGTTGAACTGGACCAGCGCTCCTGCCTCATCCGGATTCGGGCCGCCCGACCATGCGCTGGCACCGCCACTGGTGAACAGTGCAGCGACGGCCATGCTGATGGGCCGAAGGCGCAGTGGTTGGCGGGGAGGGTGTTGCTTGCGCATGCTCTGTACTTCGACCGGCCAGCCGCGTCCCTGCCGGCGGAATCGGCCTTGACGAGTGGTTGATTGGATACGCGGCACAGATCGGCGCCGTAATTGGAGTTGGTTAGAGCGAGTCGCCCTTGATGGCGGACCCGCTGCTGAGTGCTGCATCGCCGTCGATCGGACCGCCGTAGTCGTTGATGGCGTGATAGACGACTTTTGCGGAGTACTCGCTTGGCGCCTCACCGTGCAGGGCGAATGACTTGGTTTCACCTGGCGCGACCATGCCTCCGTCGGGGTAGCGCGCGGTCTTGCCGGCTCCGGTCACCTCGATCGAGGCGAAGGAAACGAAAAAGGGCGTGGGGTTGTGGGCAACGATGGCATCGCGACCGGCCTCTTTGCCCATGCTCCAGCGGATGGCCGCGGGCGCGGCAGCTGCGTCGGCTGCCTTGAGCGAGGCGGGCCTGAAGAACAGCTTGATGCGCGTACGGAAGGCCATTTGAAGCATGTTGGTCGAGGCCGAATCCGAACCCGGCCTGGGCGGCACTTCCAGCAGGTTGAACCAGTAGACCGACTCCTGGTCCTGACGCATCGGTTCGCCGGTGTGGATGATCCTCACCGACTGGCCCTTGCCCGGATCGATGCGCGCCACCGGCGGTGTCACGGTGAACGGAACGTCGATGGACGAGGGAGCCGCGGCCGGATCGCCCAGATCGAGCCATATCTGGGTCAGGGCCGGCGTCTTTCCGTCATTGGTCAGCTTGATCGTGACTTCGCGCTCCTGCGCCGGATAGACGATGCGAGTGCCGGCGATGACCACCGAAGCCTCCGCGGCCGATGTGCCCAGGACGGCGACTGCGAGCATGCACGTCGCAGCGAGTGCCCTGAATTGATGACGTGTGCTCATGGGTTCACTCGATCCGCAAATGGGACGGAGGAGCGCAACCCCTCCGTCGGCCTGGGCTGCGGCTTAGTTGTAGGCCAGGGAGTAGGTGACGCTGGAAGTCACTGCGCCGACTGACAGCGCCGCGGCCGATGCACGGCGATAGCGGGCGATGTAGTTCAGCGTGACTGCACCGGCTGCCAGCGTGCCCGGCGCCGAATTCTGCGTCGCATCGGGAGCACCGATCACGATGACCGTGCGGTCCTGGTTGAGCAGCTGGATGTGCAGCCCCGTGGAGCCGCCCGCGCCGCTGGTCAGAAGCTCGCCCGTTGCGGTGTCGACATTGGCGCCCGATTCGAAGCGGGTGGAGACAGTGCCGGTGGCCGGCGTGCAGGCCGTCAGCGTGACGGAGAACGGGGTCTCGGTGGAGGTCGACCCGACCGTCGACAGGTTCGACTGCGAAGCCGGCTGCAGCGGCACCGCGATGTCGCGCGCACCGTTGGCGGCGGCGCCGTTGATCGAGCACGTCTGGGTGGTGAGCTCACCGGTGATGTTGATGGTGCCGTCGGCAGCGAGCGCCGCCTGGCTGGCCATCGCGATGACGCCGATGGTTGCGGCCCTGAGAAGCGTGGTCTTCATGATTGAGTGATTCCTGTAGATCGGTCGAGGCTATTCAGTTGTAGATCAACGAATAGGTCACGCTGGCAGCAATGGCGCCAGAACCCAGCGCCGGCGTGGCGGCTGCGCGCTTGTAGCGGGCGAAATAGTTCAGCGTGACGGCACCACCGGCGGGAATGGTCTTGCCGATCGAGTTCTGCGAAACGTCGGGTGCGCCGACATTGATGACGCTGCGGTCCTCGTTGAGCAGCTGCACATGGAGGCTGGTGGTGCCGCCGCCGCCGCTGGTCAGCAGCTCGCCCGAGGTGAGGTCCACGGTCGAGCCGGACTCGAAACGCGTCGAGACCGTGCCGGACGCGGGCGTGCAGCCGGTCAGCGCGATGGCGAACGCGGTTTCACCGGCGGTCGAGTTGAGGACTGCCAGGCTGGACTGCGGGGTCCTCGGCAGTGAGAAGGCGATGTTGCGGCTGCCATCGGCGGCACCGCCGTTGATCGAACAGGTCTGGCTGGTGATCGAGCCGGAGAAGTTGATCGTGCCGTCGGACGCGAGCGCCGATTGCGAGGCCAGCGCGATCGCGGTGATCGCGAGGCCGGAAAGTAGCTTTGTTGTCATGCAACAGGTTCCTGATGAGGTGCTGCGGAGCAGGGGTACCGACGGTCTGCGGGTAAGGGAGAACCCCTCCACGGGCGTGGCATGTCAGTGACCCCGCCTGTTGCAGAACGGGGCGAGGTTAGGAATCCGTGCTCGTTGTTTGTATGAGAATCGTCTGGTTTCACCAGCGAGGCGTACGGGGCGCTTTTCGTACGGGCACAGTCGGGCGCCGCGCATGGCGGCGGCGTTCAATCGACTGGGTGATCAGGTGCTCGGCAGACGGCGGTGGCCGGTCTCAGCCCAGCAGGCCGTGCTCTCGTGCGTAGGCGTAGACTTCCAGGTCGGTCTTGAGCCCGAGCTTGGACATGCCGTCCATTTTTTGCCGGCTTACGGTCTTGATGCTTCGATCAAGCTGCCCGGCGATCTGCGAAACCGTGAGACCGGAGACGAACAGGCCGAGGACTTCGGCTTCGCGGGGGGATAACGGCACCCTGGTGGAGTCATGCCCTTCCATCTGTTCCAGCTGCTGGCCACCGGTCGCACTGACATAGGGTCGGCCGTGCGAAACGGCCTGGATCGCCAGTGGAAGCTCCGACAACGCGTCAGACTTGTTGAGCAGACCGCGGACACCGGTGCCGAGGATGGAGCTGAGAACGGCAGGGTTGTTCATCATCGTCAGCACGATGATCGGCAACTGCGGCCACTGCGTGCGCAGATGCTCCAGGAGTGCCAGGCCGTCGGCGAGCTGGCCGCCCGGCATGCTGAAATCGGTCAGCAGTACGTCGCAGGGATGGCTCGCGAGGGCGGCCGCAAGCTCGTCGGTGCTGCTGGCTTCGGCGACGACCTGAAGATTGTTCCGCTCCAGCAGTGCGCGAACGCCGCTGCGGACTATCGGATGGTCGTCGGCCAGAATTATGCGTAGCGTCATGGCTTCTTTGCGGCCTGTTCAGTCGGGGATCATCGCTCCGGCGCTGCACAACCGCAATACAGGGGCTTTCGCAATTAGGACGATTCTGATGGAGCCGCACGTCCGCCCTCTCTAGCGTCGCTTGTTCAGGTGCCTTCGGATGCGACCGGTCATGCCATCCCACCTTCGATCCTTTCGCCGCGCGGCAGCGATCGTACTGGCTGTGCTGTTGGCGTCGTGTGGCGTGCTGGCGCAAGCCATCGCGCAGGAAGGGGGAATGGCCACGCTCAGCGCAGAAGAGCAGGCCTGGCGCCAACAGCATCCTGTCGTGCGCGTGGGCGTGTTCGCGGGCGATCACCTGCCAGCGGAATCCTGGGTGGCGGGACACCCGGAAGGGCTTGGCCCCGACTACGTGCGCCTGCTCGCGGCGAAGGTCGGGCTGCGCCTGTCGTTCGATCCGTTCACCGACTGGGAAACCGTCTCGTGGCCCGCGCCTTCGCAGGTACCGCGCTACGACTTGCTGCTCGGCCAACCCAACACCGCTGCACGCCGCACCCATCTCGAGTTCCTCCGGCCCTACCTGAAGGGATATCTCGTACTGGTGGCGCGTCGCGGCGACACGCGCATCCGCGACGAGTCCGACATCACGCGCGCGCGCATTGTCGTGGAGCGACGCTACCTTGAGACAGCGAGCTGGGCGGTCAAGCGCTACCCCGAGGCGATCGTCCTCTATGCGCGCGACGGTCGCGAAGCGGTGCGGATGGTCGCTGAAGGCGAGGCCGATGCCTACATCGGCCATACCGAGTACCGCACACGAATGCTGCTGCACCAGCGCTCCACCGATGACCTGGTGTTGCTTGGCGCACTGAGTGTTCCGGCGGTGCAGATTGGTCCTGCGGTTCCGATGGAGGACGCGATGCTCGCGCGTGTGCTGCGCAAGGCCGAGGACGCGGTCACGCCTGAAGAGATGCAGCGCCTGCAGCGACGCTGGGGAGTCGACCTGCTACCCCCCACCAGCGTGACCGGGTCCGCGCTGACCGTCATGGAACGACAGGTGCTCGATCGCCTGCCGGTGCTCCGGTTGGGGTACGAGACCAACCGCGCACCGTATTCGTTCGTGAACAGCAACGGTGACTTCGACGGAATGTCCGCCGATTACGTCGCCATCGTGCGCAAGACCCTGGGCGTGCGATTGGAACTGGTGCCGGCCAGGGACCTGAACGATCTGCAAAGGATGGTGCAGGCCGGCGAAGTGGACATGGTTGCCGCGGCGATGGCGGGCGACTTTCGCGGTAACGACCTGGTCTTCAGCCGACCGTATGAGCGCTTCCCTGAAGTGATCGTCGCACGGGTGCAAGGCCCGGCCGTCGCCGGGCCGGAAGATCTGCGCGGACGTCGTGTCGCCGTGCGCGATGAAGCTGGCCTGCTGGCACGCCTGGCCGTCGTGCTGGACCGGAGCACGCTGATGCCCGTCGGAAGCAACGAAGCGGGCCTTGCACTGGTGGCCGACGGCAAGGCCGACGCCTTCATCGGTACGTTCCCGGCCATCGATGCGCAGATCCGCGACCGCTACGCGGCACGGCTGCAGATGGTGGGTCCGACCGGGCTTGACCATGAGCTTGCGTTTGGCGTTCGCCGGTCGCAGGCCGCGCTGCTGCCTATGATCGATCGCGTCCTGACCGGGATCGACGACCGCGAGAAGCAGGCCATTCGTTCGCGCTGGCTCAGCAACGAGTACCAGTACGGCGTTCCATGGGGGTGGGTCCTTGGAATACTGCTCGCAGGCGCCGCCATCGTGGCGGTGATGGCGGTCGCGCACCTTGGCATGCGGCGCCAGGTCCGTGCCCGCACGGCTGCCGAGCGCAAGCTGGCTGACCAGCTGCAATTCCAGGAGCAGTTGCTCAACAACATCAACTATCCGGTGTTCGTGAAGGACACGCAGGGGCGGTACCTTGCCGTCAATCTCGCCTATTCCCAGCGCAACGGCGTGGACGCCCGCGATCTCATCGGCCGCACGTTGCTGGAGACGCGGCACCTTCCACAACTCGAGTCCGAGGCGATTCACGACTTCGAGATGTCGGTGTTCGATACCGGCCAGCAGTTGAGCAGGGAGTTCCACACCCGCATGCCCGATGGTGGAGAACGGTACGAGCTGCTCTGGATCCAGATGTTCGAGATGGGCAATGGCGAAGCCGCCGGATTGCTCGGCACCGCCGTCGACATCACCGAGATCCGGGTCGCTGAGGCGCGCGCACGTGCGTCCGAGCTGCGTCTTGCCGAGATAGCCCGCACCCTGCCCTCGGCCGTGTTCGAACTGCGCGTATGGCCGGATGGAAAGCGCGAGTTCACCTACGCCGGTGGCGACACGCTTGGCACGATCGGCCTTACGCCCGACCAGATGGTCGCCGACGAGTCACTTGCGTTCTCGCACGTGTATGTCGACGATCGGCCGCTGATTTCCAGCAAGGTCGCGGCTGCGGCTGCGGCCATGCAGCAGCTGCAGCGGTTCGACGTGCGGATGCACTCGGTGCACGGCCTTCGCTGGATCCGCACGGCAGGTGGGCCGCCACGTCACGGGCCCAACGGCTCGGTCGACTGGAGCGGCTACTGGATTGACGTCACCGACAGCCACGAGCAGGCCCAGGCGCTCGCGCGGGCCAATGCCGAGGCCAAGGCGGCCGTGGCGACGAAGGCCGCCTTCCTCGCGATGATGAGCCATGAGATCCGCACGCCGATGGCCGGCGTGCTTGGCCTGGTCGAGCTGCTGGCACAGACGCATACCGACCGCGAACAGTCGCAGATGCTGGCGATGGTGCAGGATTCCGCGCGGACGCTGCTGCAGATCCTCGACGACATCCTCGACTTCTCGCGCATCGATTCGGGGCGGCTTGAACTGGAGAGCGCGCCGTTCGACCTGCGCGCGCTGGCCGATGGCGTGCTGGGCCTGTTCAGCGCGCGCGCGCAGGAGAAGGGGCTGCGCTTGTATTGCGTGCTTGACTGGCGCCTGGCCAGCCGTTTCATCGGCGACGAAGTGCGCATCCGGCAGGTGATCACCAATCTGCTGAGCAACGCCATCAAGTTCACCCAGAGCGGACATATCGAGCTGCGCGTGGAGCTGGGCGAGGAGTGCAAGGGTCGCCAACGCCTTTCGATCACGGTGATCGACACTGGCATCGGCATTTCCGGCGAGCAGTTTCTGCGCCTGTTCCGGCCGTTCACGCAGGCCGAATCCTCGACCACGCGGCGGTTCGGCGGCTCGGGCCTTGGCCTGATCATTTGCCAGCGCCTGGCCAATCTCATGGGCGGCACCGTGCAGCTCAAGAGCACTCCCGACGTCGGAACGTGTGCCACCTTCGAACTGGCCTTGCCGGTGGCCGCGGCGCTACATCCTTTGCCCGCTTTCGCCGGCAAGGCCGCGGCGATCTGCACGCAGGATGCGAAGTTCGCGCAGGAACTGGCCAACGCACTGTCGTCGATGGGGTTCAGTGTCTCCGAGGTCGAGGCCGATGACCTGGCAGCGCTCGACTGCGAACACATCGAATTGTTCCTGGTCGATCGTCGACTGGTTGAGGGCGGGCATCGCCCCCCGCGCGGCCGTTGCCTGCTGCTGGATGACTCCAGCAACGGCAGGATGCTGGAGGACGCGTCGGCGGCGACCGAGGTGGTGCTGCATGGCAACCCGCTGCTATGGCGTGCGGCACGCGATGCCTGCCTGGCGGTGTTCGAGCAGTCCGTGCCGGACGAAGCGCAGCGCGCCGCTCCACGCCGTCCGCACGCGTCGTCGGCGCGCATCCTCGTGGCGGAGGATCATCCGGTCAATCGGGCGGTGATTGCCCGACAGCTCCGGCATCTGGGGTTCGACTTCGCGCTTGCAGGCGATGGCGATCAGGCGCTGCGCTGGCTTGCCCACGGTGACTTCGACCTGCTGATTACCGATTGCGACATGCCGAAGATGGATGGCTATGCACTGGCCAGACGCATCCGCTCCGATGAAACCAGCGGGTCGCGACGGCTGCCGATCATCGCGCTATCGGCCAGCGCCATGCCCGAGGACATGCAGCGCTGCAGCGACGCCGGCATGGACGGGTTCCTGGCCAAGCCGATGACGCTGCAGGAGCTCGACGCGATGCTCGCTCAGCACCTTGCCCCGCATGGTCCTGTGCAGGCCAAGGCTTCAGCGCCGCTTCATTCCGACCCGATGGACTTCCTCATCGAGTCCCTCGGCAGCGCCGACGAGGCGCAGCGCCTGCTTCAGGAGCTGCTGTCCACCTGCCGCGACGACATGCGCGAGTTCGATGCCGCCGTCGTGTCGGGCGATGTCCCACGGCAGCGCAGACTGCTGCATCGGATCAATGGCGCACTGGCGCTTCTGCGGGACATGCCATCGGCGAATGCGGAAGAGATCGATGCCGTCGATCCGGACCACCAGCGCGCCGAGCTGCTGCGCCGGCTCGACAAGCTCAACGAGTATCTGCAAAAGCCCGGCGCCGCCGTTGCCGGCGCGAGTGGAAGCCGGAACTAGCGCGCAACCCGACGCCAGCGGGTGCGCGACAGGGCCCCGCGAGGATAGTTCCTGCACGGCTTGGTTCAGTATTCAGGTTAAATTTCGGTTACGTCCGGATACTCAGGCCCACCAGACCGGAAATTGCTTCCCCCAATGCTCTCGATCCGAGAGGCCGGTGCTGGACCCAAAACCAATAAAGAGGCTGAGACCTTATGAAGCGTTCCCTGCTTGCTGCCCTGACCCTGCTTGCCGCTGCCCCGTTTGCTGCTTCGGCCGCCGATGGCGTGTCGTACACCTACGTCGAGGCCGGCTATGCCGCGACCACCGCCGACAACAACGACCTCGACGCTGACGGCTGGGCGATCAACGGTTCGGCGGCGATCGCACCGAACTTCCACATCTTCGGCGGCTACAGCGGCCAGAAGACCGACGATTTCAATACCGGCCTGGGCCGCGTTGATGGCATCGATGTCGACCAGTGGAATGTCGGCGTCGGCTACAACCATGAGCTCAACTCGCAGGTCGACCTGCTGACCCGCGTCGGCTACCAGAAGGCCGAGACCGACGGTTACAGCGTTGGCGGCCTGAACTTCGGCGCCAACGACGCTGACGGCTGGAACGTCGAAGCCGGCGTGCGCGGCGCGTTCACCCCGAACCTCGAAGGCTATGCACTGGCCGGCTACGAGGACTACGAAGGCACCGACGGCGAGTTCTACGGCCGCCTCGGCGCGCAGGTGAAGTTCAACCAGACCTGGGGCGTCAACGGCGAAGTCAAGTTCGTCGACGGCTACACCTCGTACTTCATCGGTCCGCGCATGAGCTTCTAAGCGGCGCCCGTCACCCTCCCGCGCTGCGGGAGGGTGCGATGCAAGACAGCAACACAAGATCCATCGCGATGGCTCTCTCTCCCCCACGTCGCGATACGTAGCCCGGCCCCCGAAGGCCGGGCTTCTTTTTTGCGCCGCGACACCCGGCTGCGCCCAGGGGCAATTGGGACCCGCATTGCAGTTCGGGTGCCGCGAGCGACGCCGATTGTTACGAACTTGTGAAGTTCCGCGATAATGCAGTCACTCCCGCGGCAAACCGGCGGGCATCATTTCTTGAAGGGACATCATGAAGAAGCAACTCGTTCTCGCGCTGGCACTCGCCACCGCGCCGTTCGCCGCCAGCGCCGATGGCCACAGCTACACCTATCTGGAAGGCGGTTACGCCCAGCTCAACCAGGAACTGCCGCCGGTCGATGGCCTCCAGGTCGATGACATCGAGGCGGGTGGTTTCTTCGTGGGCGGTTCCGTCGCGCTTGGCGAGTCGTCGTTCCATCTGTTTGGCAGCTACCGCAAGGCCGACGACGATGTCGGCGTGTCCGCACCGGTCATCGGTGAGATCGGCAGCGCCGGAATCGACATGGACCAGGCGATCTTTGGCCTTGGCTATCACCACAGCCTGTCGCCGCGCACCGACCTGGTCACCGAGCTCAGCTACCTCGGCACCGAGATCGATGTCGAAGACGACGGCATGTCGAGCCAGGAAGGCGACGACGTGCGCGTGGCTGTCGGCGTGCGCCATCTGATCGCCAACAACGTCGAGATCTGGGGCAAGGGCAACTACACCGATGGCGACGTCTATGACAGCGCCTTCAGTGCTTCGGTCGGCCTGCAGTACCACCTGACGCCGGTCTGGGGTGTCGTCGGCGAAGTCGAAGTGGGCAGCGAGTTCTCGCAGTTCACGGCGGGCATGCGCGCGAGCTTCTGATCGCCGCGGGCCGCTAAAAGAAAACCCGGCTTGCGCCGGGTTTTTTTTTGCGACTCGCCGAAGTACCAGGCGATCAGCCGAAGAGGTCGCGCGGGTATTCGGGTTTCTGTTCGCGCGACAGCAGCAGGCGCAGGCCTTCGGCCGGCGTGATCTCACCGTGCAGCACCGCTTGCACGGCGCTGGAAATCGGCAGTTCGACGCCGTGGCGTTCGGCCTGGCGCATGACTTCGTCGGCGGTCTGCACGGACTCGACCACCTGGCCAATTTCGCGCACGGCATCGGCGATGGACTGACCGCGCCCGAGCGCCAGACCCAGTCGGCGGTTGCGCGACAGATCGCCGGTGCAGGTGAGCACCAGGTCACCCAGTCCAGCCAGTCCCATCAGCGTCTCGGCCTTGCCGCCGATGGCGTGATTCAGGCGCAGCATCTCGTTGAGGCCCCGCGTGATCAGGCCAGCGCGCGCATTGAGGCCGAGCTGCATGCCGTCGGCGACACCCGTCGCCACGGCGAGCACGTTCTTCATCGCACCGCCGAGCTCGGCACCGAGCATGTCGTTGCCGGTATAGGCACGGAACGCCGGGCCGTGCAGCGCATCGGCGACCTCCTGTGCGAAGGCGGGATCGCTGCCGTGCACGGTCAGTGCCGTCGGCAATCCCTGCGCGACCTCTTTGGCGAAGGACGGGCCAGTGACCACGGCCAGCGGCACGTCGGCGCCAAGCACGTCCTCGGCGACCTCGTGCAGGAAGCGGCCACTGCCTGGCTCGAACCCCTTGGTCGCCCAGGCCACACCGGCGTGTGCCGGGCGGTGCGGTGCGAGCTTGCGCAGGGTTTCGGCGAAGGCGTGCGACGGCACCACCACGAGCACCAGGTCGGCACCCGTCAGGGAGTCGGCCAGGTCGGTGGTGGCGCGCAGCGATTCCGGCAGTGCGATGCCCGGCAGGTAACGCGGATTCTCGTGAAGGCGGTCGATGGCCGCGACGCCGTCGGCATCACGACCCCACAGCACGGTCGGATGACCGTGCCGTGCGATCAGGGCAGCCAGTGCGGTGCCCCAGGAGCCCGCTCCCAGAACCGCGACGGCGGGCAGTGGTTTCGCCTCCATGCCGCGGTCGCGATCAGGCGTTGCCGGCGGTCTCGGCGTCGGCCAGGCCGGCCTCGCCACCCTGCTGGGCGGCGCGCTGGCGCAGGCCTTCGGCGTACAGCGCCTCGAAGTTGATCGGCTGCAGGTAGAACGGCGGGAAACCACCGGTCTGGATCAGCTCGCTGATCAGCTGGCGCGCGTACGGGTACAGCACGTTCGGGCAATGCGTGCCGAGCATGCCGTCGAGGGTCTGGGCGTCGAAACCGGCCAGGCCGAACACGCCGGCCTGCTTCACTTCGGCGACGTACAGGGTCTTGTCACCGGCGTTGCAGGTCAGGGTGATGCCGAGCACGACTTCAAAAGCGTTGTCGTTGAGGCGCTGCACGCTCTGGTTGAGGTTCATCTGCAGCTGCGGCTGGGCCTGCTCGTTGAACACGGCCGGTGCACCGGGGACCTCGAAGGAGACGTCCTTGGCGTAGATCTTCTCGACGGTGAATGCCGGGCCGTTGGCTTCGGCAGACGCGGCGCCGCCGTTGACGTTTTCTTCGGACATCTCGTAACTCCAGACAATTAATGCGGAAAGTGGTCGATTATGGCACGCGCCCCAGGCGCGGCCG
>DATDBI010000300.1:0-27006 GCA_036524915.1 Lysobacter sp. | reverse complement strand
GACCCGGGACCTGGCGGCGAACTCGGGATCGACAGGATGGACGACGGCGGGCTGGTTCATGGCGTGCTCCGGGACAAGGTTCTGTCGGGGTGTCTGGCGAGCGTTCCAGTGTGCCGCATTCACTGTTAAAGCCTCATCCCGCCGGGTGTAGACGATAGTCGTAAAAGGGGCTCCCGCCCCCCTCGCCTACGACCAATGGGGAATGGTTGTGCAGCGCGGTGCGCCAGCAGGCTGGCCGCAGCCGCGCATTGGGCGTGGCGTTCCGTGGGAGGGAATCATGTCCGCAATCATTGCGTCGCCAACGGGCAAGGCCGCGACTCCACGTCGCCGCCCGCTCGCCGTCGCCCTGCTGATCGCGCTGGCGTTGCCGGGGATGGCATTCGCGCAGACGGCGAAAGAGAAGGAGCTGGAGGCGCGCGTCGCCCAGCTCGAAGCCATGGTCAAGCAGCTCGTCTCGCAGCAGCAACAGCAGCAAAGCCAGATCAGCGAGGTGAAGACCGCGCAGGCCACCGCACCGGCAACCGCTGCGGCGCCCGCTGCCGCAGTGACCGCGGGAGCGGCGGCCGGAAATCCTCCGGCGCCGGCCAAGCCGACCATCCAGACCGCGCCTATCATGGCCACGGCCAATCCGGGCACCCGCTTCAGCTACGGTGGCTTCATCAAGCTTGATGCCTCCGTCACCCAGACCAACGACGGCGACATCCCCGACGGCACCGTCGGCCGCCTGTTCTACGTTCCCAAGGCCATCCCGGTGGGCGGTGGCAACACCGACGAGGGCGGCTCCGACACCGACATGGGCGTGAACTTCTCGCGCTTCTGGTTCGGTGCCGACACCGACCTCGACAGCGGCGACAAGCTCAAGGCCTACCTGGAGTTCGATCTGTTTGGTGGCGGCAGCACCGCGTTCACCGGCAACGAGATCGCCACCAACACCTACGCACTGACCCTGCGCCAGGCCTACGTGCAGTGGAACAACTGGCTGGCCGGCCAGACCTGGACCAACTTCCAGGACACCGCCGCGCTGCCCGACACGGTCGACTTCCTCGGCCCAACGGAAGGCACGGTGTTCGTCCGCCAGGCCCAGCTGCGCTACACCACCGGCCCCTGGTCGTTCTCGATGGAGAACCCCGAGACGGTGTACACGCCGTTCAACGGCAACATGGCGCAGGTCTCCGGCGATGACGGCCCGATGCCCGACTTCACCGGCCGTTACACCTTCAAGGGCGACTGGGGCCACTTCGGCGTCGCCGGCCTGGTGCGTCAGCTGCGGTTCCAGAACGGCCCGGCCAACCTCGAGTCCGATGAGATGGGCTACGGGTTGAGCGTGTCGGGCAAGTTCAACCTCGGCAAGAACGACGACATCCGTTACATGGTCACCGGCGGCAGCGGCATCGGCCGCTACATCGGCTTGGCGCTCAACAACGACGCCGTGCTCGATTCCACCGGTGAGCTGGACAACATCGACGTCGTCGCCGGCTTCGTCGGCTGGCGCCATGTGTTCAGCCCGAAGCTGCGCACCAACATCTTCTACTCGCGCGCCGACTACGACCAGGACACGGCGTTGACCGGGCTTCTCATCACCAAGGGAGCGCAGTCCGGCCACGTCAACGTGATCTACACCCCGCTGCCCAAGCTCGACCTCGGTGCCGAGCTGATCTGGGGCCAGCGTGAACTCGAGAACGGCGACCGCGGCGACCTCAATCGCCTGCAAACGCACGTGAAGTACAACTTCTAAGGGGCGACGAGCACATGTCCACCATCACTGCAAACTCCGGCAAACCCGCCTCACTGACACAGGGGCACAAGAAGGTCATCTTTGCCTCCAGCCTTGGCACCGTGTTCGAGTGGTACGACTTCTACCTGTACGGCTCGCTCGCGGCGATCATCGCCAAGCAGTTCTTCTCCGGCCTCAATGAAACGAGTGCCTTCATCTTCGCCCTGCTCGCCTTCGCCGCCGGCTTCGCCGTGCGTCCGTTCGGCGCGATCTTCTTTGGCCGCATCGGCGACATGATCGGCCGCAAGTACACGTTCCTGGTCACGATCGTGATCATGGGCCTGTCGACATTCCTTGTCGGCATCCTGCCCAACTACGCCAGCATCGGCTTTGCCGCGCCCGCGATCCTGATCCTGTTGCGATTGCTGCAGGGCCTGGCACTGGGCGGCGAGTACGGCGGCGCGGCGACCTACGTCGCCGAGCACGCACCGCATGGCAAGCGTGGCCTGTACACCAGCTTCATCCAGACCACCGCCACCATCGGCCTGTTCCTGTCGCTGCTGGTGATCCTGGGCGTGCGCACGTACCTGGGCACCGAGGCGTTCGAGGCATGGGGCTGGCGCATTCCGTTCCTGCTGTCGATCATCCTGCTCGGCGTGTCGGTGTGGATCCGCATGCAGTTGCATGAGTCGCCGCTGTTCCAGCAGATGAAGGCCGAGGGCAAGACCTCCAAGGCCCCGATCACCGAGAGCTTCTTCACCCGCAACGGCCGCATCGTGCTGCTCGCCCTGCTCGGCGGTACCGCCGGCCAGGCCGTGGTCTGGTACGCCGGCCAGTTCTACGCGATGTACTTCCTGACCCAGTCGCTCAAGGTCGACGCCACCACCACGTGGCTGCTGATCGCTGCCGCACTGGCCATCGGCACGCCGTTCTTCGTCTTCTTCGGCTGGCTGTCGGACAAGATCGGACGCAAGAAGATCATCATGGCCGGCTGCCTGATCGCCGCGCTGACCTACTTCCCGCTGTTCAAGGCGCTGACCCACTACGCCAACCCCGCCATCGCCGAAGCCAGCACCAATGCTCCGGCCGTGGTCCATGCCGATCCCAACACCTGCTCGTTCCAGTTCGACCCGGTCGGCAAGAAGGTCTTCACCAACTCGTGCGACATCGCCACCGCGGCGCTGGCCAAGGCGGGCGTGCCGTACACCATCGAGGCGACGCCGGCCGGCAGCGTGGCCAAGGTCACCGTGGGTGCGACCGAAGTGGCCGGTTATGAAGGGGCGGGCCTGACCAAGGAGGACGGCAAGGCCAAGGGCGATGCGTTCACCGGTGAACTGAAGTCGGCGCTGAAGGCCGGCAACTACCCCGAGAAGGCCGACGACGCGCGCATCAACAAGCCGATGGTGCTGGTGGTGCTGACCATCCTGGTGATCTACGTGACCATGGTCTACGGCCCGATCGCGGCATGGCTGGTGGAGCTGTTCCCGACCCGCATCCGCTACACCTCCATGTCGCTGCCGTACCACATCGGCAATGGCTGGTTCGGTGGATTCCTGCCGACGATCGCGTTTGCACTGGTCGCCGCCACCGGCAACATGTACTACGGCCTGTGGTACCCGATCGTGATCGCACTGATGACCTTCGTGATCGGCTCGTTGTTCCTGCCTGAGACGAAGGATGTGGATATCACGCAGTAACGACTGTCTTCTTGAAGTGCGGTAACGACAACGCCGGCCCTGGGCCGGCGTTGTTGTTTTTGGGGCGTCCCCTCTCCCTGGCCGCCTATGGCGGCCGGTCCCTCCCCCACAAGGGGGGAGGGAGACCCTTACGTCTGCCGTTGTGGGAGGTTCGTCCTTCTCCCCTTGTGGGAGAAGGTGCCCCGCAGGGGCGGAAGAGGGGCGATCTTGACGTTGCTCAGTTCTTCTTCGCGCGTGCAAATGCTGCCGCCAGTGCATTGTTGGCCGGCGGTGCTGCCTGCTTCGGCGGTGGCGCGGCGCGGCCGCCGTCACGACCGCCACGATTCGCATTCGCGCGTGCATCGCGCTCCTCACGCGGCCCGCGCGGCGCCGGCGCGCTGTCGTCCAGGCGACGCGTCAGCGCGATGCGCTTGCGCGCCACGTCGACCTCGAGCACCTTGACCTTGACGATGTCGCCGGCTTTCACGACTTCGCGCGGATCCTTGACGTACTTGTCCGACAGCGCCGAGATGTGGATCAGGCCGTCCTGGTGCACGCCGATGTCGACGAAGGCGCCGAAGGCGGCGACGTTGCTGACGACACCTTCCAGAATCATGCCCTCGCGCAGGTCCTTGATGTCCTCGACACCGTCGGCGAAGCGCGCGGCCTTGAACTCGGGGCGCGGATCGCGGCCGGGCTTCTCCAGCTCCTTGAGGATGTCGCGCACGGTCGGCACACCAAAACGATCGTCGGTGAACTGTTCGGGCTTGAGGCCGCGAAGGAGCGAGGCATCGCCAATGATCTGCTTAACCTCGCGTCCGCACTGCTTGAGGATGCGTTCGACTACCGGATAGGCCTCCGGGTGCACCGACGATGCATCCAGCGGCTGCTCGCCATCGCTGATCCGCAGGAAGCCGGCGCACTGTTCGAAGGTCTTGTCGCCCAGGCGCGGTACCTTCAGCAGCTCCTTGCGGCTCTTGAAAGCGCCATTGCTGTCGCGGTAGACGACGATGTTCTCCGCCACCGTCGATGACAGGCCGGACACGCGCGTCAGCAATGCCGCCGAAGCCGTGTTGACATCGACGCCGACCGCATTCACGCAGTCCTCCACGCGAGCGTCCAGCGTGCGCGCCAGGCGGAACTGATCGACATCGTGCTGGTACTGGCCGACACCGATCGCCTTGGGTTCGATCTTCACAAGCTCTGCCAGCGGATCCTGCAGGCGTCGCGCGATCGACACGGCGCCGCGAATCGAAACGTCGAGGTTCGGGAACTCCTTGGCCGCGAACTCCGACGCCGAGTACACCGATGCACCGGCTTCGCTGACCACGATCTTCTGCATCGACAGCGTCGGTGCGAGCTTGATCAGGTCACCGGCAAGCTTGTCGGTCTCGCGCGAGGCGGTGCCGTTGCCGATCGCGATCAGTTCGACCTGGTGCTTGATGCACAGCTGGCGCAGCAAGGCCAGCGACTGGTCCCACTGGCGCTTGGGCTCGTGCGGGTAGATCGTCGCGTGATCGACGAATTTGCCCGTGCGGTCGACCACGGCGACCTTGACGCCGGTGCGCAGGCCCGGATCGAGGCCGAGTACGGCCTTGGCGCCGGCCGGCGCGGCGAGCATCAGGTCCTTGATGTTGTCGCCGAAGACGTCGATGGCTTCCGCTTCGGCCTTCTCGCGGGCCTGCGCGAACAGGTCGAGCAGCAAATGCAGGTGCAACTTGGCTTTCCAGGTCAGGCGGCAGCAGTCCAGCAGCCACTTGTCTGCGGGGCGGCCCTGGGCCTTGATGCCGGCGTGCACGGCCACGCGCCCTTCGGCTTGCAGGTGGCCAGCGGCGGCATCGGTGCCCGGGTCGAGGTCGAGGAACAGGAATTCCTCGCGACGGCCACGGAACAGCGCGAGCAGGCGGTGCGACGGAATCTTCGACAGCGGCTCGGCGTGATCGAAGTAGTCGCGGAACTTCTCGCCGGCAAGCTCCTTGCCCTCGGCGACCTTGGCGCGGATCACGCCGACGTCGTGCAGCCAGCCGCGCAGTTCGCCGACCAGCGCGGCATCTTCGCCCCAACGCTCCATCACGATCGCGCGGGCGCCGTCGAGCGCTGCCTTGGCGTCTGCCACGCCCCTCTCCGCATCGATGAAGCCGGCGGCGAATTCTTCCGGCACCCGCATCGGATCGGCCAGCAGGCCCTCGGCGAGCGGCTCCAGGCCGGCTTCGCGCGCGATCTGCGCCTTGGTGCGGCGCTTGGGCTTGTACGGCAGATACAGGTCTTCCAGGCGCGACTTGCTGTCGGCCGCCTCGATCTCGCCGCGCAGCTCGTCGCTCAGCTTGCCCTGCTCGTCGATGCTGGCCAGCACCGCGGCACGGCGGTCCTCGAGCTCGCGCAGGTAGGTCAGACGCGTCTCAAGGTTGCGCAGCTGGGTGTCGTCGAGGCCGCCGGTGACTTCCTTGCGGTAGCGCGCGATGAAGGGCACGGTCGCGCCCTCGTCGAGCAGCGCGATCGCTGACAGGGCCTGTTGCGTCTGGGCGCCGATTTCCTCGGCAATCAGACGGGCGATCTTGCCCGCAACCTGGGCGGCGACTTGCTTGTGATCCTGCATTGCATCCAATCGTGAAAACCCGGAAATCCGGGGAGACGGCGATTGTCGCAATGCCGGCGCCGGTGCGTAACCCGTTGACAGCGCGGCGCTGTAGTGCGTTCACGAGGGTGAGCCTGTTCAGTTGCAGCCCGGGTAGCGCGCCCGGGGGATCCACCGTCCGATCCGCCACCACAGCGCGTGACCGAGGCCGCGGCTGATCCGGTAAACGCCGACCCACGACATGCCCAGGCAGGCAAGCACTGCGACGAACGCCAGTGGCCCGATGGCCACCCGCAAGCCGACCGCGACGAAGTACAGCACGATGGCGTAGATCGCGAGCTTCTGGCCCGAGGCGACATCGTCCAGCGCTTCGTCTCCCTTGCGTGGATTGAGCACGTACGACTGCGGACTCTGGTATGGACTTTCCATCTGCCCCCCTTGAGCTGCGAATTTTCAGTGCAGTCCCGCGCCAGCGGTCGCCATCCGACTCCCGCATGCCGCTGCTCCGGAAGGCGGCACTTCCCCACCGCGACGCTATCACCGGGGCCACGCCATCGGCAACGATGAGAGCTGGCGATGGAACCCGGAGCCTCACCGGTCTTTAACCGGGCCGCTGCCATCGTCCGGGCCACCGCCTCGCCCACCGGGAGACCGTCATGTCGGACACCTCCGTTCTTCGCCTGATGCTGGCCGCTTCCGTGGCCGTGGTACTCGCCGCCACCGTCTCCGCGTGCAAGAAGACCGAGACCGCGCCAACGACCTCGACGGCCGCACCCGCCGAAGGCGCCTCGGCCGATGCGCGAAAGGCCAACGTCGACCTCATCGCCGATGCCTATCTGTTCGGCTATCCGCTGGTGCTGGTGGATGTCACGCGCGCGGTGTCGACGAACGTGGCAGATGCCACGGATCCGCAGAAGGCGCCGATCAACCAGTTCAACCACAAGCGCGCGTTTCCGGACTACACGTTCACTGACGTGGTCAGTCCCAATGCCGACACTCTGTACTCGGTGGCCTGGCTCAACCTGTCGAAGGAGCCAATGGTGCTCAGCGTCCCCGACATGGGAAAGCGCTTCTACCTGATGCAGTTGATGGGCGCCTGGACCGACGTGTTTGCCTCGCCCGGTTCGCGCACCACTGGCACCGGAAAGGGCGATTTCGCCATTGTCGGCCCCGGTTGGAACGGAACGCTGCCGCCGGGCCTCAAGGCCCTCCAGTCGCCAACGAATCTGGTCGGATTGTTCGGGCGTACGCAGACCAACGGCAAGAGTGACTACAAGGCCGTGCATGCGATTCAGGACAAGTACCGTCTCGTTCCGCTCAGCAGCTGGGGCAAGCCGTACACCGCACCCACGGGCCTGCCGGTCGTGACCGATGTCGACATGAAGACGCCGCCGTCCGAACAGGTCGCCAGCATGGACGCGGCAACATTCTTTGGACGGCTCAATCGCCTGATGCAGGACAACCCGCCCGCCGCGGCCGACGCACCGGCGCTTGAACGATTCGCCAAGCTGGGGATCGCGCCGGGCAAGCCGTTCGATGCCGCCGCACTTGATCCTGCCGTTGCCGCCGCATTGGACGAAGGCATGAAGGCCGGTCACGAGAAGCTCCTTGCCGAAGTGAAGGCACCGCGCGGAAAGGAGATCAATGGCTGGACGGTGATGCCGGGCAACGTCGCCAACTTCGGTACCGACTACAGCGCGCGCGCGGTGGTGGCCCTCGTCGGCCTCGGCGCCAACCTGCCCTCCGACGCGATCTATCCTCATGCGGTGGCCGATTCCGATGGCCAGCCCCTGAATGGCGCCAACCGCTACACGATGAAGTTTGCCAAGGGCCAGCTGCCGCCGGTCAAGGCGTTCTGGTCGATCACGACCTACAACGACAAGCAGAACTTCATCCAGAACCCGATCAACCGCTACGCCATCGGTGATCGCGACAAGCTCAAGTTCGATGCCGATGGCTCGGTGACGCTGTACATCCAGAAGGAGTCGCCAGGCAAGGACAAGGAATCGAACTGGCTGCCGGTGCCGGAGGGTTCGTTTAACCTCTTCATGCGCCTGTACTGGCCGGAGCAGGCGATCGTCGACGGCACGTGGAAGATGCCACCGGTCGAGCGGGTGAAGTAGCGACCGCTACGGCGTCTTCTTCTTGTAGAGGCCGTCGAAGGCCACGGTCCACCGGCCGCTCGCGTCGGTGGACTCCCAGAACTGGCGAACGCTGCCGTCGGGATTCGGTGTCCAGGTGATGCGATGCCGTGTCGCGGCGCTGGCGCCTTCAAGCACCATGCGCCCACCGACCAGCTGGCCGTCGAGCAGCAGCAACAGTCCGGCGTTGTCCACCCAGGTCTGGTGCCACACCTTGCGCGAGGCGTCGTAGGTACTGAGGCTTTCGCCCTGGTAGCCCTTGGGCGTGCTGTAGTGCTCGTGCAGCACGCAGCCGCCGTACTCCTTCTCGATCCGGTTGGTGCCGGCAAGCGAACCGTCGGGTTTGAACACCCGCCAGTCCCCGATCCAGAAGTCGAACTGACGGTAAGCGGGATCACTGCAAGGCATCTGCGCCTCCACGACGGTTGGTGCGATTGCGCACATGAAAACTAGTAGCCAGCTTCCCGAAAAGGCGCTCATCGTACGGGGCGTTGATCACAACCGGCGGACAGTGGCGAGCGAATCGGGATTACGCGCGAAATCAGATGCCTCTGATAGACGCCTCGACGACCACGCTCGTATGGTTGGTCCGTCCATGGCGATACGACCGCTTGAGGAGATTGTGTGATGGCGAAGACCAGATACCTGATCGTATCCGGCGCCATGCTTCTTCTTCTCGCCGGAGCGGCCGCCTACGACAATCGGCAAGTGCTCGAGACCAATGGACCGGGTCTGCGTGGTGGAATCCACCCCGCCGAGACGATCGAGCTCGGCAAACCGGCGAGGCATCACAGCCTCGTACCGTCCGCAATCGAGGCCAAGGTTCGGGGCGCCTACACCATTTCCGAGAACGATCATGTGGAAACACCTTCCGGAAGTGCAATGAATGCGATTGAGGCACTTCTTCCCAGCGCTCGTAGCGGGGATCCCAAGGCCGCTCTCGCCATCTACAGCAAGCTCTTCTCGTGCCGTCCAGAGGTTGACGATAGCGTGATTCGGTCTGGGATCCGGGCTGGCGAAGATGATCAGCAAATTGCCGGCCACCTCGCCAACCATCGGGAAGAATGTGCGGGCACTGCAGCCCTGCTTCCAGAGCGGGGCCGGTGGCTTGAAGCGGCCGCCGCTTCCGGTTTGCCGGAGGCGCAGCTGCTGTATGCAACCGATATGGAAGCGATTGTAGGCACGCGAGAACAGATCATCCGGAACCCCGAGAAGCTGATGCGGTACAAGGCCCGGAGTTCCGGATACCTGAAGGAGCTTGCTGCGACCGGGAACGTAGACGCCATGCTCGCGCTTTCGTCCGTCTACGAGCACGGGACTCTCGTGGAACAAGATCCCGTCCGATCCTACGCGTATGGCCGTGCCGCCCAACTGGCGATTCCTAGCGTGATTCCGCATGACATGCTGGATCGACAGCGAGCGACCCTATCTCCCGAGCATTTAGCGGAGGGAGAACGACTTGGCAGAATCATCCATTCAACCTGTTGCAACACTCCAAGGAAGGAACCCTGATATGCGCCACGCCTACCTGTTTCCGCTACGCGGTGGATCTGGAAGCGGCGGGGGTGGCGGGGGAAGCATTGGCGGTGGCAGTAGCCGTGGGGGTTCGGTGATTGTTCGCTCTCCAGCTAAAGGTCGACAGGCCGCCGACGCATGACAACTAGCGCTAGCGCGTCGAAACGGCCATGGACAGATCCTGGATGCTAACCGCCTGACCAGGCTCGACACGCTCGCCGCCGCGCACGATCAGCCTGTCTCCCGCCTTCACGTTGCCGCTGACTTCGACGAGATCGCCCACTTCGGTCCCGGTCTTCACCGGCAGGCGCTCGGCCTTGCCGTCACCGCCGACGCGCAGGACGAAGTCACCCTCGCGACGCAGGATTACTGCATCGCGAGGCACTGCGACAACCGCACGCTTGGCCGCGCTGGGCATACCCACTTCAACCGCCGTTCCAACCGGAAACTCGCTCGCGTCCATCCTGATGCGCAGCTCGAGCTGCCGCGATGCCTCGTCGCCGACGGGTACCAGCGCGCTGACCGGATGCCCGCGCTCGCTGTCGCCGACGCGCACCTGCACCGGCGTACCCACGGCCAGGTGCCGCGCGAGATCAACCGGCGCGCGCACGCGCACCTCCTGCTCGGCCGTATCGACCACGCGCGCAACCGGATCACCACTGCTCACGAACTCCCCCAGCTCGACCTCGCGTTCGGCGACGACACCGTCGAACGGCGCGCGCACCAGCATCTGCGTGCGCTGGTGGCGGGTCTGCTCGAGCAACGCCTGGGCGCGGGCGCGTTCCTGCACGAGGATGTCGCGGTCGGCCTGCTGTTGCTCGTACTGGGCGCGGGCGATGTTCTGCTGCTGTGCCAGCTGGGCGTAGCGTTGTTCCTGGCGCGTGGCCATGTCGAGCTGCGCCTGGATGCGCGCGAGGTTGGCCTGGGCTTCGCGCTCCTGCAGCCGCAGCGTGGTGTCGTCGAGCACGGCGATGGGCTCGCCGGCGCGGACGTTCTGGCCGACTTCGGCCACCTGGATCACCCGACCATCCTGCTCGCTGGCCACGTGCGCGTCCTGGCGGCTGATCACGCTACCCGGCGCCCAGTGCCGCGGCGCCAGCTCGGTACTGATCGCTTCGTCCACGCTGACGATCGCGGGCGGCGCCTCGGGGGGAGGTGCGCTGGCGCCGGCATCCAGGTCGAGGAGCGGAACGGTCAGCACCGCAGCCAGCGCCGCGGCAATCAAGGTTTTGTGCAGGGTTCGCATGACGATCTCCGGGGGAGGAGTGACATTCAGGGGGACGGTTGTGCAAGCGGCGAGGCAGCGCCGAGGCCGTCGGATTCAATGGCGATCTGGCGACGCGAGTCCGCCAGGCGCAGCAGTGCAGGAATCAACACGACCAGGAAAACCAGGCTCAGCGCGACGCCGCCGACCGACACCGCTGCCAGTCCGCGGTAGATCACCGCGCCGGGGCCCGGGTTGATCGCCATTGGCAGCGCACCGAGCACGCCGGTCAGCGCGCCAATCAGGATCGGACGCAGGCGCTGGTCGAGCGCCTGGTGCAGGGCTGCATCCAGCGTCGCTCCGGCGGCCTGCGCATCGCGCGTCTGCGCGACCAGCAGGATCGCGTTGTTGATGACCATGCCCAGCAGCATGATGAAGCCGATCATCGACAGCAGGTCCAGCGTTTGTCCGGCGATGAGGTCGAGCATGCGCAGGCCGAGTACGCCGCCGAGCACTGCCATCGGCAGCGTTGCCATCACGAACGCGCTGTCGCGCAGCGAGCGGAACATCGCCGCCATCAGCATGAACAGCACCACCAGCGCCATCGCGAAGTTGGAACCCATGCTGCGGACCACTTCGCCGAGGCGATCGGCGCTGCCGGAGACACGGATCTCGGCATCGGCCGGCAGCGCCCGGCGCAGCGCGGGAACAACGTCGGCGTCGACGATGTCGAGTGCCTCCTCCAGCGACATCGCCGGCGGCGGGTCCACGGTCAACGTCACCGTGCGGCGGCGATCGATGCGACGCAGCTGATTGGGCGCAAGCACGGTGTCCACCTGCGCCAGTTCGGCCAGGCTGAGCACGCCGCCCAGCGGTGTCGCCAGCGGTGCGGCGCCCAGGCGCGAGATGCTGCTTTCACGGTCGGTGCGCAGGATGATCGCCAGGCGACGGTCACCGTCGAAGTGTTCACCCAGCCATTGGCCATCGCCGAGCGTGCGCACAACCGTGCCGAGCTCGGGACGACGCCAGCCCACTTCAGCCAGGCGACGGTCGTCGGGATTGATGCGCAGTTCCGGCGTGCCGGCGTCGGCGCTCGGCCATGCCTGCACGTTGGCGCCAGCGAAGCGCTCGGACAGCAGCTTGCGGCCAGCCTCGGCCGCGCGCGTCAGGGCGTCGCCATCGGCGTGCTGAAGGTGGATGGCAATGGCACGTGCCGAGCCACCGAAGCTGCCGAACAGCTCACCTTCGCTGGCAAAGGCACGCGTGTCCGGGAAGCCGACGACGACTTCGTCGCGCACGATGCGCTCAAGCTCGCCGATGTTGTCGGGGTCTACCACGCGCGCGCCGATGGTGCCGCCGCCGGGCCACAGCAGCAGGTACCAGTTGCTCAGCTGCGGCGACTTTCCGCCGTCCATGTACGGACGCATGCGCTCCAGCAGGGCCGGTGCCATTTCGCGGTTCACGCGTTCGGGGCCCATGCCGGGCGGGAAGTTGAAGATCGCATCGACTGCGGCGCGCTTCACCGGTGGCAGGTAGTCGATCTTCGGCATCAGCACTGCCGCGAGCAGCGCAGGCGCGAGCACCAGCGCGCCCACCCACGCCCACTGACGCTGGCGGCCGGCGGTCACGCGCATCGCCCAGTCACTGACGCGTGACCATGCCCGGTGCTGTGCGGGGGCGTCCTTGCGCTCACGCAGCCAGCTGCTGGCCGCGGCCGGCAACACGGTGACGGCGACCACCAGCGAGATGGCGACCGCAATCGAGATGGTCAGGGCCAAGTCGGCGAACAGCTGGCCCTCGACGTCTTCCATGAAGATCACCGGCACGAACACGGCGACGGTGGTGATGGTGGACGCCACCAGTGCGACCGCGACCTGGCGCGTGCCTTCCAGCGCCGCCTGGCGTCCCGGCATGCCTTCCTCGCGCAGGCGGACGATGTTCTCGGCGACCACCACCGCCGCATCCATCACCATGCCCACCGCGAAGGCCAGGCCCGCGAGCGAGATCACGTTGAGGCTGCGCCCGGTCAACTGCAAAACGATGAACGTGGCCAGCAGCGAGATCGGGATCGCGCAGGCAATCAGCGCGGTGGCACGAACATCGCGCAGGAACCACCACAGGCAACCCACCGCCAGCAGCACCCCCGCGAACAGGCTGCCCGACAGCAGGCTGATCGCGCGGTTGATGAAGACCGAGGCGTCGAAGCTCTGGGCGATGTCGAGGCCCAGTGGCTTGAGATCTTTCTCGCGGACCTGCGCCACCACGCGTTTCACTTCGTCGAGTGTGTCCAGCACGTTCGCGCCGCTCTCGCGGATGATGCGCAGGCCGATCGCCGGGTTGCCGTTCTGGTAGGCGAAGAAGCGCTGCTCGGGCCGCTTCACCTCGACTTTGGCGACGTCGGCCAGGCGCACCGGGCGACCGTCGCGCCAGGCCAGGATCAGATTGCCCATCGCTTCTGGCGAATAGCGGCCGGCGAAGCGCAGCACGTACTCGCGACGACCGGCCTGGACCACGCCACCGGAGACGTCGGTGGCACGCGCGGCGACCGCTGCCACTTCCGGGATCTGGATGCCCATCGCCGCCGCACGCTCGAGGTTGAGGCTGATGGTGAGCTCTTCCGGCGCGCCGCCGTTGATCTCGACGCCGGCCACGCCTTCGACCGCCGAGATCTTCGGTACGATCCGATCCTCGATCATCTGCCGGAAGTCGAGGATGTCGCCGGCGGTGCCGGGCAGCTTCTGCACGAAGAAATAGGTGAGCGAGTTGTTGGCGTTGTCGGCGCCGCTCTGCACGACCGGCGGCGTGGCATCACGCGGCAGCGGCTGCAGGCGGTTCATCCGCGACAGCACTTCCACCAGCATCGCGTCCATGTCGCTGCCGACGGCGAAGGTCAGGTTGATGAAGCTGTTGCCGGCGTTGACGTTCGACTCGATCTCCTCGAGCCCCGGCAGCCCCTGCATGACCGCTTCGATGGGCTCGACGATCTCCGATTCCATTTCCTGCGGCGAGGCAGCGCGCCAGCTGGTCTGCACCGACATCTGCGGGCGCTCGATGTCGGGGAACAGCTGCAGTGGCAGCTTGAACAGGCTCATCAGGCCGAAGGCGCAGACCATGGCCACGATCACCGCGACTGCAGCGGGATTGCGTAGCGAGGCGTCGGTGAGCTTCATCGGCGTGGTCCGCAGGGAGAGTGCGGAGCGGACGATGCGCCGTTGCGCTCACCGCGCAGATGGCCCGTAAGTCACGCGACGACAGGCTTTGCGTTGAATGGTGGTTTGGGCGCGGTGAAGCGTTGTGGGGCACAGACAGGCTGAAGATGGCCCGGTTCTTGCCGCGGACGCGGTCTTTCGCGCTAGAGCAGCAGATCGAGCTTGTCGCGGTGACTGCGCGACAGCTTCAGCTCGTGTCCGCAATCCAGGCGCAGGTAGCCTTCGCCATTGGTGTGCGGGCGCATCTCCACCACGCGACGCGCGTTGACGATCGTCGAGCGGTGGATGCGCGGGAACCGCTGCGGGTCGAGCTGCTGCTCCAGGTCGCGCATGGTCGCGCGCAACACCAGCGTCTCGCTGTCGGTGTGGATGCACATGTAGTCGCCGGCGGCATCGATCCAGCGGATGGTGCCCAGATCGACGCGTACCGTGCGGCCGCCATCGCGGACGGCGAGCTTGTCCTCGCGTCGCAGCTGCTCAAGCGCGTCGGGCTTGAGCGCTTCGTCGAGGTCAAGCATGGGATGGCCGCTGAGCTCGCTCAGCAGGCCCAGCAGGTGCGCGCAGTGGCCGCTGGCCTCGCGCTGCGTGTGCGCATGCCTGACCTTCGCCAGCGCCTGGTGCAGGCGTGCATCGTCGATGGGCTTGAGCAGGTAGTCGGTGGCGGACGCTTCGAAGGCGCGGATGGCGTAGTGATCGTAGGCCGTGACGAACACCACCAGCGGCATCTCCACCGCCGGGATGTTGCGCAATGTCTCGAAGCCGTCCATGCCGGGCATCTGAACGTCGATGAACATCAGGTCGGGGCGATGCTCGCGCAGACCTTCGATCGCGGCGGCTCCGTCGCCGTACTGGCCGACGATCTCGATGTCGGGGTGCTCGGCCAGGCGGATCTCGAGGCCCCGCCGTGCCAGCGGTTCATCGTCAACGATCATCGCGCGCAGCATTGGCGCGTGGCTGCCGCTGTGATGAATCGCCTCGCCGTTGGGCCGTGCCGTCCTCGCCCTGTCCATGCTCACTCTCCGAGCGTCTGCGAGGTTTCAAACGGCAGTCGCAGCGTGACTTCGATCCCGCGCTCGCGGTTGCGGACACCGAAGCCGCTGGCCTCGCCATACAGAACGCTCAGGCGTTCACGGGTGTTGCGCAGGCCCACGCCCTTGCCCGGCGGCAGCTGCCCGCCTTCGAGGGAAGCGCAGCCCGGGCCGTCGTCGATCACGCGCAGCACCAGCTGCACGCCATCGCGCTCGGCCTCGATGCGCAGCATGCCCCCGGGGATCTGCCTTGCCACGGCGTACTTGATCGCGTTCTCGACCAGTGGCTGCAAGAGCAGGCTCGGCAGCAACGCGCGCCAGCAATCTTCGTCGATGTCGGTCTCGATGCGCAGTCGCTCGGCGAAGCGGATCTTCTCGATGTCCAGGTAGAGCGTCAGCGCATCGAGTTCCTGCCGCAGCGTCACCCGCTGCATCGGATCGTTGTCGAGCGAGTGCCGTAGGAACGCCGACAGCCCCTGCACCATGCGGTTGGCGGTGGCGTTCTCGCGGTCGAGGATCAACGTGGAGATCGCGTTGAGCGTGTTGAACAGGAAGTGCGGGTTGAGCTGGTAGCGCAGCATCTTCAGCTGCGCCTGGTGGGCCATCGTGCGCGCCGCAAGGGCACGCCGGGTTTCGTCCTGCAGCTGTCCGTAGTACTTCACGCCCAGGTACAGACCGACCCAGGCCAGGACGACGTAGATGTAGCTCAGCGCGTAGGCGATATAGGCGGCGCGGTTGGCCGGCACGCAGGTGTCGCAGAAATCGACCAGCACCGTGCGCGTGGTGAAATCCATCACGGCCGAGCTGGCGAGGATCGGCAGCACCATCACCATCATCAGGCGCCGTGGCGGCAGACCCCAGCACGCACGCAGCAGGTAGCGCAGGCCGAGTGTGGCGATCGCGCCGGTGGCAGCGGCAGTCATCGGCACGATCCAGTACCCGGACGGCTTGTCGTGGGCAATCGCCGACAGGTAGCCCAGCGAGAAATAGGCGAGCCAGCCGCCGAGGTGGAGAAGCCAGAACAGGTGCTGGCGAGGCAGGTCGAGCGGATGCGATGCAGCGATGGCCATGGGCGCAGCGGGTCTGGCGATACAGGCCCCCGATGCTACGCCAGCGCGGGTGGGGGGCTGGCAACGGCTCGGCGCAGGGGAGGCACGGTTCGCCGCTTGCGGCGTGGCTGCGCTACTGCGGTGGAGACGCCAGTTCGCGCGCGTCCAGATAGCCGTCCTTGTTGCGGTCCTGGCGGGCGAAGGTCTGGGCCAGCGTCTGCCGGTGCTCGACCAGGCTGACTGGCTTGCCGCGACCGCCGGGGAGCTCGGCCGGCGTCAGCACACCGTCACCGTCGACGTCCATGCGGCTGAAGGCGTAGCTCATCCAGTCCTGGAACTCGGGCAGGGCGATCCGTCCGTCGCCATCGCTGTCCATGCGCGACAGGTAGTCGCCGGTGGCGTGCACCTGCGCCAGCGAAGGCAACGCCGTCAGCGCGAGTGCCGACAGCAGCACAAAAGAAAAGCCCGCGCGTTGCAGCGCGGGCTTGTCATGGCGCGATACCCCGGGCATCACGCGGGAGAGGCTCAGGCGTGCGCCGGCGCGAGGGCGTAGCCCTTCAGGCGCGCGGAGAAAGCCTGCAAGGCCTGGTTGCCGCTGGCCTCGGCCTCGGTGCACCACGCGTGGAGCTTGGCCAGCGTTGCCTGCGCGTCGTGCGAACGCTCGTCGAGCACCTGCGCCAGGCGCTGGCGGTATTCGGCCAGCGTGGCCATGCTCGGGCGTTCGGCCAGCCATGCCTGCAGCTTGGCGCGCTTGTCGTCGTCGAGCCAGCGACCGTCGTCGGCGAGGCCCTGGCGCAAGCTGCGCGGCAGCTTGAACTTGGCCTCACGCAATGCCGGCAGGGTGACGCTGCGGTAGTAGTCGGTCATCGCCTGGAAGCGGATCGCCAGCAACGCCTTCAACGTTTCGCCATCGGGCATGGCGATGTTGGGGCGCACGTCCAGCGTTGGGGCGACACGCAGCACCTTGGCCAGGCCGACTTTTTCAAGGAGCTTGATCGCGGCCCAGCCGATGTCGAACTCGAACTTGCGCAGCGCGAACTTCGCCGAACTCGGGAACGCATGGTGGTTGTTGTGCAGCTCCTCGCCGCCGATCCAGAACCCCCACGGAGTGAGATTGGTCGCGGTGTCGGTGGTCTCGAAGTTGCGATAACCCCACCAGTGGCCCAGGCCGTTGACCACGCCTGCGGCCCAGAACGGAATCCACAGCATCTGGATCGCCCACACGGCGACGCCTGCGAAACCGAACAGGGCGAAGCTGATGAACAACATCACCACCGGGCCCATCGTCGCGTGGCGGGTGTAGAGGTTGCGCTCGATCCAGTCGTCCGGGCAGCCCTTGCCGTACTTCTCGATGTCCTCGCGCTGCGCGCGCGCTTCGCGGTACAGCTCCACGCCGCGCCACATCACCGTGTCGATGCCCTTGAACTGCGGGCTGTGCGGGTCGTCCTCGGTCTCGCACTTGGCGTGGTGCTTGCGATGGATCGCCGCCCACTCGCGCGTGATCATCGAGGTGGTCAGCCACGTCCAGAAGCGGAAGAAGTGCGCCAGCAGCGGATGGAAATCGACCGAGCGGTGCGCCATCGAGCGGTGCAGGTAGAGCGTGACCGAGAAGATCGTGAGCTGGGTGACCACCAGCAGGTACACGAGCAACTCGATCCAGCTGGCCTGGACCAGGCCACCGGCAAGGAAATCGAGCAGGGTTGAGACGAACATTGAAATAACTCCGGAAACGCACAGGCAGACCGGCAATCAGGCACGGCCCTGCGCGAATGATGCCAGCCGCGGCCCACCCTGCGCGCCGGTATGGGCCAACGATGTGATGGGGGCGTTCACATCGGCCTGCAAGGCCCGCATGCCTGTCAGTGACGGGCGGTAGAAATGCGTTTTCGCAGCCGCGCCAGCGCCGGCTCGGCATACGCGCGCAGTGCCTGGCGATCGGCTTTGCTGAACGGGGAATCCTTGCCGCAATGATCGAGCAGCAGCGTCAGGTCCTGCGCTTCTCCGAGGCGCTCGGTGGTGCGCTTGTCGAAGGCGTCCGGCGTAGTCGCCGGGAGCGGGATGCCCACCGCTTCAAGTGCGCGCCGCTGCTGCGACGCGCGTCGGGCGCGCCGGCGCCAGCGGTGCCAGTCGTTGTCGCGCGCCTTGTCGAGGGCGACGCTTCGCGCCTTCTCGCTCCTGTCGTCGCCGTCGGCCAGCGCCATCCGCGCCGCCGAGGGCGTCAGCCGCACCCAGTCCAGCGCCGGCAGCGCGGCCGCCAGCACTTCAATCAAGCCCCGGCGCTGGCCCAGGCCCGGGTCCATGGAGAGTTCGACTTCGGCCACGACTTCGCGGGCAACGATCGCAGCCGCGTCGACCTGGTCGAGCAGCTCCCTGATGCCGCCCTTGCGGGTGCGCTTGCGCAGTCGCTGCAGGGTTTCGGTCAGGGCATGGGCGTCGCGCAGCCCGGACAGGCCGGTATTGAGGTGTTTGATCTCGCGGTCCAGCAGTTCGATCCCGGGCCCGAGGATGCCGTAGCCCAGCGCCAGGGTCGCGCGCACCCGGCGCAGGCCCTTGCGGGCCCGGTGGACTCCTTCGTGGATGTCCTCGCCGCCAAGGGCCTCGAGCGCGGCATCGAGCTCGGCCAGGGCGTAGTCGCGCAGGTCGGGGCCTGGCGAGGGCATCGGCAACACGACGGGCGCGGCGACCTCGAGGTCACCGGCAGGGTTGGACGTTGTCGCGCTCTTGCCCATTGCGCTTCCGGACCCCACGCATCGGATGACCGGATAGTACGCTCAGCCCATGCCCGAGTTGCCCGAAGTAGAAACCACCCGACGCGGCCTGGCGCCGCATGTCGAAGGCCGGCGCGTGGTCACTGCCACGCTGCGCCGTCCCGACCTGCGCTGGCCGATCCCGGACGAGATCCGCCAGGTCCTGCCCGGGCAACGGATCGACCAGGTCCGCCGCCGCGCCAAGTACCTGCTGCTCGACACAGTGGCCGGCAGTGCCTTGCTGCACCTGGGCATGTCCGGCAGCCTGCGCGTGCTGCCGGCCGCGACGCCGGTGCGCGCGCACGACCACGTCGATCTGGCCCTGGACTCAGGGCAGGTGCTGCGTTTCAACGACCCGCGCCGCTTCGGCAGCCTGCTCTGGCAGCGGCCGGGCGAAACCCACGAGTTGCTGGCGGGCCTGGGGCCGGAGCCGCTGTCGGATGGCTTCGATGGCGACTACCTGTTCGCGCTCAGCCGCGGCCGCAGCGCACCGGTCAAGACCTTCCTGATGGACCAGAAGGTGGTGGTCGGGGTTGGCAACATCTACGTCGCCGAGGCCCTGTTCGCCGCGGGCGTGTCGCCTTTGCGGGCGGCGGGCAAGGTGTCGCGCGAGCGCTACCAGCAACTGGCAACACAGATCCGGCGCATCCTCGGCCATGCCATCGACCGCGGCGGCACGACCCTGCGCGACTTCATCAGTCCCGATGGCGCGCCGGGTTACTTCGAGCAGGAACTGTCGGCTTACGGTCGCGGTGGCGAGCCTTGTCCGCGTTGTGGGCGGCCGCTGAAGCAGGCCTCTGTCGGGCAGCGCGCGACGGTGTGGTGCGGAACTTGCCAGAGGTAACTCGCGCCGGAAAAGGCGTGAATGGCTTCCTGCACGGCCCGATCATGGAAACGCGTTATAGTCCGGCCACTGCGGAGGGGGCTCCCTATGGCCGAAACTGCCGATATCACATTGCTGCTGGATGCCGCACGTGAAGGCGACCGTGGCGCGCTCGACCGCGTCCTGGCCACGCTTTACCAGGAGCTCCACACCATGGCGCGGCGTCAGCTTGCCGGCCAGCACGGCCAGACGCTCGACGCGACCGCGCTGGTGCACGAGGCCTACCTCAAGCTGATCGGTCGCCGCGAAGCGCAGTTTGACGATCGCGCTCATTTTTTCGCTTACGCCGCTTCGGCCATGCGATCGGTGGTGGTCGACTACGCCCGCCAGCGCCTGGCGCAGAAGCGCGGCGGCGACCTGCACCGCGTCACCGAATTGCCCGACGACGTCGAAGGCGGACTGCGCCTGGACGAGGACACGCTCGGCCTGGACACCGCCCTGACCAAGCTCGCCGCGGTCGATCCGCGCCTGGCGCAGGTGGTCGAGCTGCGCTACTTCGCCGGCTTGTCGGAACTGGAGATCGCCGCGTTGCTGGAGCGCTCCGAGCGCAGCATCCGCCGCGACTGGCAGAAGGCGCGGTTGTTCCTGCTGGCATCGCTGAAAGACTCCTGAGGCCGGCCCAGGGGCAGCCCCGTGGACACCGAGCGCTGGCAACGGATATCACCGCTGCTCGATGCGCTGTTCGAGTTGGATGAACAAGCGCGCGAACAGCACCTGCAGCGCCTGCGCGAGGAAGATCCAGCGCTGGCCGACGAACTGCAGACGCTGATCACCCTCGACGAGCACCACGAGGATTTCCTCTCCGAACCGCTGATCGCCCCGCTTGCAGGCCTTCGGGCCGGCGCCGAAGTCGGCCCGTACAAGCTCGAGCGCCTGCTCGGCGAAGGCGGCATGGGCCAGGTCTGGCTGGCCGCGCGCGCCGACGGCCTCTACCAGCGCCGGGTCGCGCTGAAACTGCTGCGCCCGGGCCTTGCCGACAGCAACCTGCGCGTGCGCTTCTCGCGCGAACGGCAGATCCTCGCGCGCCTGGCCCATCCGCACATCGCGCGCCTGCTCGACGCCGGCATCACCAGCGACGGCCTGCCGTATCTCGCGCTGGAGTTCGTCGAAGGCGAACCGATCACCGACTACTGCCGCAATCACCAGCTGCCGCTGGAACCGCGGCTGAGGATGTTCCACCAGATCTGCGATGCGGTCAGCCACGCGCACGCGAACCTGATCGTCCATCGCGATCTCAAGCCATCCAACATCCTCGTCACGCCCAGCGGCGATGTGCGCCTGCTCGATTTCGGCATTGCCAAGCTGCTCGACTCCGATGCGCCGATGGTCGAGCAGACCCGCACCGGCGTGCGCGCCTTCACCCTGCACTACGCCGCGCCCGAACAGGTGCGCGGCGAGCCGGTCACGACGATGACCGACGTCTACGCACTGGGCGTGGTGCTGTTTGAACTGTTGACCGACACCAAGCCCTATCGCCTCAAGCGCCAGACCGACGCGGAGTGGGAGGAGGCGATCCTCGCCGCCGACCCGCAGCGTCCCTCGCAGACGCTGCTGCGCCGTACCGAGGACAGCGGCGCCGATGTGCATGGCCTGCGCCGACAGGCGCGCATGCTGGCGGGCGATCTCGACAACATCGTCCTCAAGACGCTGTCCAAGCGCCCGGAACAGCGCTATCCGTCGGTCGAAGCGCTGGCACTGGATCTCACCCGCTATGAAGCCGGCCGCCCGGTGCAGGCGCGGCCGCAAAGCGTCGGTTATCGCTTCGGCAAGTACCTGCGTCGCCATCGCTGGTCGCTGGCCACCGGCGGCCTGATCGCGGTCGTGCTCAGCGCGGCATTGGCCATCGTCGCCTGGCAGGGACGGCAGGCGGTCGCCGAGGCCGGGCGCGCGCAGGCGATGCAGGACTTCATGGTCGGCGTGTTCGAGACCGCGCGCGGAACACCGGAGGGCCAGGCGCTCGACCTGCGCGGCCTGCTTGACGGCTCGCTCGCGCGCGGCAACCGCGAACTGGCACGGCAGCCGCGTGCACGCGCCGAACTGCTCGGCGTGATCGCGCGCCTGCGCATGGGCCTGGGCGACTACCGCGAGGCGCTTGTGCTGCTCAACCGCCAGGCGGGCGTGCTCGCCACCACCAGCGACATTCCGGTCAGCCTGGAACTGGAATCACTGACCCAGCGCGGCCAGGCGCTGCGCCTGCTCGGCGAACCACGGCCGTGCATCGACCTGATGTCGCCCGCGATGACGACCGCGCGCCGCGAGCAGGCCCAGCTGCCGCCGCAGGTCAGCGAGTTCTACTCGCAGTTCGGCCGCTGCCGCCGCGACAACGGCGAGCTGCAGGGCGCGCGCCTGTTGTTCGAACGCTCACTGGGGCTGCGCCGCGACGACCGCGATGAAGTCGGCACCGTCGAGAACCTCATCGACCTGGCCAACCTGCAGGCCGATGCCGGGCAGACCGGCGCGGCGCTGCAGGGTTACGGCAAGGCGCGCACGCAATTACGGCAGAAGGTGGGCGAGCGCCATGCGCTGCTGTCGGAGATCGGCAGCCGCGTCGCGTCCCTGCGGCAGGGCCTGGGCCAGACCGATGCGGCCGAACGCGAGGCCAGCGAGGCGTTCGCGATTGCGCTGGAGGTCTATGGCGCGCAGCACCCGGTAACGCTGTCACTGCGTCGGCAGATGGCCATGCTGCATATCGACCAGGGACGCTATCGCCAGGCCGAGACCGAGTTGCGTGCGGCCATTGCCGCGCTCCAGCGACGGCTGGCGCCGGCCGGCGCGGATCCGGCGGAGACGCGGCGCGGCATGGTCGAACTGGGCGGCCTGCAGCGCCGTCTCGGCCTGGTCGCATGGGAGCGCGGCGAAACCGCGACCGCGTTGACCGCACTGCAGCGCGCGGTGGTGATCGCGCGACGCCAGCAGGACAACGCACATCTGGCCGACGCGCTGTACGACCAGGCGCGGGTGATGCACGCACTGGGCCGCGACCGTGCGGCGCTCAAGGCGGCCGGCGAAGCGCGCGAGCTGCGCCTGGCGCAGCTGGGCCCGCGTCATCCGCTGCTGGGCGACAGCGACCGGCTGCTGGGCCAGATCGAGCTGTCGCTGGGCCAGCGTGAACAGGGCATGGCGAGTCTCGCGCAAGCGGTCACGCTCACTCGCAGCGGTTACGGTGCAACCCATCCCCACACCCGCGAAGCCGAGCTGGCGCTCGCGCGGCAACAGGCGCTCGATGGCGACGACAGCGCGCTGATGCGACTGGATGCGCTGGCCAGCATGCCGCACGGCGATCTCGACCTGCGCCGTACGGCGTGGCGCGCGCAGGCCTACGCCTCGCAGCTGCGCTGCCACGGTCCGGACCGCGAGCCCGCACTGGCGCGCCTGGACACGCTGCAGGAGCAGTTGAAGACGGCGCAGCCGGAAAGTGGCGCGATCCCGCGCGAGGTCGGCGCGATCGTGCGCGGCTGCGGATGAGCGCTACGCCAGCGGCAGCGACGTCTGCTGTGGTTCGATCGAGCCTTCCCCGCGCATGATCTTCTTGTACTCCGCGCGCGACACCGAGACGTAGCGGTCGTTGCCGCCGATCTCGACCTGCGGCCCCTCGAGCACCGCGCGCCCCTGCGCGTCCACGCGCACGACCATCGTCGCCTTCTTGCCGCTGTGGCAGATGGTCTTGATCTCGGTCAACTCGTCGGCCCAGGCCAGCAGGTACTGGCTGCCTTCGAACAGTTCACCGCGGAAATCGGTGCGCAGGCCGTAGCACAGCACCGGGATGCGCAGCGCATCGACCACTTCGCTCAGCTGCCACACCTGGGACCGGCTGAGGAACTGCGCCTCATCCACCAGCACGCAGTGCAACGGGCCATGGGCGAGGATGTCGGCGCGGACGATGGCTTCCAGGTCCTCGTCGCGCTCGAAGGCGATGCCGTCCGAACGCAGGCCGATGCGCGAGGCGACCGTGCCGCTGCCGGCGCGGTTGTCCAGGCGGGGAGTAAGGATCGCCACGCGCATGCCGCGCTCGCGGTAGTTGTGCGCCGACTGCAGCAGCGTGGTGGTCTTGCCGGCGTTCATCGCCGAATAATAGAAATAGAGCTTGGCCATGCGTGCAGTTTAGTGGCCCCGAAGTCAGGTCGCGAGCAAGCTCGCCCCTGCCCGACAGGTGCTTCTTTACCGGCGCCTGGCGCGCTCGACCGCGGCGGTGGCCCAGCGCTGGGCCACTGCGGGGGCGGTGATGCAAACCGCCTCGTCGGTCACGGTGGTCACTGCGCGTTCAAGCAGCTGGATGTCGGCCTCGTGCTGGCGCGCGACGTGCGGGTCCTCGAAGAACACGATGCGCTGGCAGCGGTTGTCGAGCATCTCGAGAGCGATCTCGGCGTCGCCGCCGAGCGGACCCGAGCGGAAGCGCCGCACCCATTGCTCGCGTCGCTTCGCGCCGCCGATCTCGTCTGCCAGCAGGTTCAGCAGGCCGCCTGTCGTGCCGGTGGCGATGCGCCCGGCGAACCGGTCGAAGAATGCGAAGTTATCGCGCACGAACGCCACCATCGCGTCCTTGTGCGCGTCGTGCGCGACCAATGCGATCGTCTGGCGCCCGAAATCGAACCACGGATCGAGCGCAGGATCGCGCGGCAGCCCATGCGCGACGCACGTCAGCTCGAACCACTCGCGTGCATGCGCGAACGTCGACACGAACGGTACCTCGTGGATGACGCATTCGCGCTTCAGCGCCTGGCCTTCGGGGAACACGGACGTCGGGTCGTCGGGATCGAGCAGGTAGACGATCGCGTCGAGGCGCTTCGCCGGATCCTCCGCGACCACGCCGGCGACAAGATGGATGAGTCCGCCATCCCGGCGCGCGGGGAGGCGGTGCATTCCGCGATAGCCGTTGAGGATGCGCGCCTCGGCCAGCGCGTCATACGTCTGGCCCACGACGAACAGCTCGGGCTTCAGTTCATCGCGCAGCGCTTCGTCGAGCGGCGCCAGCAGGCGGAACAGCGCTGCGTTCGGACCGTGGCGATGGAGGCGGCTCGCCACGAGCCCGATCCGTAGCGGGCGCCTCGGCATCGAGCGTCAGGTCTTGACGGCGCGGCGGCGACGGCGGGACTGGTCGTCGCGCGACGGGATCGCCGGCGGCTCCGTCTCGACGACGGGCGCATCCCGGCGTCGGCGCGCGTTCGGCGCGCTGCGGGCGCGCGGCGGCCGCTCGTCTTCGCGCGTTCGCGCGCGCGGCGGTCCCGCAGATCGTCCGTCAGCGGTGCTCGCCTTGCCCTTTTCCTTGCGAACGTCGCGCGTCCGCGGCTTCTTCTTCGCCTTCCGCGGATCGTCCGTTCCCGACGGCTTCGCCTTGCGTGCGGGGGCTCGGCGGGTCTTCGGCGTCGGCGAATCCTTTTCGGGATTCGGCCGCCATAGCACAAGCAGCTTGCCGATATGCTGCACCGGCGCGCACTGCATCTCCGTGCAGATCCGGCTCATCAGCGCCTCGCGCGCCGCGCGGTCGTCGTCGAACACGCGCACCTTGATGAGCTCGTGCGCGGTGAGCGCGACGTCGACCTCGTGCAGCACGGCGGGCGTGAGCCCGTGCTGGCCGACAGCGACAACCGGATGAAGGTTTTGGGCCGCCGCGCGTTTCGCGCGGCGCTCGGAGGGTGTCAGCATCGTCATGGCGGAAGTGTAACCGGGAGCGCCTGCTAGAGTTGGTGCCAACATGCCCGGTCCGCTCAACCCCACGAAGAAGAAGCACCGCTTCGACAAGGCGTGGATGCACGAGCACGTCAACGATCACTACGTGCAGGAGGCAAAGCGGCGCGGCTACCGCTCCCGCGCAGCGTTCAAGCTGATCGAGCTCGCCGAGAAGGACAAGCTGTTCCGGCCGGGGCGCCACGCAGTCGACCTCGGTGCGGCGCCGGGGAGCTGGTCGCAGGTGCTGCGCGAACGGCTCGGACCGACCGCAACCATCGTCGCGGTCGACGTGCTACCGATGGACGGGCTTGCCGGCGTGAAATTCGTGCAAACCGATTTCGCCACCGATGAGGGGCTGGCCAAGGTGGAGGAGGTGCTGGGCAATACCAGTGTCGAGCTTGTGGTGTCCGACATGGCCCCCAACTTGTCCGGTATCGAGACCGTCGACCAGGCACGAAGCGTGCACCTGGCCGAACTGGCGTTCGAGTTTGCGTGTCAATGTCTCGAGCCGGGTGGGGATTTTGCGGTGAAGGTGTTCCAGGGATCGGGACTCGACGCATTCGCGAAGACGGTCGGCGGGCGGTTCGGCAAGGTGTACGTTCGCAAGCCGAAAGCGTCACGCGACCGCAGCCGCGAGGTGTTTCTGGTGGCGAAGGACTTTCGCGGCGGCTGAAGAGCATTGTTTCGATGGCGGTTTTCGGTTTGCAACGGCGTTGGCTTCGGGCAGGGAAGTAGCCCGTTTTGGCTGGCGGATGAAGGGGTTAAGCGCTAAAATGACCATTCACCGATCGGATGTCATGCGGCTCGGGCATCAGCCTGACGCGGCATCCCGGCCGGCTGAAGCCGGCCCCACAGGGGTGTCGGCCGCGAGGAGCATGGCTTGAACAATCTGTTGAAGAACATCGGCATCTGGCTCGTGATCGGCCTCGTCGTCCTGACGGTGGTCAAGCAGTTCGACGCGCGCCAGGGCACGAAGGATTCGGTCGCGTACTCCGAGTTCATGGACTCGGCCAAGGCGGGCAAGGTCGAGTCGGCCACGGTCGAAGGCCGCTCGATCAAGTGGATGTCGACGGACAAGAAGCGCTTCGTCACCTACAGCCCCGGCGACATCTGGATGGTCGGCGACCTCGTGAAATACGGCGTCAAGGTCGAGGCCAAGCCGGAGGAAGAGCAGAGCTTCCTCGCACAGATCTTCATCTCCTGGTTCCCGATGCTGCTGCTCATCGGCGTGTGGATCTTCTTCATGCGCCAGATGCAGGGCGGCGGCAGGGGCGGCGCGTTCAGCTTCGGCAAGAGCAAGGCGCGGATGCTGGACGAGTCCAACAACACGGTCACTTTCGCCGACGTCGCCGGCTGCGACGAGGCCAAGGAAGAAGTTGCCGAGCTGGTCGAGTTCCTGCGCGACCCCACGAAATTCCAGAAGCTCGGCGGGCGAATCCCGCGCGGCGTGCTGATGGTCGGCAGCCCGGGCACAGGCAAGACGCTGCTCGCCAAGGCGATCGCCGGCGAGGCCAAGGTTCCGTTCTTCTCGATCTCCGGTTCGGATTTCGTCGAGATGTTTGTCGGTGTGGGCGCCAGTCGCGTGCGCGACCTGTTTG
>DATDBI010000299.1:0-20072 GCA_036524915.1 Lysobacter sp. | reverse complement strand
CGAAGGCTCCAGCGCACGCCGGCGCAGGTGCAGGGCAAACAACTGCTCGCGTGCCGCCGCATCGGGCAGGTCGATGAAGAAGATCTCGTCGAAGCGGCCCTTGCGCAGCAGTTCCGGCGGCAGCGCGTCGATCTGGTTGGCGGTGGCGACCAGGAACACGCGCGACTTGCGCTCGGCCATCCAGGTCAGCAGGTAACCCAGCACGCGCCGCGACACACCGCCGTCGCTGTCGCCGCCGTCACCGGCCAGGCCCTTCTCGATTTCGTCGATCCACAGCACGCACGGCTCGAGCTGCTCGGCCGACGACAGGGCCGCGCGCAGGTTCTTCTCGGTCTCGCCATGGAACTTGTCGTAGAGCGTGCCGAAGTCCAGGCGCACCAGCGGCACGCCGAAACCGGACGCGACCGCCTTGGCCAGCATCGATTTGCCGCAACCCTGCACGCCCAGCAGCAGCACACCCTTGGGCGGGTCCAGGCCGGGCGGGGCATCGCCGCTGGTGAACACGCCGCGGCGCTGCTCGATCCAGCGCTTGAAGCGGCGGGCACCGGCAACGTCGTCCATGCGCGCGCTGTCGTATTCGTAGTGCAGATGGCCGCTGCGGTTGAGCAGCTCGAACTTCAGCTTGGCCAGCTGCGGCAGGTCGCCCGGGCCGAGCGCGCCGTCGTCGTGGATGAGGTGGCGGGTGATGCGGCGGGCATCGATCGGGTCGAGTCCGCGCAGGTTGCGCACGATCTGCTGCACCGTCTCTGCATCGGCCTCGACCCGGCGCCCGCCATGCTCGCGGGTGTAGGCCTCGGCCTCCTCGCGCACCAGCTTCAGCAGGGCGTTGGCGTCGGGCAGGCGCGGGGTGAAGCGCACGGCCAGCGCGTCGAGCTCGGGCGGCAGTTCGACCTTGTGGCCGACCAGCACCAGCACGTGCGGCTGGCAGTCGCGGCGCTGGATGATGTCGCGCAGCAGGCGCTGGGTGCTGGCGTAGCCCAGGTAAGGGTGGATATCCAGCAGCAGGTAGATGCCGCGCTGGGTGGCATCGCGGATCGCATGCAGCGTGGTCGACGCATCGGGAGCGACCTCGGGCGGATCCTCCTTGTCCAGGTCGATCCGGCGCAGGCCCTCGGTGATCGACCAGCGGTGCAGTGCGCGCCACACCTGCATCAGTGCCTGCCGGAACAGTTCGACCACGCGCGCCTCGTCGCGGGTCTCGATGACGATCAGGGGGGTGTTGGCGCGGATCAGCGCGGTCAGGTCCTGCAGCTCGCTCATTACGTGTGGCTTTCCGGGGCATCCGTGTCGGTGCCAGATGATAGCGGCAGCGCCGCCCGAGCCGTCGGCCGCACCGTCCGCCCTCGGGGTTGATCCGCCCGTCGCCGCGATGGTCGCGCCCCGGGCCCCGGTGTACGCTGCGGCTTCCATCCAGAGGGAGTTCGCATGAAGACCGTGCTGGTGGCCAGTTCCAAGGGTGGCGTCGGCAAGACCACGATCGCCACCCATATCGCCGCGCAAGCGGCCATTGAAGGTCTGCGCACCGCGCTGGTCGATGCCGACCCGCAGGAGTCATCCACCCGTTGGGCACAGCGACGCGCGTTGCTGGAAAGCGCCGTGTTGCCGCTCGACGGGACCCGCCGCAAGGCCTGGCGCAAACAGTTGCCCGACGACACCCAGCGGCTGGTGATCGACGCACCTGCCGGCGCGATGGCCGACGATCTCGACAGCTTCCTCGAATACGCCGATGCCGTCCTGGTGCCGGTGCAGCCCTCGGCGCTCGATATCGACGCGACCGTGCCCTTCCTGGACTCGCTGGCGAAGCACCCGCGGGTGCGCAAGGGCCAGCTGCGTGTCGGCCTGGTCGGCAACAAGATCAAACCCTGGACCAATGCCTCGCAGCAGGCGCTGGAGCTGCTGGGCGCCTGGCCCTATCCGGTGGTGGCGCAGCTGCGCGACAGCCAGGCGTACGTGGTGCTGACCGGGCTGGGCAAGAGCCTGTTCGATTACCACTCCGCCCAGGTGCGCGACCATCAGGACGATTGGCAGCCTTTGCTCAAGTGGTTGAAGAAGCCGTGAGGCCTCGTTGATCAACGCGACGTCACGCCGGTCGAGGATAATGCACGCTCGATCTTCATCCGATCTCTCGGTCCAGACGCGAAAAGGTAGCGACGCGAATGCGTGAATTGATCCTGCTACGCCATGCCCACGCCGAACCTGCCGGTAACGGCCAGGCCGACCTGGACCGTCCCCTCTCGGCCGAAGGGCTGGCCGAGGCCGAAGCCGCCGGTCGCTGGCTGGCGGCCAACAAGATGGTGCCCGACTGCGTGCTGTGCTCGCCCTCGCGGCGTACGCGCGAAACGCTGGAAGCGGTACTGGGCGCGATCGGCTACGTCGACCAGCGCATCGAACCATCGATCTACGAGGCGACCCCGGGCACCCTGATCGCCCTGGCCGATGCCCACGGTGAGTCCGAGCGCCTGATGGTGGTCGGCCACAACCCGGGCCTGGAGCGTCTGGCCGCCCTGCTGCACAGCGGCCAGTCCGGCGATTACCGCGGCATGCCCCCGGGCGGGATCGCGGTGCTGAGCGTGCCGGCCGAGACCAGCCTCGAACCGGGAGTGGCCCAGCTCAGCGCTTTCTGGTGGCCGTGACAACCAGTTCGCGATGCGCCCCCGCGGCGCTGAAGTCGTGCGTGCTGGTGCTGTTGTCGTGCCTGTTGTCGGGCTGGCCGGTGTTGGCCCAGGAGGCGACGCCGCCCGCGCCGGCCGCCAGCGCGGCCGCGCCTGTGCAGTCATCCGTGCAGGCCTTCGACACGCGCTACACCCGCTTTGGCTTCGAGTTGCGCACGCGCTGGGGACAGCGAGTGATCGGCATGTTCCCGGACTACGAGGGCGAAGTGACTCTGTTGCCGGATGGGCGCCACCTGGTGCGCATCGTCTTGCGCACCGGTGGTGTCACCGTCGCCGAGTCCGAGCGTTACACCGCCATGGCGCGCGGCCCCAGCTTCTTTGATTCGGCGCATCACCCCTTGATTGAATTCGAATCCGACCCGCACCCCGAGCTGCTGATCCGCGCCGGTGGCCGACTGCGCGGACGGCTGACGATGCACGGCGTCAGCCGCATCGAAACGTTCTACCTGGCCCCGGCCGTCTGCGACCGGCCCGGCAAGGACTGCGACGTCGTCGCCAGTGGCAGCATCAATCGCACCGATTACGGCCTCGACGGCTGGCAACTGGCCCTGACCGACCGGGTCCGCTTCAACATGCGCGTGCGCGTGATCGAGGCGCGCTGATGTCGGGCAGTTGGCGGTTCACGGCCATGGTGTTGGCGCTGGCGTTGTCCGGCTGCGCCTCGCTGTCCAACACCCAGCGCGACCGTGCCAGCGCGATCGCCGCCGCGGCGCGCTCGACCCAGCTCGACTGCGACCGCGCGGATGCCTGTGCACAGCCCTCGCCGCTGCGCCAGCTGGCGTCGCGGGCATTTGCCGAATCCAGCGAGCAGGCACCGCGCCATTACGCGCTGATCCTCGATGTCGGCCCGGACGCCATGCTCGCGCGCATCAACCTGATCCGCAGCGCCACCACCGCCATCGACCTGCAGACCTACATCTTCGACGAAGACGATGCCGGCCGGCTGGTGATGGACGAACTGCTCGCCGCCGCGCGCCGCGGCGTGCGCGTGCGGGTGCTGATCGACCAGCTGTCTGCGCTCAAGCACGTCGACACGCTGGCCGCGCTGGCCGCCGCCCACGTCAACTTCGAGCTGCGCCTGTACAGCCCCGTGCTCGGCCGCGCCCAGACCAGCTACCCGCAGTACGCGCTGGCCGCGGCATGCTGCTGGAACAAGCTCAACCAGCGCATGCACACCAAGCTGCTGCTGATCGACGGCGCCGTCGGCATCACCGGCGGTCGCAACTACCAGGACGACTATTACGACTGGGACGACGAGTACAACTTCCGCGATCGCGACCTGCTGGTGGCCGGTCCCGTCGCACACGTGATGGGCGAGGACTTCTCGCTGTTCTGGAACGACCGCCGCAGCGTGCCGGTCGAGCGCCTCAACGACATCGGCGATCGCCTGCTTCGTGGCGGAGCACCGCCGCTGCCGACGGCGGTGTACGAACGGCCGCAGCGCGCGCAGGCAATGCGCCGCGACGCGGCCGACCCGGCGTTGATCGAGCAGCGGCTGGCAGGCAACGCGCTGGCCGTGGGTGAGGTGCGCTACATCTCCGACACCCCGGAAAAGCACCACAGCAATGGCGCCGACCAGCAGGCGGTGGCATCGGGATCGCTGCGCGAACTGATCGAGTCCGCACACACGGAAGTGCTGCTGCAGACGCCCTACCTGGTCCTGTCGGACGCGGCGCAGGAGATGTTCCGCCAGCTGCACCAGCGCCCGCGCGAGGAGCGCCCGCGGGTGATCGTGTCCACCAACAGCCTGGCCGCGACCGACGCCTTCATCGCCTACGCGCTGTCGTACAAGTACAAGCGCCGTTACCTGCGCGAGTTCGGCTTCAACATCTTCGAGTACAAGCCCTTTCCGACCGATGCGCCGATCGACGTCGCCACCACCGGCGCGACGTTGCCTGCATTCGACGATGCAGGCTCGGCCAATGTCGACGGTGACGACGACCTGGAAATCGATCCGTCCGCGCTCGTCCCCGAACGGGCCGCCTCCGCCGAGGGCATCGAGCCGGCACCGACCTCGCGCGGCTCGGCCACGCCGCAGGAAACCCACCGCGAGTTGCGCGAGCGCTATGACCGTCGCAGCGCGCTGGAGCGCGAGCAGTACCGGCGCGCGCTGTCGCGTGAGTACACGGCGCTGCGCTACGGCTCGCGCAAGGCCAACCAGCCGGTGCCGCTCGAGCGGGCCGGTGTGCGCATCGGCATGCATGCCAAGTCGATGGTGATCGACGAAAAGATCGGCGTGGTCGGTACCCACAACTTCGATCCGCGCGGCGACCACTACAACACCGAGAGCGCGGTGGTGATCGAGGACACGGCGTTTGCGCAGGCGCTGGCGGAGAGCATCCGCCGCGACATGGAGCCGGGCAACTCGTGGGTGATCGCGCGGCGCGACAAGCCGCCGGTGTTCTCGGGCCTGGACTACTCGGTGGGCAAGATGTTCGAGGCGATGCCGGTCTTCGACCTGTGGCCGATGCGCTATGCCACCAGCTACGAATTCGTGCCCGGGCCCGAGTGTCCGCAGCCGATGCTGCCGAGCGACCCGGGCTTTCGCGCCTGCTACAAGCCGGTCGGCGATTTCCCGGAAGTGGCGCTGGGGCTCAAGGGGATCACCACGCGGATCTTCACCGCCTTCGGCGCGGGGCTCGCTCCCATCCTCTAAGTGTGGCTGCGCCCCGGGAAATATCCCCGCGCAACGCCCGTTTCGCGCACTGGCCACTTAGCCCCCCAGTGCCGCCGCCCCATTCAGCAGGCTGACCGTGACGCTCGTCACTGTCCCCCATGGGCCGGATCGGAGGCCTGCGGCCCGGCGAGGCCGTCTCCCGCCATGACCCCTGCCATCAGTCATGGCAACGGTTTGCTCGAAATAGCTATCTATATCAGCAAGTTCCGAATGTGGTCCCGCTTCACCAGGTAGGTCTTAGGTGGGGTGACTTCTGGCCCATGGCGGAATAGATCTGGTGTTGTAGTCTACCAACACACCAAGTCACTCCCCCGCTGACACAGGACACCGCCATGAACGCCCTCCGCCCAATCTCCGCTCTGTTCGCCAAGCCGGCCGCCCCGGCCCGCCTGACCGCCAACCTGCTCAATGCCGCCCCGGCCCGCCTGCATCGCGAACGCGATTTCGGCATCGGCTACGGCAACAGCAGCGGCTATGCGAGCAACCGCCGCTACACCTCCGAGTGGGGCCCGACGCGCTTCCGTTGCGCCTGAACCGCTACTCGCCACACCGCAACACCTCTTCGCCAGGATCAAGCCATGAACGCCTTCACCCACACCCCGACCGTCCCCGCCTCCGCTCCGCGCTCGAACGTTGTACCGATGCCGCAGCGCCATGTTCACCGCGAGCGTGACTTCGGCGTCGGCTACGGCAACAGCAGCGGTTACGCCACCGACCGCCGCTATGCCCAGGACTGGATGCAGCCGCGCTTCCGCTGTGCGTGATCCGAGCGAATGAACACATCCGATGGCGGATCGAATGACGCTGTAGCAGCACCCGCACCACCCGCATCACCGCGACATACAAGGTGTATCCAGTCTTCCCCCTGGCCCGGGGCCGGCACGTCGGACTCTCTCCGTGGCGACGCGTTGTGCTCCGGGCCCATTTTTTTGCTCCGCGACCGGTCCTTCTGAGATCGGGCATCCGGGCCGCCGCAATGGCTGGCCGCCACCGCCAACGCTGGGCTAAGGTGGCGCGATGAGCGATGAAACCTCTCCACTGCCGCCGCGTTCGCCGTTTCGCAGCGTCCCCGACCTGGCCGAACTCAACGCGCTGTCCAAGGGCACCGCGATGGAGCCGCTGGGCATCGTCTTCACGCAGATCGGTCCCGATTTCGTCCGCGGCACCATGCCGGTCGACGAGCGCACCCGCCAGCCATACGGCCTGCTTCATGGCGGCGCGTCGGTGCTGCTCGCAGAAACGCTGGGCAGCAGTGCCGGCAATCTCTGCGTCGGCAGCGATGAGGTCTGCGTCGGCATCGAGATAAACGCCAACCACCTGCGTGCGGCCCGCGACGGCGTGGTCACCGGCACCGCCCGCCCGATCCACGTCGGGGCGCGCACCCAGGTCTGGGACATCCGGATCGAGGACGAACGCGGCCGCCTGGTCTGCATCTCCCGCCTGACCCTGGCCGTGGTGTCGCGGAGCTGACGTGCCTCGCGGCGTTAGCGGTCTGCGCTGGGACGGGCTGGGCTCGTTGGGGCTGCGTGGGGAGAGGGTGGGGTGTATCCCGTGGACCTGCGCTTCGCTCCGTTAACTGTCCACGAAATACACCCCACCCCCTCCTTCCCAACACTGCCGTTGCTTCATTGACTTCCCGGAGCGGCATGCGTGGGTTGTCCGCGTGTCATGGCTGATGGGTCGGGACTCGGCCTGCAACGCCACGGGGCGGTGTGTGTGCCCTCGACTCATTCGCACGGCTGCTCGGTGAGCTCGGTCCCACACGCCCGCGAAAGACTCCAGCAGTTTCAAACCCGCTTGATCGCCAGCAGTCTCTCGCCTGCGTCGGCAGTGGCCGATTCACAGCCCGGCAGGTGGCAGGCGCGGTTCCGATGATCGCGAACCATCACCCAAGCCCCGAACGCAAAGTGGTTTGAGAACCATGGGAACCCTTCGCGGGCGTCCGGGCCCGAGCTCACCGAGCAGCCGTGCGAATGAGTCGAGGGCACGGACACCGTCCCTGAGACCTGCAGCCCGAGTCCCGACCCTTCAGCCGCGTCACGCGAAGGTGCCTGCGTGCCTGCACGAGAGGGCAATGAAACGGCGACGTGGTTGGCAGGAGGGGGTGGGGTGTATTTCGTGGACAGTAAACGGAGCGAAGCGCAGGTCCACGGAATACACCCCACCTCCTCCCCCCGCAGCCCGCCAAAACGCGCCGACCCTTGTCCCCCGAAGCCCCCAAACGTCAGCGCCTCGCAGCCAGCCCACGCCACCGATGCCCCCCCGCAAGACGAAGGGTGAATTGACGCCGCCGGTGCAAGGGCCGCAGTCTTGCCCCGCCAGCGAAAGCGCCTGGCGTCGGGGATTCACGGTACTCATGGAGACGGCCTTGGATACAGCAGCACGAGCGAAGTGCCCGCGCACGCAGCGCACCCTGGGATGGCTGATCGCGATGAGCCTGGCAGCAGGCACAGGCGCGGTGATCGCGGCCGACGACGCGACCATCCACCCCGAACGCTGGCCGACGGTCGCACGCGCACTGCCCGTGGATCGCGCCATGGAGCGGCGGATCGACAAACTGCTCGCATCGATGACGCTGGAAGAAAAAGTCGGCCAGGTCGTGCAGGGCGACATTTTCACCCTCACGCCCGACGACGTGCGCAAGTACCGCCTCGGCTCGGTCCTCGCCGGCGGCAACTCCGACCCCGGCGGCAAGTACAACGCACCACCCGCCGACTGGCTGGCCCTCGCCGACGCCTTCTACGAAGCGTCCATGGACACCTCCGGCGGCGGCAAGGCAATTCCCATCCTGTTCGGCATCGATGCCGTGCACGGACAGAGCAACATCGTCGGCGCCACCGTGTTCCCCCACAACATTGGCCTGGGCGCAGCGCGCGATCCCGCCCTGATCCGCGAGATCGGCCGCGTCACCGCGATCGAAACGCGCGTCACCGGCATGGAGTGGACCTTCGCGCCCACGGTGGCGGTACCGCAGGACGACCGCTGGGGTCGCTCGTACGAAGGTTATTCCGAGCAACCGCAACTGGTGGCGTCGTACTCCGCGGCGATGGTCGAAGGCCTGCAGGGCACGCCGGGCAAACCCGGCTTCCTCGATGGCCACCACGTGATCTCCTCGGTCAAGCACTACGTCGGCGACGGCGGCACCGCCGATGGCAAGGACCAGGGCGACAACCTGTCCAGCGAGGAGGTGCTGCGCGACGTCCACGCCGCCGGCTATCCGCCGGCGATCGCGATCGGCGCGCAGGCAGTGATGACCTCCTTCAGCAGCTGGCACGGCATCAAGCTGGCCGCGAGCAAGCCCCTGATCACCGACGTCCTGAAAGGACGGATGAACTTCGACGGTTTCGTCGTCACCGACTGGAACGCGCACGGCCAGGTTCCTGGCTGCAGCAACGATCACTGCCCGCAGGTGATCGCCGCCGGCATCGACATGGTGATGGCACCCGACACCTGGAAAGCGATCTACGAAAGCACGCTCGCCGCGGCCCGCTCCGGCGAGTTGCCGATGGCACGCCTGGACGATGCCGTGCGCCGCGTGCTGCGGGTGAAGTTCCGGCTCGACCTGTTCAACGCCGGCAAGCCCTCGCAGCGACCGCTCGGTGGCAAGTTCGACCAGCTCGGCGCGCCCGAGCATCGCGCCATCGCGCGCCAGGCCGTGCGCGAGTCGCTGGTGCTGCTCAAGAACGCCAACGGTGTGTTGCCGCTCGACCCCCACCGCACGTTGCTGGTGGCCGGCGACGGCGCCAACGACATGGGCAAGCAGAGCGGGGGCTGGACCCTCAACTGGCAGGGCGTGGGCAGCACGCGCGCCGACTTCCCCAACGGCGACACGATCTGGGAAGGCCTCGATCGCGCAGTGCGCGATGCCGGTGGCAAGGCCGAGCTGGCGATCGACGGCCGCTACACGCGCAAGCCCGACGCCGCCATCGTCGTGTTCGGCGAAGACCCTTACGCCGAATTCCAGGGCGACATCCCGACGCTCTGGTACAAGCCGGGCGACGATCGCGACCTGGAACTGATCAAGCGACTGAAGGGCGAGGGCATCCCGGTGGTGGCAGTGTTCCTCAGTGGCCGGCCGCTGTGGATGAACCGCGAGATCAATGCGGCCGACGCCTTCGTCGCGGCCTGGTTGCCCGGCAGCGAAGGCGGTGGCATCGCCGACGTGCTGCTGCAGGCGGCCGGCGGTGGTACTGCCCACGACTTCAAGGGGCGACTGGGTTTCTCGTGGCCGCGTCGCGCTGACCAGTACATCAACAACGTCGGCCAGCCGGGGTACTCGCCGCAATTCGCGTTCGGCCATGGCCTGGGCTATGGCGATGACGGCAACCTGGCCAAGCTGTCGGAAGAACCGGGTGTTTCGGCGGCGATGGGACGGCCGGGCGTGTACTACGCCCGTGGCGTGCTGACGCCAGGCATCCAGATGCAGTTGCAGGGGGCGAGCGGCGCCGCGGTCAATGTCGCCGCACTCCCGGCTGCGTTGCCGGACGGCAGCGTGCGCGTGCGCGCGGTCGACCACCTGGCGCAGGAAGACGCGCGCCGCATCGAGTGGTCCGGTGCCGGCCAGGCCACCGTGTCACTGCATTCGGCCGCTGCCAAGGAACTTACCCGGGAGACCAACGGCGACGTCATGCTGGTCCTGACGGTGCGTGTGGATGCACCGGTCAAGGGCGAAGTGAGCGTCGGCGTGGGTTGTGGGCCGGGCTGCGGCGCGAAGCTGCCGCTCACGGACACGCTCGCCGGCCTCGAACCCGGACGCTGGACCACGCTCGGCATCCCGCTCAAGTGCTTCGCCGCGGCCGGCGCGGACACCTCGAAGCTCGACACCCTGCTGAGCCTGCAGGCCAATGGTCCGGCGCAGCTGTCGCTGTCGAAGGTCGCACTGGGCGCCCAGGGCGATGCGCAGAAGGTGATGGCGTGCGCCACCAAGTGACGTAACGCATCACGTCGGAGCAGGGCAATGCAGGAGCGGGCACGCTCGCTCCTGCATGGCACCGCGAGCAGGATCGAACGTAGCGGCCATTCACCCCCGCAACATCCACCCACGTATGGCAAACAGCGCTGGCCGCAGCGACAGCCCTTCGGTATCGTGCAATCAATGAATGCGCCGTCCCCCCATGCCGGCGCGACGGCGCCGACCACGGCGCCCGCCGCGCGCGCGCTCCGTTATCTCGTCCGAGTGCCGCTGCTGCTCTGGCACGTGGTGGTCGACCTGCCACTGGTGCTGCTGCTCGGCACGCCACTGACGGCCGGCATGCGCGTCGGCGGCGAAGGCCTGGACCACCGCGCAATCCGCGCCTGGTCGACGGGACTGCTGTGGATCTTCGGCTTCCGCCTGCGACGCTACGGCACGCCCCTGCAGGGCGCGGCGATGTTCGTCGCCAACCATGTCAGCTGGATCGACATCGAGACCCTGCACAGCCAGCGGATGATGGGCTTCGTCGCCAAGCGCGAAATCGAAGGCTGGCCGCTGGTGGGCTGGCTGGCCGCTCGCGGCGAGACGATCTTCCATTCCCGCGGCAGCACCGAATCGCTGGGTGGCGTGCTGCACGAAATGCTGGCGCGCCTGCGCAACGGCCGCTCGGTGGGCGTGTTTCCCGAAGGCGGCACCCGTGGCGGTCGCGAGATCGGGCCGTTCCATGCGCGCATCTTCCTGGCGGCGGTCGAAGCCGGCGTGCCGGTACAGCCGGTCGCACTGCGCTACGGCGAGGGCGGCGAGGCCCAGCACATTGTTGCGTTCCAGCCGGGCGAAAGCTTCCTTGGCAATTTCGTCCGCCTGCTCGGCGAGCCGGCGCGGATGGCGGAAGTGCATTTCCTCGAGCCGATCGCACCTGGCCAGGCCGATGGCCGTCGCCGGATCGCCGATCTGGCCCGTTCGCGAATCATCGAGGCCATGACTGGATGAGAAATACGTTGTTGTCAGTAGACCCGAATTAGTGGGCGCACTCGAATTCGTATGGCTATGGTCCCAGGCATGCTGACTGCCGCCGACTACCGACCGCCACGCTGGTTGCGCAACGCGCATGTCCAGTCCGCGCTCGGCTCCAGCGTGCTGCGCCGGCGTTACGGCGAGCGCAGCCTGGCCGAAGTGGGCGCGGTCAGCACCGAACACCTGATCGACACCGGCGATGCCCGCCTGCACGGCCTGCACAGCGCCATGCCCAACCGCGAATCGCGCGGCCTGGTGCTGCTGCTGCACGGCTGGGAAGGCAGCGTCGACTCCAGCTACATGCGCCTGACAGCGGTCCAGCTGCTCAAGGCCGGTTTCGAGGTGTTCCGCCTCAATTTCCGCGATCACGGCAACACCCATCACCTCAATGAGGGGCTGTTCCACTCCAATCGCATCGACGAGATCGTGCGCGCGGCACTGGAAGTGGCGCGGCGCTTCCCCGGCCAGTCCATGGCCGTGGCCGGCTACTCGCTCGGCGGCAACTTCGCCCTGCGCCTGGCGCTGCGCGCGCCGGCGGCAGGCCTGCAGCTGGTCCACGTGGCATCGGTATGCCCGGTACTCGACCCGGCTCGCACCATGGAACAGATGGAGCAGGGCCTGCCGGTCTACCTGTGGTACTTCGAGCGCAAATGGCGCGGTTCGCTGGCGCGCAAGCGCGAGCTGTTCCCGCAGATCCATGGCTTCGACGACCAGGTGCTGGGGCTGCGCATGCGCCCGCTGACGCAGTGGATGGTCGAACGCCACACCGACTTCGGCACGCTCGAGCGCTATTTCGACGGTTACTCGATCGCAGGCGATCGCCTCTCGGCGCTGCAGGTGCCGGCCAGCATCCTGATGGCACAGGACGATCCGGTGATCCCGGTCGACGGCTTCCATGCCCTCACGCTGCCGGGCAGCGCACGGCTGGAGATCGCGCCGTGGGGTGGCCACTGCGGCTTCCTCGAAAGCGCCAGCCTGGACGGATTCGCCGAGCGCTGGATCGCCCAGCGCATGCTCGACGCGGCCCAGTAGCCCACAAGACGGCCTCAGGCCACGGCCGCGCTGTTCAGGGCCGGGACTTTCCAGCGCCGCGGAAACCGTGCTCAAAAACCTGTGATCCGATCAGGGCCGGGCGCCTGCAGCCGCTACAATCGCGCTTTCGCCTGAATCATCGAGTTGTCCATGTACGAACCGATTATTGACGCCCTGCGCCGCGGCGCGGCCCCCGAAGCGCTCGCTGCAGCGCGCGAGGCCATTGCCGCCCAACCGCAGGACGCCACCGCGCACCGCCTGCTGGCTGCGGCGCTGCGCCTGGACGGCGACCTCGTGGCCGCTATGGCGGCCATCGGCCAGGCCATCGAACTGGCACCGGACGACGCCAACCTGCACATGGAGCGCGCCGGCCTGCTGCTGACCGAGCGCAAGCTCGACGAAGCCCAGGCCGAGCTGGCCCGCGCCACCGGCCTGGACCCGAACCAGTTCCCGGCCTACATCATCCAGGCCCACCTCGCGGTAGGCCGCGGCGATATTGACGAGGCCGAGCGCCTGGTCCGCACCGCAGCGCGAATCGCCCCCGAACACCCGCACGTATCCGCGCTGGAAGGCACGCTGGCCCTGCGCCGCGGCGACGCCGATCGTGCCCTGGCCATCCTCAGTGGCGCCTCCGAACGCTTTCCGGGCGACGCGCAGCTTCGCCACGCGCTCGGCTTCGCCTACCTCGGCAAGGGCCATTTCGCCTTCGCCGAGCAGGCCTTCCGCGGCCTGCTCGAATCCGATCCGGGTTCGCGTCCGCTGCGGCTGCTGGTCGCCGACCTGCTGCGCCGCCAGTCGCGTCCGGCCGAGGCCGCCGACGAACTCGCCCCGCTGCTCGAAGGCGGCAATGTCACCCCGTCCATGCAGCGCCTGGTCGGTGAGCTCGAGCTCGACGCCGGCCGCAACGAGCGCGCGCTGTCGCTGCTGCGCCAGGCCTTCCTCGCCCAGCCGCTCGACCGCCGCACCATCTTGCCGCTGATCGAAGCCTGGCGACGCCTGGAACTGCTCGACGAAGCCCGCAGCACGCTCGACGCGACCCTGCTTGAACACCCGCAGGCACAAGACCTGTGGCGCGCACGCCTGCTGTTCGAGGAATTTGCCGGCGACCAGGCGCGCGACGTGATCGCACGCTGGCGCGAGGCGATGCCCGACTTCGTGCCGGCGCTGGAAGCACAGTCGACCCTGCACGACCAGGCGGGCGAGCATGAGCAGGCCTTCGCCGTCGCCCAGCGCATCACCGAGCTGCAGCCGGGACACACGCTGGCGGAGCTGCGCATCGTCGATGAGTTGCTGCGCAGCGATCCGGAGGCCGCGATATTGCGCGTGGAAGGCCTGCTTGCGCAGGCGCCCGATGCGGGCGTCAAGCGCAGCCTGCGCCAGCTGCTGGGGCGTTGCTTCGATGCCGCCGGCCAGCCCGACGCCGCTGCCGCCACCTGGGCCGAGTTGCACGCCGACGTCGTCGGCGAACGTTTGCCGCTGCCCGCGCCGAGCGCGCCGGGCGCGATCACGCAGTGGCCCGAACTGGCGCCGCCGCCGGAAGACGACTCGGCCGTGCTGCTGTTGTGGGGCGCTCCGGGTTCGCTGGTCGAGCACATCGGCGTGACGTTCCACCATGCCGGCGCACCATTGCGCGTCGACCGCTTCGGTGCACCGCCGCCGAGCGACCCGCTGCAGCGCTACCACACGGTGACGGAACTGCTCGACGGCTCGCTCGATCCGGCCTACATGGTCAGCCTGTGGCGCGCGGCGCTGCCGTCGCGCGGCATCCCTGACGGGCGCATCTTCGACTGGCTGCTGTGGTGGGACAACGCGTTGCTGCTTGGCCTGCGTCCGCACATGCCCGAAGCGGTGCTGATGGTGGCGATGCGCGACCCGCGCGACATGCTGCTGGACTGGCTCGCCTTTGGTGGCCCGGTGCCGCTGGCGCTGGCATCGCCCCTGGACGGCGCGCGCTGGATGGCCAGTACGCTGGAGCAGATCGCGCTGCTCAACGAGCAGAACCTGTTCCCGCACCGCCTGATCAGGATGGATGATTCCAACCCCACCGGCATCGCCCAGGCGATCGCCGATGCATTGGGCACCCGCGTGCCCATCGCACCGCAGCAGCTGATGGGCCCGCAGCATTTTGCTGCCGGCTACTGGCGCAAGTACCGCGAGGCCCTCGCCGAGGAGTTCGCGCTGCTCACGCCGGTCGCACAGCGACTGGGTTACCCGCTGGACTAAAGAAATGCGCCGGGCTGCCACGTGCCCGCCCGGCGCAGCTCTCGCGTAGGCTGCCCCGCTTGGCACGGTAAGGAGGAGGTCCCATGCACATCCGCAGCGACAGTTTCGAACATCGCCAGCGCCTGCCGGCTACCTTCGCCGCCGGCCAGCCCACCGCCGACGGTTTCGGCTTCGCGCCCAACAGGAATCCGCACCTGGCCTGGGGCGATGCACCGGAGGCAACCCGGTCGTTCGTCCTGCTGTGCATCGATCCCGACGTGCCGACCGAAGCCGAGATGGTCGGCAAGCCCGGCGTGCTGATCCCGGCCGAGCAACCGCGCGCCGACTTCGTGCACTGGGCCATGGTCGATATCCCGGTCAGCGTCAGCCAGATTGTCGCCGGCAGCTGCAGCGATGGTGTCGTGCCGCACGGCAAGACCCGCCCGGCCGGTCCGGCCGGCGCGCGCCAGGGCCTCAACGACTACACCGGCTGGTTCGCCGAGGATGCCTCGCTGGGCGGCGACTGGTACGGCTACGACGGCCCGTTCCCGCCGCCGAACGACCTGCGCCTGCACCGTTATTTCTTCCGTCTGTTCGCGCTCGATGTCGACCATCTGAGCGTGCCGGACCGTTTCACCGCGGCGCAGGTGTTCAAGGCGATGCACGGCCACGTACTGGACGAAGTGTCGATCTACGCCACCTATTCGCTCAACCCACAGGTCAAGGGCTGATCCCCCGCCCGCCGACGCGGGTCATCGCACCAGGGGAGTTGCGATGCAGTACCAGGAAAAACTGGAATCGCTGGTCGAGGCCGTGCAGCAGCTGTCGCTGGCGCGCGACCTCGAAAGCGTCGCTGCGATCGTGCGCGGCGCCGCGCGTTCGCTTGCCGATTCCGATGGCGCGTCGCTGGTCCTGCGAGACGCCGGCCAGTGCTACTACTACGACGAGGATGCGATTTCGCCCTTGTGGAAAGGCCAGCGCTTTCCGCTGAGCCAGTGCATCAGCGGCTGGTGCATGCTCAACCGCACCGCGGTCGCGATCGAGGACATCTACGCCGACGACCGCATCCCGCATGCGGCCTATCGCCCGACCTTCGTCCGTAGCCTGCTGATGACGCCGATCCGCACGATCGAGCCGATCGGCGCGATCGGCAGCTACTGGGCCCAGCACCACACGCCCAGCGCCAACGAGACCCATCTGTTGCAGACGCTGGCCAATGCGACCTCTGTGGCGCTGGAGAACATCCAGATGCACGCCGATCTCGAGCAGCGGGTGCTCGACCGCACCGAAGAACTGGCGCAAACCAACCGGCTGCTGCGGGAAGAGATGGCCGAGCGCGAGCGCGCCGAGCGTGAAGTGCGTCTGTTGTCGCTGACCGACGAACTCACCGGCGTGCACAACCGCCGCGGCTTCCAGTTGTTGGCAACGCAGGAGCTGGAAGTGGCGCGGCGCCTGCACCAGCCGTGCCGCCTGATCTTCATCGACCTCGACGGCCTCAAGCAGGTCAACGACCGCCACGGCCACGCCGCGGGCGATGCGATGATCCGCCAGGCTGCCGAGCTGCTGCGCGTGGTCTTCACCGAGGCCGACGTGCTCGCGCGTTGGGGTGGCGACGAGTTCGCCGTGCTGGCGCTGGACGCACTGGATGCGGCAACCGTGCATCGCCGCGTCGATGCCGGCCTGAAGCAGCTGGCCGCGCGGCACGCCAACCAGCCCTATGCGTTGTCGTTGAGCGTCGGCGTCGTCGATCCCGCTGACACGGCAAACGCCAGCCTGGCCGAACTGCTGGTGCAGGCCGATGCGGCGATGTACGTGATCAAGAGCACCAGGTCAACGGCGCGGTTGCCTGCGTAGCGTTATCCCGATCCCTGGCTGGATTTCGGACGACTCTCATGTATTGCGCCGCAGGTCGGCAGCATGCTTGCTGCCCCGCCACAAGTTCGGCAACAGCCGCGCCACGGGCTGCCGGTTCTTGGATACCACGACGATGCCGCTTCTCCGCATGCGCCTGCCAGTGCTCCTGGCGGTGCTCCCCCTCTCGATCGCCGGCCGCCAGGCTTCGGCTGCGGTGACCGACTGCACCTCCGCGTTGCCGATCACCGTGAATCTGCAGAACGTCGCCGTCCCCACAAGCCTGCCGGTGGGTCAGGACATTCCTGGGGCCACCGGAAATTTCACGGCCACCGAAACCTGCGTCAACAACACACCGAGCGCAGGGTCCAGCTGGTACTTGACCGAGAACAGTATTGCCGCATTTACGCTAGTTGCCGGCTATACGGACGTCTATACGAGCGCGGGAATGGTCGCGGGCATCGGCTTCCGCCTGCGCGACCGCAACGGTGCCGCCCTGCAGACGATCGCGTATGGCGGCGGCAACACGACGTTCGTCATGGGCCCGGCCAATACCGGAACCAGCGTGATCGCCGGGACTTTCCAGCTGGTGCGGACGGCCGTTGCCATCGGTTCGGGCGCCGGCACCATTGCGCTGTACGGGCACGTCCCGAGCCAAGCCTGGGCCAATCAGAACCAGGCCTCGAGCCGGGTCAATCTCAACTATTCGATCCTGCAGCAGACGGTCGCAGCCTGCGCCGTGACTCAATCGACGGTTTCGGTGACCATGCCCGCGGTCAGCGCATCCTCGCTGCCCACCGTGGGGGCCACCTCGGGAGGCGTGGGTTTCGGCATTGGCCTCAACTGCGAAGCCAATGCAAATCCGCGTGTCAGCATGAGCGACGCAACCACGCCCTCGAACTCTTCGGATACGTTGACGCTTGCGTCGGCCTCCACGGCGCAAGGAGTTGGCGTACAGGTGCAGTACGCCGGGCAGACCGTCATTTATGGGCCCACGCCGTTCTCGTACAACAATGGCGCCACCGCGTCTGCCAACAGCGTGAATCTCGGTCCGCAATCCGGTACGGTCCAGATACCGTTTGCCGCGCGCTACGTCCGCAATGGCGCGACCCTGCAGGCCGGGTCGGTACAGGCGGCCGCGATCTTCCTGCTCTCGTACCAGTGACCGAAGGTTGTCCTGTTCCTCGCGGCCACGCAGGCGAAGCTCCTAATTGCGTACAGCCGCTGCCGTCTCCGACTCGACCACCATGTCGAGCATGTAGGCGATCGACGAGCCATCGGCCGGCGGATTCTTGATCGTGTAGCGCTTCACGCGCACCACGTTGCGCACGCCGTCGGTGTGCTCGTAACCCTCGATGTCCTCGTACAGCGGCTGCCAGGCCCCAGGCGTACCCGTCTTGATGCCACGGTCGTCATAGTGCAGCTCGCGCACCTGCAGGCACTGCTTGTTGGGGATCAACGGATGGCTGCACGGCTTGGCCTGCGCGGCGACCTCGAGGAACGCGGTCTCGCCCGGGCCGCCGTAGCGCGTTTCGGCGGTGGCTTCGCCGCGGAACGTCAGGACCTCGCCATCGGCAGAGGTGAGGGTGAGTTGCGGCTCGCCTTCGCTGCGCAGCGCCACGGTCTGCGCCGCCTCCAGGCGCTTGCCGATGGCCTGGTCCAGCGCCATCAGCTTCGGATCGGTGCAGGCCATCAACGTCGCGGCCAGGCGCGCCACCTGCAGGCGGTTGCCATCGAGTGTGTAGCGGCCGCCCATCCGGTTGCAGGCATTGCCGACAACGAGGCGGCCATCGAGAAAATCGAGTTGCAGCGGTTTGTCGGCGCGGGCGAACAGCGCATCGATGCGCTCGCCCTTGGCGTCGACCGCCTGCTCGAGCTGCCAGTGCTGGCTGGCCAAGGCCGTCCCATCAATGGCGGCCGCGGTCGCCGCCGGAGCGGCTGCTTCCACCGCTGCAGGCGTGGCGGGCAGGGCCGCCGCTTCCGGCGGTGCCGGTGCCTTGGCGCAGGCGGCGAGGGCCAAGGGCAGGGCGAGCAGTACGAGTCGTTTCATTGCGGTCTCCATTGCAGGTACCAATGGAAACGCAGGGGCAACTAAATCGGGGTGAAGGCGCGCCGGTCGCGCGCCATGGCGGTTCAGGTTCCCGTCGGCACCAGCAACAGCAGCGCCGCACCCAGCACGAAGCGATAGATCGCGAACGCGGTGAAGCGGTGGCTCTGGATGTAGTGCAGCAGCCACTTCACCGCCACGAACGCGGTGATGGCCGAGGCGACGAACGCCACCGCCAATGCGGTCCAGTCCTCATTCGCCGCTTCGCCGTTGCCCAGCACGTGCATCAGTTCATAGGCGGTGGCCGCGAACATCGTCGGGATGCCGACCAGGAACGCGAACTCGGTCGCCGCCGCGCGTGAGGTGGTACCGGCCAGCAGCGCGACGAAAATGGTGGCAGCCGACCGCGAGGTGCCCGGGAACACGCCGGCCACGACCTGGGCGATGCCGACCAGGATCGCCACCGTCCAGGTGATCGCAGCGCGCTCGCCGAGCTTGGCCGCGCGCTTGGTGGCGAAATGCTCGGCCGCGATCATCCACACGCCACCGAGCACGAGCGCCCAGGCGATCGGTGTCACCTGGTCGGGCAGTTCAAAGCCGAGCTTCTTGACCACAAGGCCCAGCACGGCGGTCACGCCGAACGCGGCCGCCAGCTTGAAGGCGTAGTCGCGCGCCTGCGCCGGCGTCAGCGCCCTTCCCGCCGGGCTGTGTCCGGCGCCGGCGCCACGGCCGATGAAGCCCATCGCCAGGTCCCACAACCGCTGCCGGTAGATGAGCACGACCGCGAGGATCGCGCCGGCCTGGATCGAGATGTTGAACAGATCGCTGCGATGACCGAGCCAGCGTTCAGCGATCAGCAGGTGGCCGGTGCTGGAGATCGGCAGGAATTCGGTGATGCCTTCGATGATGCCGAGCAGCAGCGCGGCGAGCAGGTCAGTCATTCAGTGGGCCGGTCAGAAGGGTGTGGGCGGTGGGCGCGCGACGCGGCAGCATACCGGATCAGTGGTTTGCACCCGGTTGATGCAACGGCCCCGGGGCATGCACCAACTTGGTGCGGAATCTGGCCTATGCCTGCGGCGTGCCTTTATGCATCAATGGCTTGCAACACCTGAAATGTTGGCACGTTCATTGCTTCGTTATAGACAAGTGCGGCCGATGCGGTCGACTTTTTCCCAAACTGCCATCCCCTGTCCCGGAGTACCCATGTCGCTCGAACACGTAGAAAAGCTGATCAAGGACCATAAGGTCGAATTCGTTGACCTGCGTTTCGTCGACATGCGCGGCGTCCAGCATCACGTGACGTTCCCGAAGTCGATCGTTGAGCCGGGTCTGTTCGAGGACGGCAAGATGTTCGACGGCTCCTCGATCAGCGGCTGGAAGGGCATCAACGAGTCCGACATGGTCCTGCTGCCGGACGCCAGCACCGCGTTCCTGGATCCGTTCACCGCCGATCCGACCCTGGTCCTGACCTGCGACATCCTCGACCCGGCCACGATGCAGGCCTACTCGCGCGATCCGCGCGGCGTCGCCAAGCGCGCCGAGGCCTTCCTCAAGTCCAGCGGCATCGCCGACCAGGCCTTCTTCGGCCCGGAGCCGGAATTCTTCATCTTCGACTCGGTCCGCTTCGCCAATGAAATGGGCCACACCTTCTTCCACATCGACTCG
>DATDBI010000298.1:0-2438 GCA_036524915.1 Lysobacter sp. | reverse complement strand
TGGATGACGTCGGCGGTCGGCAGCGACTCGACCGCGGCGACCGGCGCCGGGCGCGAAGCCTCTTTCGCCTTGTCTTCCGGGGTGACGACGCTGTAGCCCTTGATTTTCTTGTCGATCTTGACGGCCATGAACCCGCTCCTGGTGCGGTAACGCTGATCTAGTTATGTGTGTCGCTTAAGGCGGTCGCCGCGCCGCTGGGACGCGGCGACCAATCGGGGCACTTACTTCCTGGCAGCTTTCTTCGCGACCTTCTTGGCGGGTCGCTTGGCTGCCTTCTTCGCCGCCTTCCTGGCGACGGCCTTCTTGGCCGGCGCCTTCTTCACAGCTTTCCTGGCGGCTGATTTCTTCGCGACCTTCTTCGTCGCAGTCTTCTTCGTGGCCTTCTTGACGGCCTTCTTGGCAGCCTTCTTGGTGGCCTTCTTGGCAACCTTCTTGGCGGCCTTCTTCGCCGTCTTCTTCGCCGCGACCTTCTTCACCGCCTTCTTCGCGGTCTTCCTGGTCGCAGGCTTCTTGGTCGTCTTCTTTGCAACCTTCTTTGCAGCCTTCTTTACGGCCTTCTTGGTCGCCTTCTTGGCCGTCTTCTTGCCGGCCTTCGCCTTCAGCGACGAAGCTTCCTTCTTGGCCTTGGCGCTGGCAGCGGCGAGCTTCTTCTTGGCGGTGCCCACTGCCTTCTTGGCGGCCTTGCGTGCCTTCGTGGCGGTGGTCTTGACCGTCGCCACGGCTTCCTCGGCACGGTGCATCACCGCGCTGGAAATGTTGGAGGCGGTTTCTTTCACGTTATCGGCGGCCTGCGACAGCGTCGCCGTCACTCCGTTGCCATTGCTCATGTGCCCTCCTGACGGGCGTCAAACTGGTTGGCGTATTGCGGTAATCGGGGTGTTGCAAGGGCGATGCTATACCTGCTGCACGCGCACGACACAATCCATACGTCACTCACTTGGGCCACGTACATGAACGCGGAGACGGCCCGGACTCCGTGTGGAGGCGATCACCGCCGCCTCCCCTTCCTGCCGATGCCATTCCGAAAGTGCGAGGAACCTGCTTCCCCCGGGTGCCGATGTTGCATGACGCCTGAAAGCAGGTCCCTCGCAGCGCTCGGGACGACAGCGCTTAGAACTTGCCGTAATAGCCTTCCTTGAGGGCATCGAACAGATTCGCGGCGGTGTGCATCTCGCCGTCGTATTCGATCTGCTCGTTGCCCTTGACCTCCAGCACGCTGCCGTCTTCCAGCTCGAAGCGGTAGGTGGTGTTCTCCAGGTCCGCTTCCTTGACCAGCACGCCCTGGAAGGCAGCCGGGTTGAAACGGAACGTGGTGCACCCCTTCAGGCCCTGCTGGTGGGCGTAGCGGTAGATGTCCTTGAACTGCTCGTACGGGTAATCGGTCGGGACGTTGGCCGTCTTGGAGATCGAGCTGTCGACCCACTTCTGCGCCGCGGCCTGCACGTCGACGTGCTCCCTGGGGGAGATGTCGTCGGCGGAGATGAAGTACTCCGGCAGCCTGGCGTGGTCCTCGTCGGAGAACGGCATGGCCTTGGCGTTGATCAGCTCGCGGTAGGCCAGCAGCTCGAAGGAGTAGACGTCGACCTTTTCCTTCGACTTCTTGCCTTCGCGGATCACGTTGCGGCTGTAGTGGTGCGCGAACGACGGCTCGATGCCGTTGGAGGCGTTGTTGGCCAGGCTCAGCGAGATCGTGCCGGTCGGCGCGATCGAGCTGTGGTGGGTGAAGCGCGCGCCGGTCTGCGCCAGCTCTTCCACCAGCTCCGGCGCCACCGTGGCAACGCGCTGCATGTAGCGGCTGTAGCGGGCGTGGAGAACGCGACCGGGGATGTCCTGGCCGATCTTCCAGCCGTCCTTCACCATCTCCGGACGCTTGCGCAGCATCTCGGCATCGACGGCGAACAGCTCGTCCATGATCGGCGCGGCGCCTTTTTCCTTCGCCAGCGCCAAGCCCATTTCCCAGCCGGCCACGGCCATCTCGCGGGAGATGCGCTCGGTGAACTCGCACGACTCCTTGCTGCCGTACTTCATGCGCAGCATGGTCACGGTGCTGCCCAGGCCGAGGAAGCCCATGCCGTGGCGGCGCTTGCGCATGATCTCGTTGCGCTGCTGTTCCAGCGGCAGGCCATTCACCTCGACCACGTTGTCGAGCATGCGGGTGAACACGCGCACGACTTCCTTGTATTCCTCCCAGTCGAAGGAGGCCTGGTCGGTGAACGCGTCGCGCACGAACTTGGTCAGGTTGACCGAGCCCAGCAGGCACGCGCCGTACGCCGGCAGCGGCTGCTCGCCGCAAGGGTTGGTCGCGCGGATGTTCTCGCACCACCAGTTGTTGTTCATCTCGTTGACGCGGTCGATGAGGATGAAGCCCGGCTCGGCGTAGTCATACGTCGAGACCATGATCATGTCCCACAGGTGGCGGGCACGGATGTGGCCGTAGA
>DATDBI010000297.1:0-1472 GCA_036524915.1 Lysobacter sp. | reverse complement strand
TTCAGGGTCATCTCTCTCTCCAAAGCTGGGTCGGTGAATCCAGTGGGTCCGGCCGTTGGGGTCAAGAAAGACGCCAAATACGGCAAGACTTAACCCGATCGTAACCTCTCCATCAGGAAAGTGAAAGTAACGTTAATGACCGGTTATCGGGTTGTGATCTCTGAATGGAGGGGCTGGCCGGGGGCCCCGGCTGGCTGCCCAAAGGGGCCGCCGGAGGGGTCAAACAGGGCCAGCGCGGTCTGGACCCCAGTCAGTGTCCTGACTTGCCGGGGCGGTGCCCCCATGAGCGGCCGCCTGAAAAGACTGCGGCCCCCGAAGGGGCCGCAGTGGTCGGACATGGCAACGATCAGAAGCGCTGCTGGTACTTCATGTAGATGAAACGGCCGATGTCGAACTGGCCCTGGTAGGACACGTTGGCGTTGGGCTGGCTGTACACCACCGGGCCGACGTGGTCGAACACGTTGTTGGCACCCAGGGCGACGGTCGCCTTCCACGGGGCCTGCCAGCGGAACTCCAGGTCGTGGAAGGTGTTGGAGCCCAGCTCGTTGATCGCACGTGCCTGTGCCGGGTTCGGGTTGGCGACGGCGAAGTCCGGGTTCGAGCACTCATCGGGGAACAGTGCGAGCGACAGGCAGGTTTCCTTCATGCCCGAGTAGTAGCGCGCACCCCAGGTGATGCCCCACGCGCCCATGTCCCAGCTCAGGCTGGCATTGGAGCGGATGCGGAACGTACCGATGAAGCCAGGCGAGGTGGCATAACCAACCAGCTGCTGCGGCGGCGTCGTCGGGTTGGTGTCGGTCTTGATCTCGTCGTTGACGGTGTACGTCGTCTGCCAGGACAGGTTGAAGTTACCGATGCTGTCGGTCGGCAGGCGGTAGCCCAGGTCGAGGTCGTAACCTTCGGACTCACGGTAACCGGCGTTGATGCCGGTGAAGGTGAGGCTGTTGACGTAGCCGAGCGCCGGATCACGCGTGAAGGCCACGCAACGCGTCGGATCGTTCTGGATGTAGCAGTCGTTGAGCATCTGCGTCGGCGAGTCCGCAACGATGGTGTCGTCGATGCGGATCTTCCACCAGTCCAGGCTGACGTTCAGGCCTTCGATGAAGCCCGGGCTCCACACGGTGCCGAGCGTCTTGGACTCCGAGGTTTCCGGAATCAGGTTCGGATTGGAACCCGAGAAGAACGCCACCGGCGTCTGCGAGTTGCCCGAACCGGCCGGGACGAAGCCCTGCTGCAGCTGGCGGAACGTGTTGGCGTTGACGATGTCGGCCGCGCAGTTGGCACGCACGGACGGGTTCGTGCGCGAAGCACCGAAGCTGGTATCGCACGGGTCGGTGAAGAACGAGAAGGTCTGCGAACCGCCGCCGAACAGGTCGTTGATCGTCGGAGCGCGGAAGCCTTCAGCGTAGGTGCCGCGGAACAGCAGCGAGTCGATCGGCTTCCACTTGAAACCGAACTTGCTGTTGACCGTG
>DATDBI010000296.1:0-1628 GCA_036524915.1 Lysobacter sp. | reverse complement strand
TGGGTGAACCTGGATTGAAGCCAAATGGAGCGGTGTGGCCGGTGGACACGCCCGGCGGGCGCTATTATGCGGAACTCGACTACGAGGCTCCAGTGACGCGTGAGGGCCAATTGATTTTCTTTGCGCAGTTTCTGCATACGGGAGGCCGATGGGAACGTTTTTTGGAGAACACCCCACTACGCTATGAGGGTAATCGTGGCAGTCGCGTGGTGAATGTGCTGGGGACGGCCGTGCTCTCGATTCTGTGCGGGCACTGGCGTTATGCACATATGAGCGCGGTGCGTGGCGACACTCTCAACCCGAGACTGCTAGGCATGAGCGGCACAGTGAGCGAGGACGTGGTGCGCCGAGCGATGAAGCGGATCGAGGAAGGAAGCGGCTTGGCCTGGCTCTCGGGAGAGTTGCGCGCCTGCATCGAGCCGGTCTTGAGCCAGCCCTGGATCCTGGACATCGACGTGACCATTAAATCGATCTACGGGAGGCAGGAAGGCGCCCAGATTGGGCATAATCCGCACAAGCCTGGCCGGCCGAGCCATTGTTATCACAGCTATTTCATGGCCAATACGCGGCTGTGTCTTGGGGTGGAAGTGCTCGGCGGCAAGGAGCACGCCGCACGGCACGCGTTGCCAGGGCTGTGGAGGCTGCTAGATAGTCTGCCGCGCACACATTGGCCGGCGATGCTGCGAGGAGACTGCGGCTACGGCAACGAGGTGTTGCTGGGCAAGGCCGAAGAACGCGGACTGCCCTGCCTGTTCAAATTGCGGCACACGGCGAAAGTAAAAACGCTGGTCTCACAGATGCAGCGCCGCGGGGCCGTATGGCAGGATGCCGGCAGCGGATGGGAAGTGATGGAAGCCACTCTGCGGCTGGCGGGATGGAGCCGTGAACGGCGCGTGGTTCTGGTGAGGGAAACTCCAGCGGTTGCGCCGATGGGTGAACGGGCACGTCGCCGGCGCGATCATCTGCAAGCCGGACTGCCTGGCACCAACCAGTGGGCAGACTCCCAGGCGCCTTGGGCCGGCAAGATTGCCGTGCTGGTGACTACCCTTGATGAGCAAGCCTATCCCGCGGTCGCCCTGGCGCGGCTCTACCGTGAGAGAGCCGATGCCGAAAACATCTACGATGAGCTTAAAAACCAATGGGGCTGGAACGGATTTACCACCCGAAAACTGACTCCGTGCCGGCTGATGGCCAACCTCGTGGCTCTTACTTACAACTGGTGGCACCTTTACGTGCGTCTCTACGACGCCGAGCACCACCGGGAAGCGATCACCAGCCGGCCCGCGTTGTTGGGCGGGGTGGCCCGACTCGTCCGCCACAGTGGCCAATGTACGGTCAAAGTCAGTCTGCAGCACGAAAACAGTGACCTGCTCACGCAAGCGATCACGTTGGTCAGCAGCACGTTACGTCGTTTTTGGACCATCGCGCAGCAATGGACCTCTCAGGAACGCTGGACGCTTCTGCTAACCCACATTTTCCGTCACTGGCTGGGTGGAAAGTGGCTGGCGACACTGCCGCCCGAGGCCAAAATGCTCCTCTCAGGCTGAAAGCTCCCCAGCTGCGTCACTTCCAAGCCAGGAAACCCGACTCATAACGCGTCGGTCAGCTTCCCCATTCCCGTTTTTAGG
>DATDBI010000295.1:0-15837 GCA_036524915.1 Lysobacter sp. | reverse complement strand
CTTTTCCTTCGGCTTGCCGGTCAGTTCGTCGAGGTAGCTGTTGCCTTCCATCAGCTTCTCGTAGCCGATGTAGACCGGCTGGAACAGCACCGGTCGCGTGGGCTGGCGCAGGAACGCGCGCAGCGTCATCGCCACCATGCCGCCCTTGGGCTGGAGCAGGCGGCCGGTGCGCGAACGCCCGCCCTCGACGAAGTACTCGATGGAATAACCGCCCGACACGAGCTGGGCGACGTACTCGCCAAGCACTGCCGAGTACAGCGCACTGCCGCGGATGCTGCGGCGGATGAAGAACGCGCCGCCCTTGCGCAGCAGCGTGCCAACCACCGGCAGGTTGAGGTTGATGCCGGCCACGATGTGCGGCGGCACGATGCCGCGCGTGTACAGCAGATAGCTCAGCAGCAGGTAGTCCATGTGGCTGCGGTGGCAGGGCACGTAGACCACTTCATGGCCGGGCGCATCGTCCTTGAGCTGGTCGAGGTGATGCACCAGCACGCCACGGTAGATGCGGTTCCAGACCGGTGAGAGCAGGAAGCTGACCGAACGCACCACCGGGTGGGAATAGTCGGCGGCAATCTCGTAGGCGAAGGCGTGGGCCTTCTTCCAGGCGTCGGGGAGCTTGGAGTTGTCGCGACGGGCCTGGTCGGCGATGGCGTCGCGGACGGTGGTCGAGGTCAGCACCTGGTCGACCAGCAGGCGCCGGGTCGACAGGTCCGGGCCGATCACCGCGGCGCGGATGCGGCGGAAGTGCGCGCGCAGCACGCGCGACAGCTTCCGCACGGTGCGCTCGGCCGGCAGGCCTTCGTCGACGATGCCGCGCAGGCCGATCGGCGGGGCGAAGCGCACCAGGGTGTCGCGGCCGTTGAGGGCGATCGCCAGCAGGCGGCGGAAGCGGCCGACCAGGGTCCAGTTTTCCGAGAACAGCACCGAGAACCAGCCGCTGTTCTTGTCCGGCGCGCGGCCGACGAAGATCGACACCGGCACCAGCTGCACGTCGAGGGTCGGATCGTTGCGGTGTGCATCGAGCAGGCGCGCGAGCGAGCTGGAGTGGCTCTTGGTGGTTGGCTCGGCGGTGCCGGCCAGGGCTTGCAGCTGTGCCAGCGTGTTGACGTTGCGGCGCGACAGCGCGAGGTAGGCGCGCTTGCGGCGCAGCGGATCGCCAGGCAACGGCTGCAACGGCGAGGGCAGGCCGGCCTCGCGGCAGGCACGCTCGAGAATCAAGGCGTTGCTCAGGCCGTAATCCTCGAGCACGTAGCAGACCGGCAGGCCGCTCCACTCTTCGGGGATCTCGGTGGCCGGGTTGCGTGGCTCGATGGTGAGCTGCACCCACGGCGCCATCAGGCGGCCGAGCAGCTTGGCCCACCACGGTCGGCGCGTTGCGCCGGACCCGCGGCGCCGTTCGGGCCGCACGGACGCAGCCGCGGCCGGGGCTGCGGCTGGCATCGGCAGTTCCGATTGCGCCGGCTCGGGCTCGGCTTCGGGCACAGCGTCGGGCGCGGTTCCAGACCCGTGGGTCGGCGTCGCATCGGTGGCCGGCGCGCCCTTGTCGGGTTCCGGGAAAGGCAGGGGTGTCTGATTCGGCATCGCGGGCATTATGCCTTTCGCGGTGGAAACCGCGTTCAGCGGCTCGGTTTGGCGTCCGGATCAGGTGCTGCAGTTGCCGCCGCCTCGGTCTGCGCATGGCGCAGGGCATCGCTGAGGTACCAATGGCCGTCATGGCGCTCGACCGCCAGCTGCGCATGGATCTTCTGTCCGGCCAGCGTGTAGTTCAGGCCGATGATCCCGCGGTCGCCTTCCTGCTTGATCAGCGTCGCCCTGGCGCTGGCCAGGTCGGCATCGACATCGAGCCCGTAGGTGCCAAGGACCTGCTTGAAGCGTCCGAAGAACGGACCGAACCGCTCGAGGCTGCGTTGCATCCCGAGCTGACGGAAGGTGTCGGCACCACCGGCCAAGCCGGTCTGGCGGGCGGCGGCGACCAGCTGGGGAATCGCCCGCTGTGCGCGTTTGGGATCGCCCAACGGCGCCTTCTGGCCCCAACGGCTCAGGGCCGCGACCAGCTGTACGTAATGCGCGCGCTCGTCGGCGCTGTAGTCGCCTTCCTTGCGCAGGTACTGGGTGGCGAACAGGCCGAGCGTCGAGGTGGCCGAGCGCAGTTCCGCGCCGGCGCCGGAGAACTGGCGGTTGTAGGTGCTGAGCAGCTGCTTCTCGGCGCCCGGCGCGGCCAGGGCGGAGAGGAAGTCCGGCAGGCGGTCGTCGAGCGGGAGCTCGGTCAGCGGCCAGCGCGTGCGGCCTTCGTTCCACGCCTGGTCCAGCCGGGCGTGGAGCGCGGGCGGGACGGAGTGGCGGGCGTAGGCGACGAAGTCATTGCGGCGCAGGTCGTCGATCAGCTGTTCGACGGCCTGGGACGGTTCGGTCGGGGTGGGCGCCGCCGCCGGCGCCGGCGCGCGGTCGCAGCCGGTCGCCGCGACCGCGGCAACCAGCAGCAGCGCGGCAGTGGCGCGTCGGATCAATGGCATGCGGTGCGGCTCCCCTGTCGCTGGGTCCGAATCTTGGCGGCCGGCCGGGGCGCCGGCAAGCCGACACCGTTCCGGATCGGAATTCTGGCGGGAATTTGGCCCCATTCAGAAATATTCACGACACAACCTGACGTGGTTGGTCACCTTGTGCGCATCCGGCCCAAAAGTGTGACGGCAATCTCGTTCAGCTTTGTCAAATCTGGTGTTCTTAACCCCTTCCTCACGTCAAGAAACCGTTTCTGAGACCGTTGGCACACTTCCTGCTACCTACGCACTAACCGGCATTTCCGCCGGCTTTGTGTCCTGCCACGGCGGACCTCTCCAATGACAAGGGTATTTATGAAGAAGATTCTCCTCGTTGCGGCCGCCGCTGCTGGCCTCGTTTCCATCGCGCCGGCCTTCGCTGCCGACGGCACGATCAACATCACCGGTAACGTCACCACCACCGCCTGCAAGGTCACCACGACCACCGGCATCAACGTTGTCCTGCCGACCGTGACCACGGCCGCGCTGGCCTCTGCTGGCGCCACCGCCGGCAACCAGCCGTTCGCGATCAACCTGACCCTGTGCCCGGCCAACACCACCGTCAGCACCTACTTCGAGCCGGGTGCCAACGTCGACACCGCCACCGGCAACCTGAAGAACACCGCCAGCGGCGGCGCCGGCAACGTCCAGGTCGCGCTCTACAACAGCGACTCGACCAAGATCAACCTCAACAACGTCGCTGGCAGCCAGAACTCCAAGTCGGCCACCATCAGCGGCGCCGGCGCCATGAACTACTTCGCCGCCTACATCGCCAACGGCGCAGCTGCCACCGCCGGCGCGGTGTCCACCAGCGTCGTCTTCACGATGCAGTACCAGTAAGCAGCACGTGCTGTAACCAGCATGTCCCTGCGCGGGTGCGGCACTGGCCGCACCCGCGACGGCTTCCCCGGCCGCCCATTACCAGGTGATCAAATGAACCCCTTCATTCGCGCCATCAGCGTGGCGCTGCTCGCAGCGTGCGCCCTCGCTCCGGCCGCCCAGGCCGCCGTGCTCGTTGGTGGCACCCGCGTCGTGCTCAATGCCAAGCAGGGCGAAACCACCCTGCGCCTGAGCAACGACAGCGCCTCTCCTGCCCTGGTGCAGGCGTGGATCGATCGCGGCGACGCCCAGTCGACGCCGGATTCTGCTGATTCCCCGTTCCTGATCACGCCGCCGATGTTCCGCATCGAGCCCAAGCGCGATCAGAACCTGCGCATCCTTTACACCCGCGAGCCGCTCCCGGTCGACCGCGAGTCGCTGTTCTGGCTCAACGTGCTGGAAGTGCCGCCCAAGCCCACCGGCCCCGAGGCCGAGGGCAAGAACATCCTGCAGCTTGCGGTGCGTTCGCGCCTCAAGCTGTTCTTCCGCCCGGACGGCCTCCAGGCCGATCCGCTCAAGGCGCCGGCGGCGCTGACCTTCCATACGGTCGCCGACAAGGGCGGCACGGTGCTGGTCGTCAGGAACCCGACCCCGTACCACGTCACCCTGGCAGACGCCGCGCTCGACGCCGGCGGCAAGACCTGGAAGGCCGAAGCCGGCATGGTCGCGCCGATGTCCGAGCTGCGCCTGCCGCTGGCCGGCCTGTCGTCACCGGCACCGGCCGGCACTCCGGTCCGCTTCAGCGCGATCAACGATTTTGGCGCGACCGCCGCCTTCACCGGGGTCGTCGCTCCGTGACCGATCGTGCCGGCCAGCTGTTGCCGGCACTCTCCCGCGTGCCAAGCCGTGCAGTGCTTGGCGCCGCGATCGCCTGTGCCTTGCTGGCATGGTCCGGTGCGCATGCCGCCCCGGCCGCGCCGGCCGACGCCCAGTTCGACATGAGCCTGCTCGCCGGCGGCAACCAGCAGTCGGCCGATCTCTCGCGCTTCGAGCGCGGTAATGTCGTGATGCCGGGCGTCTATCGCCTCGACCTTTACCTGGACAACCAGTGGTCCGGTTCGTCCGACGTCCGCTTCGCAGCGCCCGATGCCGATGCCGCCAGTGCCGTGCCGTGCATGACGCCGGAGCTGCTCGGCCTGCTCGGCCTGCCCGTGGACCGGCTCGATGAGGCGGCCCGCGCGCGCCTGCAGTCGGGTGAAGGCTGCCTGGCCCTGTCCGACCTCATCCCCGACGCAACGGTCGCCTACGACCAGGCCGAGCTGCGCCTCGACGTGACCGTCCCGCAGGCGTGGCTGGGCTATCGCGCGCGCGGCTACGTCAGCCCGGCGCAGTGGGACAGCGGCGTCACTGCCGGACTGCTCAATTACAACGCCAACGTCTACCGCACCAGCAATGCCGGCTTCGACCTGACCTCGGGCTTTGTCGGCATCAACGCCGGCCTCAACCTCGGCGTCTGGCGCCTGCGCCACGACGGCAACTACAGCTGGCAGTCGGCACTGGCCGATGCGCCGTCGAACCGCCAGTACGAATCCGTCGCCACCTACGCACGCCGCGACATCCCGCAGTGGCAGACGCAGCTGACCATCGGCGACAGCTTCACCAGTGGCGAACTGTTCGACAGCATCGGCGTGCGCGGCGTGCAGATGGCCACCGACGACCGCATGCTGCCCGAGTCGCTGCGCGGCTATGCGCCGACCGTGCGGGGCGTCGCCGAAAGCAACGCGCGCGTGAGCATCCGCCAGAACGGCATGCTCCTGTACGAGACCACGGTGACGCCGGGTGCATTCGTCATCGACGACCTGTATGCGACCGGTTATGGCGGCGACCTCGATGTCACCGTCACCGAAGCGGACGGCCGCGTGCGTTCCTTCTCGGTGCCCTATGCCGCCGTGCCGCAACTGCTGCGCCCGGGCGCGATGCGGTTCTCCGTCGCTGCCGGCGTGGTCCATGACGACGGTTCGCAGGACGAGCCGATGCTGGTGCAGGCAACGCTGCAGCGCGGCCTCACCAACCTGGTCACCGGTTACGGCGGCGTGCTGGCCAGCGAGGGCTACATGTCGGCCCTCGGCGGCGTCGCGCTCAACATGCGCGTGGGTGCGGTGGCGCTGGATCTCACCGCCGCCCGGACCAAGCTGCCGACCCGCGAGGCGCAGGATGGCCAGAGCTTGCGCGCCACCTACAGCAAGATGTTTCCCGGTTCGGGCACGTCCTTCAGCCTGGCCTCGTACCGCTACTCCACCAGCGGCTTCTACAGCCTGCGCGAAGCGCTCGCGGCGCGCGACCTGGCGATGGGCTTCGACGTGCGCGACGAGCTGGCCGACCTCGACGCCCTGCCGGGCGTGCTCACGCCGGAACAGCGCGCGGCGCTTCTGGGCGAGCAACTGGCCGGCATCCAGGCCGCAGGCAGCGCGCTGGATCGCCAGCGCAACCGCTTCGACATCAACCTCAGTCAGCGCGTCGCCGGCGGCTCGCTGTATGCCACCGCGTCGACCCGCGACTACTGGACGCGCGAAGGCAGCGACCTGCAGTTCCAGCTCGGTTACAGCAATCGCCTGGGCTGGTTCAACTACAGCGTCACCGCCAGCCGCCTGCGCGATTTCCAGGGACGCTACAGCAACCAGTACTTCGTCAATTTCAGCCTGCCGCTGGGTTCCAGCCCGCGCGCGCCGACGCTCAACGCCGGCCTGATCCACGACAGTCAGGGCAACAACCAGGTGCAGGCGACCGTCGCCGGCAACGCCGGCCAGGACGGCCAGTTCACCTATGGCGCCAGCGCCGCGCACAGCGATGTCGTCGGCACGTCGGGCAACGTCAATGCCGGCTACCGCGGCAGCGTCGCCGTCGCCAACGCCAGCTACGGCCGCGGCGATGGTTACTCGCAGGCATCGCTGGGCGTGTCGGGCACGGTGGTCGCGCACCCGGGCGGTATCACCCTCGGTCAGCCGGCGGGCGACACGATCGCCATTGTCTCGGCGCCCAACGCCAAGGGCGCGCGCGTGACAAACGCGCCGGGCGTGAAGATCGACCGCTTCGGCAACGCGCTCGTGCCGTACCTGATTCCGTACAACCTCAACAGCGTCGAACTCGATCCGACCGGCCTGCCGCTCGACGTGCAACTGGCCTCCACCAGCGCACGCGTCGCGCCGCGTGCGGGTGGTGTGTCGATGCTCCGGTTCGACACGCAGTTCGGCCGCGCGCTGCTGGTCCGCGTGCGCCTCGACGACGGCCGGCCGGTGCCGTTCGGCGCCGAAGTCTCCGACCTGCATGGCCAGGCGCTGGGCACCGTCGGCCAGGGCGGCCGCCTGCTGCTGCGTGGTGCAAGCAAGGACGGCACCGTGTCGCTGAGCTGGCAGGAAGGCGAGCAGCCCATGCAGTGCACCTTCACCTACCAGACGCCGCAGCCGAAGAAGGGCGAGACGGCCAATGACCTGCCAACGGTCGACGCACGCTGCACGCCCACCGTCACCTTCGCTGCCGCCAGCCTGTGATCGACTGAGTACCACCGACGATGCGAACGAACTTGAACCACGCACTGCCCATCGCCTTCACCGCCCCGCGTTCGTGGGTCGGACGGTTGGCGGCGCTCGCGATCGTCGCGCTGCTCGGTGCCATGCCCATGCAGCTGCGCGCAGCGGTGGCAACCTGCACGACCACTTCGTCGGGATCGCTGACCCTGGGGAACGTCACCGTCACGCCGAACACGGCGGTAGGCGCGACGCTGGGCACGCCGACGACGATCAGCATGATCTTCAACTGCACCAACATCCCGAGCGGCGCTCCGGGCCAGGACCTCAACATCCAGGCCGGCGACCTGGCCGCGCGCGATCCCAGCGACACGGGCGCCAACGGCATCCTGTTCGACACCTCGGTCCCCGGCATCGCCCTGAAACTTACCGCCAGCCCAGACCAGGCCAAGGCCCAGACATGTCTGCGCTGCGGCCCCGCCTCGACGGCCGGATTCGAGATCGGGCCGTTCCCGCAGAACAGCTGCACCGGCAGCGGCAACAACCGCCGTTGCAGCGGCAGCGTCACCGAGGCCTTCACCGCGCAGCTGGTCAAGACCGGCACCGTCACGCCCGGCACGCTCAGCGGCCTGCAGCTGATGCGGTTCTACTGGTACGAGTACGGCTACACCTCGACCAGCGGGCCGATGGGCACGACGCTGACAGTCAACGGCGGCACCCAGGTCGGCCTGGTCGGTTGCAGCGTCGATACCGGCTCGCAGAACCTGACCGTGACGCTGCCGACCGTGACCACCGCCGCGCTGACGAGCCTGGGGGCAACGGCGGGGCGCACGCGTTTCAACCTCAACCTGACCTGCCAGGCGGGCACGACGGCGAGCATCTCGTTCGCCACCACCTCTGCCTTCAGCATTCCCAATGGCGTCATCGCGCCGACGACGGGAACCGGCATGGCCACCGGCATTGGCATCCAGCTCATCAACGGTGCCAGCACCGCACCGGTGCCGTTCAACGCGGCGCAAACGCTTGGCGCCACGCCCAATGGTTCGTGGGCGGTGCCGTTCCACGCCCAGTACTACCGCACGGTTTCCACCGCGATCACCGGCGGCACGGTCCGCGGCACGCTGACCTTCACCCTGACGTATCAGTGACGGTGGTCGAGCGGGTCGGCTAAAGGCTTTGCCGGATCAGTCGTAAATCTGGGTGGCCACCCAGACCGGGGCAGCACTGCCGCTGGCGCGTACGTAATCGGCGTAGTACGTGACCAGGCGCGAGTTCGGGTGCGAAGCGGCCGGCTCCATGCGCAGCGTGTAGCGCGTCGGAGATCCGGCGTCCGGGCATTGCGAATGTTGTGTCGCGGGGCGTGCCGGGGAACTGGTGCCGGTTGGACTGCAGGTCGCTGCGACCACTGCGCCGCTGAACGAGATTCGTCCGCCTTCGGTCGCATGCGCGTTTGCCGTCTCCGCCAGTGCCCAGAGCACGGCGATCGCCGTGACCCTGAATCGATTCATGGCCTGTCCTTGCGCATCAATGCGCGTAGTACGCCTGTTCGCTCCATCGGCCGGGCTGAGCCTTCCTTGAGGAAATAGACCCGGGCACGTGAAGAAACTGCAATGGGCGTCACATTTTTCGTGCGCTGGGCCGGCGTTTCTGACGGACGGCAGTTCGCGGCGGCTGCGAGTGACCGGGACGCGCGCCAAAAGAAAAAGGAGGCCAGGGGCCTCCTTCAAATCCGGCTTGCACCGGAGGACGTCGAGTTGTGGCATGGCTCCGGCTCGCGCCGGACGGAGGCAGACTAGCCGCCTTCCGAAGTTAATGCAACGCCTGAAGAAACGCGACGCAACCTGTTGATTTTAAATGCACAGACACGGGGGAAAAGCCCGCGTTGGCGGCGCCTGTGGCTTACGGCGCCACGTCCAGCGCTGCGCGCTTGGCTTCGCGTCGGGCTTCCAGCGGCTGCGACCAGTCGTTGTTGAACGTCGCCGGCTCCCACGAGCCGTAGCTGGGGTTGGGCAGCATCCACCAGCGTTCGCCAAACCAGTCGCCGTACTCGTCGAGCAGCTGCGCGCGCCCTTCGCGGGTGTTGGCCACGACCTGCACGAAGTCGCCAAGCTGGTCGCCGAACTGCATCAGCACGCGGTACTGCTGGCCGGCCAGCTGTCGGCGACAGTTCTTCTCGCTGCCGTTCTGCTCGCAGCCGTCGAGCACGGTGCCAAGGCCCAGGAAAACGCTGTCGTCCTGGACCGGCATGCCGACCGCCTTGAGGTTGGCGATGGTCGCGTCCTTCAGGTGTACGGCGCGATTGGACAGATACAGGATCGTCACGCCCTTGGCTGCGGCGGCCTTGGCGAACTCGACCACGCCGGGCACCGGCTTGGCCTTCTTCTCGGCTACCCAGGCGTCCCAACTGACTTCGTCGTACGCCTTTCCATAGCGCACCAGTCGCGCCTGGTAGGGCGAGTTGTCGAGCACGGTCTCGTCGACGTCCATGATCACGGCGGGCTTCAGGCCGGTGGCAGCATTACCGCGCTCGTCGGGAACCAGGGCATCCCAGTGCTTCTCGGCCAGCGCCACGCCGAGCTTGTCGGCGGCGGCGCGATAGACGGTGGTGGTCGCCGCCTGGTACTCGGCCGAGGCCTGCATCCACAGCACTGCGTTGAGGTTGTCGTCGGCGGCGACCGCGGCCGGCTTGGCGGCAGGCGCGGCAGCCGCAGCGGCAGCGGCGTCCCGCGACTTGGAATCGGGTGCAGGCGCGCGCTGGCAGGCGGTCAGCATCAGGGCGCAGGCGAGAGCGGACAGGGAAAGGGTGCGTGGGTGCATCGCAATGGCGGGTGTCGGGTCGGGCGGCGAGTGTAGCCGAGCCCGGCGCACGCGCCATGACAGGCGGTCTCAGGGCGTGGCCACCTGCAACGACACCTGCTTGCGCCCCTCGGCCACCCACTGCTGCCCGACTTCGCGAAATCCGAAACCCGCATGGAAGCGGCGCGACGCCTCGTTCGGCGGCCGCGTGTAGAACTCGCAGGTCACCGCTTCGACGCCGCTGGTGCGGGCGAATTCGAACAGGTCGCGATAAAGCCGCGCGCCGAGCCCACGCCCCTGGTGCGATGCGGCGACCACGACGCGGTCGATGTAGAGGAAGTGCGGATAGCGACCGGCGAACCATAGGTAGTTGGGGCTGTCGTACTGCGCCCCCTCGCGGAACGCGAGCAGGAAGGCGACGACCCGGTCGCCCTCGCACAGCACGCGGTGGTAGGCCGACTGCGCATCCAGTTTCAGCAGGCGCGCCGCGTCGAGCGGGCTGAGCATCTCCTCTTCGGCGAGGTTCAGCGTCAGGATCGCGGGATGGTCGCCGGCGTGCGCCGGACGCAGGACGAGGTCCATTGAGAGGCTCGAAGGGCAGGGAACTGCATGGTGCCAAACCAGCACCTGCGTCGAAAGCGGGAGCTAGTCGCGCGATCTGAATCACGCCAGACGCAGGTTGCAGGGAATCAGTCGCTGCTGCCGCCATCGCTGCCGCAGTCGCCGCCGGAGTCGGAGCCGGGGTCGGAATTGCAGTCGGCATCGATATCTGCATCGGCCTCGGCCTCGGCGCGTGGGTCGCACCCGTGGTCGGTCGCCAGCGGTGTCGAGTAACCGGGGTCCCAACCGTCACCGCTGGTGGACGAGCGCCAGCGCCCGGAGGCGCGCACGAGCACCGCCAGAACCAGCAGGAACACGACGACAACCGCGAGCGTCGTAAACATGAGTGTCCACGTCCTGGTGCGCCGGTCACGGGCCGGTACCCGATGGCGCCGATGCTACGCGTCGGCGCCGCCTCGGCGTCAACGGCCCCGGCACCCGGGCCGGATCCTGATGTCAGGAGGATTCGTACAGTTCGATCGGCAGGCCGTCCGGGTCAGCAAAGAAGGTGAAGCGCCGACCGGTGTACTCGTCGACACGTAGCGGTTCGACGGAGATGCCCTGCGCCTGCAACTCAGCGGCCGCGGCGGCGACATCGGCCACCTCGAACGCCAGGTGGCGCAGCCCCTGGGCTTCAGGGTACGACGGCCGAGGCGCCGCCGACGGAAACGAAAACAGTTCGAGCTGCCCGCCATCGGGAAGGCCCAGGTCGAGCTTCCACGAGTCGCGCGCCTCGCGGTGCACTTCGGCCAGCACCCGCAGCCCGAGCACCTGCGTGTAGAAGTGCTTCGAGCGCGCGTAGTCGGCGCAGATGATGGCGACGTGGTGGATGCGGTTGAGCTGCACGGCGCTACTCGTCCAGCAGTGCCCGGATCGCCGCGAAACCCGCCACCGCACGTTCCTGCTTGCGCGCTGCGTCGGCGACCGGGTCGGCGCCGTCGCGCTGGATCTCCGCCATCGGCAGCTCGTCGAAGAAGCGGCTGGGCTTGAGGCGGATCTTGTCGCCCCAGCGCTGCGTCTCACGTGAGTGCGACAGCCACAGCTGTTCCTTGGCCCGCGTGATGCCGACGTACAGCAGGCGCCGCTCTTCCTCCAGGCTGCCCTCTTCCAGCGCCATCTCGTGCGGCAGCGTGCCGTCCTCCATGCCGATGATGAAGACATAGCGGAACTCCAGGCCCTTGGCACCGTGCAGGGACATCAAACGCACCTGGTTGCCGGCGTCGCCCTTGTCGGCGTGCGACAGCAATGCCAGCTGCGCGGCCAGTTCGCCGGGGCCGGAATTCTTGCCGCCGTCGAACCAGTCGGCCAGTTCCTCGAGGTTTTCCTTGCGGCGAAGGAAGGTGGCATCGTCCTTGCACTGCGCACGGATCGCCGCGAGCAGTCCGCTCTTCTCGGCGAGCACGCGCACCAGTTCAGACGGCGGGATCTTGAACGCTTCGCCGCGCAGGTGGCGGATGATGTTGACGAAACCATCGAGCGCGTTGCCGGCACGTGGCGCGAGCTGCTTGAGCATGCCGATCTGCTCGGCCGCGCGCGACATCGGCATGCCGGCGTGCTGTGCCATCTCGGCAAGCTTCGACAGCGTGGTCGCACCGACTTCGCGCTTGGGCGACTGCACCGCGCGCAGGAAGGCCGCATCGTCATCGGGATTGGCGATCAGGCGCAGCCACGCTAGCGCGTCCTTCACTTCGCCCCGCTCCAGGAACGCGGTGCCGCCAGAGAGGTGATAGGGCACGCGCAGCAGCTGCAGCGCCTTCTCCAGCGCGCGACTCTGGTGGTTGCCACGGAACAGGATGCAGAAGTCGCTCCACGGCGCCTGCTTGGCAGCGGCGAGGAAATGGATCTCGGCGGCGACCTTCTCGGCCTCGTGGGCGTTGTCGCGGCACTCCCAGACGCGGATGCGCTCGCCGTCGGCCTGGTCGCTCCACAGGGTCTTGGGATGCTCGTGGGGGTTGTGCGCGATCAGTGTGTTGGCCGTGCGCAGCACGCGGTTCGAGCATCGGTAGTTCTGCTCGAGTTTGATGATCTCCAGCGCCGGGTAGTCCGTGCCCAGGTTGAGCAGGTTGTCCGGGTTGGCGCCGCGCCAGGCATAGATGGACTGGTCGTCGTCGCCCACGCAGGTGAACAGGCCCTTGTCGCCAGCCAGGCCCTTCAGCAGCCGGTACTGGGCATCGTTGGTGTCCTGGCACTCGTCGACCAGCAGGTAGCCGATGCGCTCGCGCCAGGCCAGGCGCACGTCCTCGTCGCCTTCCAGGATCTGAACCGGCAGGCGGATCAGGTCGTCGAAGTCGACCGCGTTGAACGTCGACAGTCGCGCCTGGTAGCGCTGGTACAGCAGCGCCGCCTCCATCTCGCGCGGGCTTTGCGACGCGGCCAGCGCCTCATCGGGCGAGAGTCCGGCGTTCTTCGCACGCGAGATGAGGTTGCGCGCGTTGTCGATGACGTCGTTCTTGCTGCCCGGCGGCAACAGGTCCTTGATCTGCGCGGCGCTGTCGTCGCTGTCGAACACCGAAAAGCCGCGCCGCAGGCCCACCTTGGCGTGGTCGATCTGCAGGAAACGCAGCCCCAGTGCGTGGAAAGTGCACACGGTGAGGCCTTCGGCGGCGTCGCCCTTGATGCGCTTGGCGACGCGCTCCTTCATCTCCTTCGCCGACTTGTTGGTGAAGGTGATGGCGGCAATGCGCTTGGCCGGCATCCGTCCGGAAGCGATCAGGTGCGCGATCTTCTCGACGATGACGCGCGTCTTGCCGCTGCCTGCGCCGGCGAGCACGAGCAAAGGGCCGTCGGTGTGGAGGACGGCGGCGCGTTGGGGGGGGTTGAGACCGTGCATTTAAGGGCGATTGCTGCCACGGGTGTGGCGGCGTATTGTGCCGCAATCACCCCCGCCACACCGGCGATTTGTGCCGCCGATGCGCGGATTTCGTCACGCCCTTTCCGGACGTTGCGCCGGCGATACGATGGCCGCACCGTTCTCCGGGGGCCGGCGCGTATCACCGCCCCCTTGCTCACAGTGGAAGGAGGAAACGCCATGGCTACTGACTCTCCACGCAATCGGGCCGGCAAGCGCGCCTGGTTGGCCGGCGCGCTGCTGTCGCTGCTGGCCCTGCCTGCCTTCGCCGACGAACCCCTGAAGCTGGTCAGCGCGACCTTCATGGATGTCGATGACCAGCTCAAGGGCGCCATGGGGCACCCGAACGAGACCTGGCGCCTGAACGGGCTCAAGTCCTACCTCAATGGCGACTACGACGAGGCCGTCCAGCGCTTCGAGTACGCCGCCTCCTATGCCGACAAGCATTCCCAGCACTACCTCAGCCTCATGTACTGGTACGGCCAGGGCGTGGCCGCCGACCCGGTGCGCGCCTACATCTGGAGCGACCTGGCCGCCGAGCGCGGCGTGCGCCGGCTGCTGGTGATCCGCGAAAAGATGTGGGCCGGCCTGACCCCGGAGCAGCAGAAGCAGGTCGAGCAGCAGGGTCCGGATTTCTACGCGAAGTTCGGCGACGATGTCGCCCGCCCGCGCGCCGACGTCGAGATCCGCCGCTTCGCACGGACCATGACCGGCAGTCGCATCGGCTATCGCAACCAGTCCATCGACATCGCCCAGGGCGGACCGATCAATGGCTCGTTCGGCAATACCACGCCGGGCATGCTGGCCGCGTCCGAACAGGTGGTCGGTCATACCACCGGCGATCAGTACTACGCTGACGACCGCACCCAGGCCACCTCGTACTGGCAGGCGCAGGACGCCGAACTGGGCAGTGGAATCGGAAGCGTGGGCGTGGGTCCGCTGGTGCCTGCACGCGACAAACCCAAGCACTGAACGGTCGCCAGGGCGGCGACGCGCAGGAGGCAGGCATGGACGGTCTGATGGCAGTGGTCCTGGGCGCGGCGATGGCGTCGGGGCCCGCGGTGTCGCCGCTCGACAGTGGCACCGCCGCGGTCGCCAAGGCGGTGGTGGCCGGGACCGACACGATGAACGCGCGCCAGTACGACGAGCGCACGCGCTTCTCGCGCACGCACCCCAACGAGCTGTGGCGGCTGTACGGCAGTGACGCGGCCGCCCACGGCGACTGGAACGATGCAATGAAGCATTTCCGCCAGGCCGCGCGCTATGGCGACAAGTACTCGCAGCACCGGATCAGCCTGCTGTACTGGCACGGCGTCGGCGTCGAGCGTGATCCGGCACTCGCCTACGCCTGGGCCGACCTCGCCGCCGAGCGGATGTACCCCAACTTCCTGGTGCTGCGCGAGAAGATGTGGGAGCACATGGACCCGTCCGAGCGCGACCGCGCGCTGCGGGAAGGACAGGCGCTGTACGACGAGTATGGCGACGCCGCCGCCAAGCCGCGGCTCAAGCGCGCGCTGGCGCACGAAAAGCGCCAGATCACCGGAAGCCGTACCGGATACGTGGGCACGCTCGAAGTCTCCGCGCCGGACGGCGGCATCGACTGGATGGCGGGCATCGACAACATCGACATGACGGCGATGTACAACGGCTGGCGCTGGGACACCGGCAAGTACTGGGCCGTGGAAGACGCGATCTGGACGCATGGCAACGTCGAGGTCGGACCGGTCTCCAACGGCGACGACTGAGCGCAAAACCCCTAAGGTAGGAGCCAGCTCGCTGGCGACCGGGCCTCCCCGATCGCGGGCACGATGGCTTTCATCTATCAGGGGGAACATCCATGCGCCTGGGCCTGGCGGCCAACCGCCTGCATCACCTCAGCGAAGACGCCGCATTGTTCCGATGGCTGCGCGCCTGCGAATCGGGCATCCGCGAACTGCAGATCAGCCTGCACGTGGTCGGCCGCACGTACGACGCCATCGCCGCGGCCGGCATGCTCGCCGGCTACCCGGGCCTTCGCCGCTATCCGTATGGCCGCGAGGGCGGGCTGATGAAGCTGGTTGCCGAAGTGGTCGGCGTCGACCATGACGAGCGCACGCTGGACGGCGCGATCTACCTCATCGACCCGGTCGACCCCTCGTCGGTGTTTCCCGAGGCAGCCGCGCTCAAGCGCCAATGCGTGATCCACGGCAAGCCCTACATCACCACCGTGGCATCGGCCCGCGACTGGGTCGAGCTGGAGCGCATTCGCGCCGGCCTGCTGCCGGATCCGGCGGCCGACCGCCTGCACGATTTCGAGGCGCAGACGCTGGCGCTGATCGCGCACGACGCCATGAAGCCGCAGATGCTCGCCTTCGCCGCCGAGCACTTCGACCTGCTGTCGCGCTTCGCCCGCCGGGTCGCCACCGGCACCACCGGGCAGCGCCTGAACGAGCTGGCCTGGAGCCGGGGCTGGCCGCAGGGCCGCGCCTGGGTGCACCGCTATCAGAGCGGCCCGATGGGCGGCGATGCCCAGATCGCCGACCTGGTGCTGGAGCGGCGCTGCCAGCGCGCGATCTTCTTCGAGGACCCGCACGTCGCGCGCCAGCACGAGGCCGACATCCAGCTGCTCGAGCGCGCGGTGACCACGGTGACCGACGAAGCGGTGTGCATTACCGCCCCGGCCGTGGCCCAGCGCTGGGCGAGTGCGGCGGCGGAGCGCGCCAGGCGCCGGTAA
>DATDBI010000294.1:0-14520 GCA_036524915.1 Lysobacter sp. | reverse complement strand
GCTGGTCATGCGTGGCTCCGGCGCGCCGGGGGGCGCGGGGGTGGCTGCGGACGCCCGTAACCATGCCTCGCGACGGGTGGTCGCGACGCAAAAGTCCGAGCAAAGACTCGGAATTGTATCAGTCAGACAAGTCTGAGCCGGATATCGGGCAGGGCGACGCCGCGAGACGCGCCTCGCGCCCCGTTCAGATCATCGCCAGCGCAGGTAGCCCGGGTAAGCGAAGCGCACCCGGGGAGCGAGGCGTGGTCGTTCAGGCCTGGCCGTTGATCCAGGTGCCCTGAACCTGCAGCGCCTCGTCCAGCGCGACCAGGTCGGCGCGGTAGCCGGGCGTGATCCGGCCCAGTTCGCCACCCAGGCCGAGGAACTCTGCCGGGTAGGTCGAGGCCATGCGGCAGGCTTCCTCCAGTGGCAGACCCAGGCGCTGCACGGTGTTGCGGACCGCACCGGCCATGTCGAGCGCCGAGCCGGCGAGGGTGCCGTCGGCGGTGGTGCACTGGCCGTCGCGGCAGGTCATGGTCACGCCGTACAGCTCGAAGTCCTCGCGCTGGCCACCGACCGGCGGCATGGCATCGGTCACCAGCATCATCTTGCCGCGCGGTCGCGCCGCGATCGCCACCCGCAGGGCCGCGTCGTGGACGTGGTAGCCGTCGACGATCAGGCCACACCAGACGTCCGCATTCTCCAGCGCGGCGCCGACTCCGCCGGGCTCGCGACTGTTCATCGGCGTCATCGCGTTGAAGAGGTGGGTGACGCCGCGAATGCCGGCGGCGAAACCGTCGCGCATCTGTTCATAGGTGGCAGCGGTGTGGCCAGCGCAGACGATCAGGCGACGCAGGGCGAGCTCGCGAAGCGTGGCGGCGGAAAAGCGTTCCGGGGCCAGGGTCAGCATCGTGCGGCCGGTGCCGAGCGAGGCGACCAGGTCGAGTTCGTCCTCGCCCGGGGTGTGGAACTTGGCAGGATCGTGCACGCCCTTGCGCGCGGCGTTGAGGTACGGCCCTTCCAGGTGGATGCCGAGGATGCCCGGCACGCCCTGCGCGATCGCGTCGCGGGTGGCGGCGATGGCGCGTGCCATGACGTCGGTGTCGTCGCTGATCAGCGTCGGCATCAGGCCGGTGGTACCGAACCTGCGGTGCGCCGCGGCAATTGTGCGCAGGCCCTGCACGGTCGGTTCGTCGTTGAACAGCACATCGCCGCCGCCGTTGACCTGGGTGTCGATGAAGCCCGGCACCAGGTAGCCGCCGGCCAGGTCGACGACGTCCGTGCCCTTCGGCGCCGCTCCGGGAAGCACGGCCACGACGTGGCCGTCTTCGACGATCACGCAGACGTTGGTTTCGAAGCCGTGGTCGGTGAGGACGTGGCCGTTGTGGAAGGCGGTTGCGCGGGTGGTCATGGCATCAGACCGTCTCGGTGACCTTGTTCAGATGCGGCGGCACGTCGGGGTTATGCCCACGCGCGACCGCCAGTGCGTTCACGGCCTTGTAGAAACTCTGCACCGCAAGCAGCGGCGTGCACGCGGGGTGCGGCGAGGCCGGCATCGGCAGGGCATCGTCGCGATGTGCACCCGGACGCGCCAGCCACACCGGCGCGCCGCGCTTATGGAACTCCTCCACCACCGCGACCGTGCCGGCGCCGGTGTCGTCATCCTGGGCAAACGCCAGGACCGGGAATCCCGGGCCGACGATCGCCATCGGGCCGTGCTTGACCTCGGCCGAGGAGAACGCCTCGGCGTGCAGGCCGCAGGTTTCCTTGAACTTCAGTGCCGCTTCCTGGGCGGCGCCGAGGCCGAGGCCGCGACCGACCACGAACAGGTTGTGCGCATCCTTCAGGCCCTCGACCAGCGGCGACCAGTCCTGCGCCCAGGCGGCGCGCAGGGCATCGGGCAATTGGGCCGTGGCCTTGAGCAGGGCGGCGTCGCCACTCCAGCGCGCGGCCAGTTGCAGCAGCGCGGCCAGCGAGCACAGGTAGCTCTTGGTCGCCGCGACGCTGGTCTCGGGGCCGGCGCGCAGCGGGATCACGGTGTCGGCGATCTTCGCCAGCGGCGAGTCCTCGACGTTGACCAGGACCACGACCACCGCGCCGGCGGCCTTGGCGATCTCGGCGTTGCGGACCAGGTCGGGGCTCTTGCCCGACTGCGAAATCGCCACGAACAGCGCACCTTCCATCTGCGGCTGCACGGCGTAGACGGAGCCCACCGACGGCGAGGCCGAGGCGGTGATCAGGCCGAGCGTGGTCTCGAAGAGGTACTTGCCGTAGGTGGCGGCATGGTCGGAACTGCCGCGCGCGCAGGTGACGATGAAGCGCGGCGGGCTCGCTTTCAATCTGGCGACAAGTGCATCGATGATGTTGGCATTGGCGGCGAACTGGCCTGCAACGACATCGGCCGTCTGCTCTGCTTCGGCGTACATCCGGGTTGAGGTGGGGGCGATCATTGGAATGGCCTGATAGAGGTTTCAACAAGACAGGTAGCCCGGGTAAGGCCGAAGGCCGCAACCGGGGCAACTCGCCGTGACGGGGCCCCGGGTGCGCTGCGCTTACCCGGGCTACGCAGTGAGGTAGCCCGGGTAAGGCCACGGGCCGCACCCGGGGAACGGGGCGTCAAGGATGGGATCGCGACGGCCGCGGCGCTCATTCGCTCTGCAGCTCGGCAACGAAATCGTAAGCATCGCCGCGGTAGAACGAACGGGTGTATTCGACGACGCGGCCGTCATCGAGGAAGGTGCGGCGCTCGATGAAAAGACCGGGGCTGCCCTCGGCCAGGTTCATCAGGCGCGCCTGCTCGGCGTCGAAGGCGATCGCGCGCAGGCGCTGCAGGGCCCGGGTCGGACGCAGGCCAAGCTTGGTGAAGGCCTCATACAGGGAGTTCTCGACCAGGCCAGGGTCGGACAGCACCGATTGCGGAACGACGGTGCGCTCCAGCGCCAGCACGGTGTCGTCGGCGATGCGCAGGCGGTAGTAGCGGACCACCTGGGCGCCCGGCGACAGGTTCAGTGCCATCGCCTCGTCGGGCGTGACCTCACCGACGCTGCGCTCGAGGAAGCGCGACTTCGGGTCGAGTCCGCGGGCGCGCAGGTCGTCGGTGAAGCTGGTGAGCTTGGAGAACGATTTGACGATGCGCTCGGCGACGAACGTGCCCGCACCCTGGCGCTGCATCAGCAGGCCGTCGCCGACCAGGCCGGCGATGGCCTTGCGCACGGTCACGCGCGACAGATCGAGCAGCTTGCTCAGCTCGCGCTCGCTGGGCAGCGCCTGGCCGGCAGTGAGTTCGCCGTTCTCGATGGCGTGCTGCAGGGTCCGGCGCAGATGCTGGTAGGCCGGCGCGCGACGCGCATCGGCTTGGCGGCTGAACTCGCTGACAAGATAGTCCTGCATCGGCAAAAGATACCAGTGAGATACCAATGACGGCAACCTGTCAGGGAATACGACCTCAGGACCCGACTAAAGTCGGGGGTTTGCGGACGTGGTATTTGACTGGTATGGTCACTGGTATGGTTCTGGTCTTATTCTTGGCAGCAGTCCCCACCCCTTCCGCGCGGAGCGTCCCGTGAGCCCCTCCATCGCGCCGATGGCGCCCTTCGATCTGATCATCTTCGGCGGCACGGGCGACCTGGCCCTGCGCAAGCTGCTGCCGGCCCTGTTCCATCGCTACGTCGACGGCCAGATCGTTGCCGGCACCCGCCTCTACGGGCTGGCCCGCGACACCCTGACCGACGAGGCCTACCGCGATCGCGTCCGCGAAGCGCTGCAGAAGACCCTCGCCGACGATCCGCGCTCGCCCGCCGCGCTGGAGCCGTTCCTGGACATGCTCGGGTACCGCCGCATCGACCTGAGCGCCGACACCGGCTGGGCGGAGCTGGCGAGCGAACTGTCCGACGAGTCGCGGGTCCGCGTGTTCTACCTCGCGGTCGGCCCGGACCTGTTCGGCAGCGTCGGTGCCCGCCTGCAGGCCCATGGCCTGACCGGCGCCAACACCCGCGTGGTGGTGGAAAAGCCGATCGGCCACGATCGCCAAAGCGCGGTGGCCATCAACGACGCGCTCGGTGCGGTCTTCGACGAATCGCAGATCTACCGCATCGACCATTACCTGGGCAAGGAAACGGTCCAGAACCTCATCGCGCTGCGGTTCGGCAACGCGCTGTTCGAGCCGTTGTGGAAAGCCGAACACATCGACCACGTGCAGATCACCGTGGCCGAGACGGTCGGCCTGGAGCGCCGCGCCAGCTACTACGACAAGTCCGGCGCGCTGCGCGACATGGTCCAGAACCACATCCTGCAGCTGCTGTGCCTGGTGGCGATGGAACCGCCGTCGTCGCTGGCCGCCGATGCGATTCGCGACGAGAAGCTGAAGGTGCTGCGCTCACTGCGACCCATAGAGAACGGCGCGACCTCGCAGGTGACCGTGCGCGGCCAGTACCGTGCGGGCGCCGTCGAGGGCCGGCCGGTGCCGGGCTACCTCGAAGAGCTGGGCCGCAACGATTCGCGCACCGAAACCTTCGTTGCGCTCAAGGCCGAAGTGCGCAACTGGCGCTGGGCGGGCGTGCCGTTTTACCTGCGCACCGGCAAGCGCCTGGCCGACCGCATGTCGGAAATCGTGGTGACCTTCCGCCAGGTGCCGCATTCGATCTTCGGCGAGCTGGCCGAGCCGATCTACCCGAACCAGCTGGTCATCCGCCTGCAGCCCGACGAAGGCGTGAAGCTGTGGCTGATGAACAAGGTGCCGGGCCCGGGTGGATTGCGCCTGCGCCGCGTGCCGATGGATCTCAGCTTCGCCGAGACCTTCGGCGGTCGCCAGCCCGAAGCCTACGAACGCCTGCTGATGGACGTCGTGCGCGGCAACCCGATGTTGTTCATGCGTCGCGACGAAGTCGAGGCGGCGTGGGCCTGGATCGACCCGATCCGCGCCGCCTGGGAAGCCAGCGCCGAATCGCCCAAGGCATACACCGCCGGCAGCTGGGGCCCCAGCGCCGCAGTGGCGCTGATCGAACGCGACGGAAGGACCTGGCATGAAGATGGCGTCTGACACTTCGCATGCTGTCGCGCAGGCCGAACGAATCCATGCGGAGCGATTGACCGTGCTGACCTCGCAACCATTGCCGCTGCGCGAACACCTGTTTGCCGATCGCGACCAGCTTGCAGTCGACCTCGCCCGCGCCGTGGCCGCCGACCTGCGCGGCGCCATCGCCCGGCGCGGGTGTGCCCGCCTGGCGGTCTCAGGTGGCACCACCCCGCGTGCGTTTCTGATTGAACTGTCGAAGCAGACACTCGACTGGGCCCGCGTCACCGTGGTGCCCGTCGACGACCGCTGGGTCGCGCCCGACCATCCGCGCTCGAACGAGCGCCTGCTGCGCGAAACGCTGTTGCAGGGCGATGCGGCACAGGCCCAGCTGCTGCCACTGCGACGCCCGACCGCGACGCCGGAAAGCGCGTTGCTGCCGGTACTGACACAGGTGGCGAACGAAGCCCTGCCGCTCGATGTCGTGGTCCTTGGAATGGGGGAAGACGGCCACGTTGCTTCGCTGTTCCCGGATCTGGAGCGCCGCGACATCGGTCTGCAGCCCACTGGCCGTGCCCCCGTGCTGGCAGTGCGCAGCGCCTCCGCACCGGAGCCGCGGATCACGCTGACCCTGAGTGCCATTTTCACCGCGCCCTCGCTGTACCTGCACATCGAAGGCGCGAAGAAGCGCGCCGTGCTCGACGGTGCCGCACGTGATCCTCGCAGCAAGCTGCCGATCCGTTCCGTGCTGTCCGGCGCGCCGGTGGTGCCGATGCTGTTCTGGAGTCCATGAGAGTCGTGCCGAACATGAGCCTGCATCCCGTCGTCGCGCAAGTCACTCAACGCATTCGCGAGCGCAGTCGCGACAGTCGCGCCGCGTACCTGGCGCGCATCGACGCTGCCGCAGGACGCGGCCCGCACCGCGCCACGCTGTCGTGCGGCAACCTCGCCCATGGATTCGCGGCCTGTTCGGCCAGCGACAAGGCGGCGCTGCGCAGCGGCCAGGCGCCCAACATCGGCATCGTCAACGCCTACAACGACATGCTCTCGGCGCACCAGCCGCTGGAGCGTTTTCCGTTCCTGCTCAAGCAGGCCGCGCGCAGCGTGGGCGCAACCGCCCAGGTTGCCGGCGGCGTGCCGGCGATGTGCGACGGCGTCACCCAGGGCCGTGCCGGCATGGAGCTGTCGCTGTTCTCGCGCGAAGTGATCGCGCTGTCCACCGCGGTCTCGCTGTCGCACGACATGTTCGACGCCGCGCTGTACCTGGGCGTGTGCGACAAGATTGTGCCGGGCCTGCTGATCGGCGCACTGAGCTTTGGCCACCTGCCGGCGATCTTCGTGCCGGCCGGTCCGATGACCTCGGGGCTGCCCAATGACGAGAAGTCGCGGGTACGCCAGCGCTACGCCGTCGGCGAGGCCACGAGAGAAGAGTTGCTCGAAGCCGAAGCGCAGAGCTACCACGGCGTCGGCACCTGCACCTTCTACGGCACCGCCAACTCCAACCAGATGCTGATGGAGTTGATGGGCCTGCACCTGCCTGGCGCCAGCTTCATCAACCCGGACAACCCGCTGCGCGACGCGCTCACCGCGCAGGCCGCGCGCCGCGCCGCGGAGATCACCGCGCTCGGCGATGACTACCGCCCGGTCGGCCGCATCATCGACGAGCGCGCCATCGTCAACGGCGTCGTCGGCCTGCATGCCACCGGCGGCTCGACCAACCACCTGCTGCACCTGATCGCGATCGCCGCCGCGGCGGGGATCGAGCTGCGGCTTGAAGACTTCGACGCGCTGTCGTCGGTCGTGCCGTTGCTGGCGCGCGTGTATCCCAATGGCAGCGCCGACGTGAACCACTTCCATGCAGCAGGCGGCCTTGCCTTCCTGATTGGCGAGCTGCTCGATGCCGGGCTCGCCCACGGCGACGTGGAAACCATTGCCGGCCCAGGGCTGGCGCGTTACCGCGTCGAGGCCCGGCTGGCCCCGGAACAGCAGGTCGAGTACGTGCCGGCGACCGGACGCAGCGGCGATCCCACGGTCCTGCGTCCGGTCGCCGACCCGTTCCGTGCCGACGGCGGCCTGCGCGTGCTGCACGGCCCGCTCGGCACGGCTGCGATCAAGGTGTCGGCTGTGCCAGAAGAGCGCTGGGTGGTGGAGGCACCGTGCCGGGTGTTCTCCGAACAGGGCCAGGTGAAACACGCCTTCGAGCGTGGCGAGCTCGATCGCGACGTGGTCGTGGTCGTGCGCTTCCAGGGGCCTCGTGCGAACGGCATGCCCGAGCTGCACCAGCTCACGCCGACACTGGCGGTGCTGCAAAAGCGCGGCCATCGCGTCGCGCTGGTCACCGACGGACGCATGTCCGGCGCCTCGGGCCAGGTGCCGGCGGCGATCCACGTCAGCCCCGAAGCGGCGTGCGGTGGCGACATCGGGCGACTGCGCGATGGCGACGTTGTCCGCGTCGACGCGCGCGACGGCAAGCTCGAAGTGCTGGTGCCGGCCGACGAATGGAAGCTGCGCGAACACGCCAGCGCCGACCTGACGGCAAGCCACGTCGGAATGGGGCGCGAGTTGTTCGCGGTGTTCCGCAATGCCGCGGCGACGGCCGATCTTGGCGGCGGGATATTCAGCGTCGCCCGATGAACGATTTGCCGACTAACACATTCACGTCATCGCCGCCTTCGCGGGGATGACAGTCCACCTTTGACACATCTGGAGACACTCGATGGGCCTGCTTGAATCCGTACTGCACGTCGCGCCGGTGATGCCGGTGGTGGTGATTGAAGACGCACGCCACGCCGTGTCGATGGCGCGCGCGCTGGTTGCCGGCGGCATCCCGGCGATCGAGATCACGCTGCGCACGCGCGCCGCACTTGACGCAGTACGCGCGATCGCCAATGAAGTCGAAGGCGCAATTGTCGGCGTGGGCACGGTGCGCAAGCCGCAGGACCTGCTCGATGCGCAGCAGGCCGGTGCGCGCTTCGCGGTTTCGCCCGGCTCCACCCCGGACCTGATCGCCGCGGCCAAGGATTCGCCGCTGCCCTGGCTGCCCGGCGCGGCGACCGCCAGCGAGGCGATGACGCTGTCCGAGCACGGCTTCATCTTCCAGAAGTTCTTCCCGGCCGAAGCCGCGGGCGGTGCGGCCGCGCTGCGTTCGCTGCACGGCCCGTTGCCGGAGATCCGCTTCTGCGCCACCGGCGGTATCGGCGCGCACAACGCCCGCGACTACCTGGCCACGCCGAATGTCGCCTGTGTCGGTGGCTCGTGGATCACGCCATCGCGCCTGGTCGCGGCCGGGGAATGGGGCGCGATCGAAGCGCTCGCACGCGCAGCGACCCTGTTGCGCGCGTGACGCACGCCGCAGGAGGCGGCCATCGCGCTCCTGCGCCGTGAAGGGGCCGCACACGCACGCTGGCCTAGCATCGCCCCACTCTCAACGTGGGGATGGCCATGACACTCCCGAAGCACGGCATGCGTATTCCCGCGCTGCTGACCGCCGCAGCCCTGGCGCTGTCGGCCTGCAAGCCAGAGACCCCGCCCGCACCGGCGGGTGACAAAGCCGCCGCAGCAGGCGCGGGCCAGTCCGAACAGGCCACGCAAGCCCGCGCGATCGCCAAGGAGGCCTACGTCTGGGGCTTTCCGCTGGTCGAGAACTACAAGTCGATGCACGCGCAGGCGATCGACGAAGGCGGCGCCGACTTCCGCGCGTCGCTCAACCGGATCGGCAGCGCCGCCAGCGTCGCCACGCCGAAGGACACGGCAATCATCACGCCCAACTCGGACACGCCCTATTCGTTCCTGTGGATGGACCTGCGTGCCGAACCGATGGTGATCACGATCCCGGCGCTGGGCGAGAAGCGCTACTTCACGGTCCAGCTGGTCGACATGTACACCTACAACTTCGCCTACATCAACAAGGCGCTGACTAAAGGCAAGGCCGGCAAGTTCATGGTCGCCGGACCCGACTGGAAGGGCGAGACGCCAAAGGGCATCGACAAGGTGTTCCAGTCCGAAACCCAGTTCGCCTACGGACTGTTCCGCACGCAGCTGTTCGCCGCCGACGACCTGGCCAACGTCAAGAAGTTGCAGGCCCAGTACAAGGCGCAGCCGCTCAGCGCATTCCTCGGCGCGGCCGCACCTGCGCCGGCCCCAACGGTCAACTTCCCGCCGTATGACGGCGAGAAGGCGAACGACCTCGGGTTCTTCTCCTACCTGAACTTCCTGCTGCAGTTCACGCCGACCAACCCAGGAGAGGCCGCGCTGCGCGAACGCTTCGCAAAGATCGGCATCGCCCCGGGCAAGCCCTTCGACGAGGCGGCACTGTCGCCGCAGACCCGCCAGGCCCTGCTCGACGGCATCGACGACGCCAACAAGGAGCTGGCCGACTTCACCGCGACGAAGATCAACACCGAGCAGGTGTCGAGCGCGGACCTGTTCGGCACGCGCGACTTCATCAAGGGCAATTACCTGTACCGCTTTGCCGGTGCCAAGCTCGGCATCTACGGCAATTCGGCGGCCGAAGCCGACTACCTCAGCTACTTCGTCGACGCCAAGGGCCAGCCGCTGGATGGTTCGAAGCATGACTACGTGCTGCACTTCGGCAAGGACAGTCTGCCGCCGACCCATGCGTTCTGGTCGATCACCATGTACGACGGCAAGAGCAAGCTGCTGGTGGACAACCCGCTCAATCGCTACCTCATCAATTCGCCGATGCTGCCGCGGCTCAAGCGCGACGCCGATGGCGGCCTGACGCTGTACCTGCAGAACGCGTCGCCCGGCAAGGACAAGGAAGCCAACTGGCTGCCGGCGCCGAAGGGGCCGTTCTACGCGATCCTGCGCAACTACAGTCCGGCGCCGGCGGTGGTCGACCATACGTGGAAGAAACCACCGCTTGAACCGACCCGCTGAGGCAACACGGGTGGAGTACGCAGAAGGGAGCCCTCGTCGGGCTCCCTTCCTGCTTCCCGCAACCAGCACATCAATGGCTACTTGAGCTCGATCACGACCGTCTTGACCGCGGTCTTGCCCGAGTTGGTGGTGTCGTGCGTGACCGGTCCGCTCCACACCGCCTCGCCCGGCTTTCGGGTCATGGTCTTGGTTTCGCCATTGGTGACCTGCGTCGCCGTACCGCCGGTGACGAAATAGACGACGTTGTCGCCATGCGAATGCAGGCCGGTGCTCGCACCGGGCGGCATGTTCAGTTCCAGCACGCGCACTTTCTCGTTGTCGAGCAGCACCTTCACGTTCTTGCCGGCGGTCTTGGCCATGTCCTGGGCGAAGACGGGAACGATCGCCATGCACGCGAAGGCGACCAGGCACGCGGCCGGTACGAGGTTGGGTTTCATGTTGGAGTCTCCGTGGCTCGCCGCGAGCGCGAAACTCCGATGTCAGGGCATGTCTGCAGGCATGGACGAAACCGGAGTGGTCACTCGCAGTTCGGAAATCCCGACCTGATTCGCCCTTCCGCCCCGGGGCCGGGTAGCCGGGCGGACCTGGATGTGGCGCAGCGCCTTCCGTCGGCGCCTTCGCCGCTGGTGTCCTCCGCATCGGGGGAGTTGCAGATCCAGCCGGCCCACACGTAAACGCCGGGCGGAGGCAGCGCAGGCCATTGCCCGCCGTCCGTTACCGCGCTGGCAATCAGCCGATCCCGGACTCCTCGACCGTTTCGGCTTCGGCATCGACGAACCGCTGCACCGTCAGGTTGTCCAGGCGCAGGCGCTGGACCACCGACGAGAACGCCATGATCGACAGTACCCGCTGCGGGTCGCGCGCCCACGGCGGCACGTAGCGTGGCGGCACGATCAGGCCGTTGTTGCGGTAGGGCTCGAGCACCACCGTGTCGGCCACCGTGACGCGGCCGCAGAACAGCAGCGGTAGCAGTTCGCCACGGCCTTCCTGGAGTGCCTTGCAGAAGAACGCGTAGATGCGCAGCACGCCTTCGAGGTAGGCGCCGTCCTTGGTGAAGCAGACCAGGCCGCGCACGTTGCCGCCGCGGAAGATGCGCGCCGTGCTGCGGTAACTCTCGACTTCGTTCTGGCCGGCATCGAGGAAACCGCGGAACACCTCGATGAAATCGGCGCCCTTGAGCGCCCGCTCGACCATGACCACGCGCAGCGCTACTCGCCGCAGACGGGCGATGTCGATCGCGCCGGTGATGATCTCGGAGAACGTCGCCAGGCCTTCCTGCGCGCGCGTGGTGCGCGGCGCGCCGCAGCCGAGCGAGGTCAGGTAAGGCTGATGCTTGCCGTTGAGGGCGGTCAGGGTGTGGATGAAGGCCTCGTGCTCGATCAGCTGCTCCAGGTCGCGCTCGGAAAACATCGCCGTCGCACGCAGCGTGACCCGCCGGCTGCCGGCGGTGGCCTTGGAGGCCAGGTTCGGATCAAGCACCACTTCGACCTTGTCATGCTTGAAGAACGGATCGATGCGCTCGCGCAGGCGCCGGGCGAACTCGGGCGCGTCGATGTCCGCCGGCACCTCCGGCAACAGGCGGTCGTTGATCAGCTCGTCGGTGACGCGCAACAACTCCCTGGCGACATCGGCGTTGGTCGAATCCTGACTGGGGTACAGGTAATCGGGGCGGCCATACAGCAGGGTCGAGCACCGGGTGAACTCGGGCGTGCCGATGGCGCCGAGCATCTGCGCGGCAACGCGATAGCTCCATGCCGACTTGTACAGCCACATGCCCAGCGGATGGCCGCGATCGATGCGGCCGAGCAGGTCGTCCAGGCCCTCGATCTCCGCTTCCATCGGATGCGGTTGCGTGGGCGGGTCTGGCAGCTCGGGGCGGCCGACGCGCCAACCGGCGAGGAACTGCTGCTCCAGCTCCAGCGGCCAGTCGATGGCTTTGAGCACGCGGATGCCGCGGCCGAGCTTGACCAGGGTGCGGTCCTGCTCGAACAGCGGAACGAGCGCCGGATCGTTCAGGGCATCGGGCGCCGGTGGGGCGGTAGGCAGGGCCGACATTCGAATCTCCCCTCGCGCGCGGATACGTGGCCGCAGGAGCGTGCGCGATGGGGCGATAAAGGCGGGTGATGGCCCCGGACAGAGGCGACCGTCCGCCAAATGGCGTAGTACTATCGCCAAATGGCGAGGGCACCACCATGAGCGAGACCGTCGACAAGGTTCTGGATTACCTGGGCGAGAAGCCCCGCAAGGGCGCGACGCCGGTCGCGGCCGCGGCGAAACCTGCTCGCGCCGGCGCTTCGGCGAAAGCGACCAGCCGTTCTGTGGTGAAAAAGGTGCGCGGCAGCGCCGTGGTGGAAACCACTCACTATCGAGCTCCCCAGCTGCCGAGTCGCGTCGTCGGAAAATTGGCTGACAAGTTGTCGGTAACGACAGAATTGGTTCTGTACGTTTCCGATATTTCGGAGCGTACTTTCCACCGGAGGCAGGCCAATCAGGAGCCGCTGACCGAGGCCGAGTCCGATCGCGTGTTGCGCATCGCACGTGTCGCTCGCGAAGCCGAACGCGTCTTTGGCAGCGGCGCAAAAGCCAACCGCTGGCTGTCGGCTGTCAGCCGCATCCTGGGAGCACGGCCGCTGGATCTGCTGGCGACGGATGCCGGCGCGCGTGACGTCGAGCACGAGCTGGTGCGCATCGACCACAGCGATTTCGCCTGATGCGGGTCTATCGGATCAGCAAACCCGAACACGTCGCCAGCGCTTTGCTGGGCAATGGATCTGCACTCGCCCCGGGCCGTTGGAACACCGCTGGCGTGCGCCTGGCTTATGCCGCCACGTCGGTGTCGCTGGCGATGCTGGAGATCCTCGTGCACATGAACCGCGAAGACGTGCCTGAAGGCCGACGCATTGTTACCTACGAGGTCCCGGATGACGCGATTGAGCATCTACCCGAGAACGAATGGCCGGATGGATGGAATCGCCTTCCTTACAGCGACACCGTCCGCGCGGTAGGCGACGAATTCATCCGCCATGGCCGCCACCTGGCCATCCGCGTTCCCAGCGCGGTCGCTCGTGGAGAGTCGAACCTCCTCATCAACCCGGCACACCCGCGCTTTGCGGAGATTCGGTTGCTGGCAGATCACCCGCTGTCGCTCGATCCGCGACTCTTCGAGTAGCCCCACGCGGGCGCAGAAGCACTGGCTGGCCTGGTCAGGCCTTCGGTCGCGGCGGCGCCGTCGAACCACGCACCACCAGCTCGGGGCTGAAGCCCTCGTTGGGCAGCGGGCGGGACGGGGCGTGCTCGCGGATTTCCTGCAGCAGGCGATGCGCGGCATGGCGGGCAATCTCCTGCGTGGCCTGCTTGGCCGTGGTCAACGCCGGCCAGCTCTGCTTGGAGAACGGGCTGTCCTCGAAGCCGGCGATCGACAGGTCGTAGGGCACGTTCATGCCGCTCGACTTGGCTGCCGCCAGCACGCCGGCGGCGATCTCGTCGTTGCTGCCGAAGATCGCGGTCGGCCGGTCGGCCAGCGCGAACAGGCGGCGGGCGCCGCGGAAACCGTCGTCGAAGGAGTAGTCGCCCTCGACCACGAGGTCGGGGTCGAGGGTGATGCCGTATTCGCGCAGCGCGTCTTCGTAGCCCTTGTAGCGCTCCCACGACGAACCGTGCGACTTGCCGCCCCAGAGGAAGCCGATGCGGCTGTGGCCCAGCTGGATCAGGTGCTCGGTGATCTCGTAGGCGGCGTCACGGTCGTCCACGTAGATGCAGGCGCTGCCGTCCTGGGGATCGGCGGCGGCTGACACGATGCGCACCAGGCGGATGCCGTGCGCGACCAGCTCGGTCACCAGTTCATTGCGCTCCGACATCGGCGGCGCCAGCACCAGTCCGGCCAGGCGCGAATGCTGCACCAGGTCGATCAGTTCGCTGGCGAGGTTGGGCGAGGACGAATCGCACGGATGGATCTGCAGCCCGTAGCCGGTCTCGCGGCAGACCGACAGCACGCCGTTCTGCACGGCGATGACGTAATAGGGGTTGGGATTGTCGTAGACCAGCCCGAGCGCATAGTTCTGCGCGCTGCGCAGGCTGCGCGCCGACGGATCGGGCTGGTAGCCCAGGTCGGCGATCGCCTGCTGCACGCGGGCGCGGGTGCTGGCCTGGACGCTGGGTTCGTCGTTGATGACGCGCGAGACAGTCTTGAGCGACACCTCGGCGCGCTCTGCGACGTCTTTGATCGTGGGTCTGCGCACCGAAGCCTCGCGTGGTTCCGACGGAGAACATCCGCCGGTGGAACCGCCGCGTCCGATGACGCGGCGTAAAGACGACTAGCCTAACCACCGCCGCCGGTGAAGTGAATCTCGCCGGAGTGGTCTGCCGCGAAGGGGTTCACGTTGCCGAAAAGCCCCATCCGCAGGCGTGTGGACCGGTCGCGCCGGGTCTGCCGTACCTCAGCCGTGCTGCGAGGCCGTTGCGCCGCTGACCGCCGCCGGCGCGTGGCCAATGCTGTGGCCGCGCAGCGCGAAGTACAGGATGTACAGGTAGCACGGCACCACCAGCAGCAGGAACACCAGCTGGAAGTCGTAGTGCTGCTTGAAGTGCACGAACAGCTGCGGGATCACCGCGCCGCCGGCGATGCCCATGAT
>DATDBI010000293.1:0-13111 GCA_036524915.1 Lysobacter sp. | reverse complement strand
TCCGCGGGGACTGCGAACAGATCGCTCAGCGATGCAATGACGTAACCTTCTTCCTTGATGCCCATCACATTTTCCCCTTATGCCCAGGCTGGGCGTGTCGGGCAAATATAATCCTTGGCATGGGCATTTAGGCGCCCTCCTTGCCATCCACCGGCCCCGCTTGCGTATGGGCTGAGAGGCGGCGGCGTGCTTTGTCCAGCCAGAGTTCGCGTGTTTCGGCGTGGAGTTGATCCCATGGCGTAACGCTGCTCCATCCGGCGCTGTTCAGTTCAAACAGGCGCCTCGCCTCGGCCTCAACATCCCCCCGCGCCTCGCTGGCCTGCACAGGACGCTTGTTCCATGCGGTGACGGCATCAGCCATCCCCTCAGTGCGCGGGCCATCAGCGCCGCATAGCAGGCAACCCACCTGCCACGCGACGGCAGGCTGACCGATATAGGCGAGCATCGGTTCTTCATGCCCGCAGAAAGGGCATGGACGCGGCAGCAGTTCACTCACGGCGCCTTCTCCTGCACAGGGGCGAGCGCGGCCACGGCTGTGTCCAGCGCGTCCTGCCATTCCCATCGAGCGCCTTCATCAGTGACGCTGTTAGGAACTACCGGCCCCAACACCTTCACGATACGACGCAGCGGGATTGCCTTGGCGAACTTGAGCGACTTGTCCTGATCGTCCTCCCAGTCGCGCCAGTTGTTAGCGCCTTCCTCGGTCATGAATAGTTCGATCATCTGGCCGCGAGTATCCATAGCAGCCCACGCCACCGGCTGCTGCGTCGCGGCTGGCGCGAGCAATGCGCGAAGCGTGTCCGCAGCCATGATGACCGGGCACGACAACGACTCAGGCACGTCGGCACCATCGCCCTGCCAGTACCACACCGAATCGCCATACACGGCCATCTGCTCGACCTTGTCGCGCTGGCGCAGGCGCTTCATTTCCAGCGCCGACACCAGCTCGTAGCCTTCCGGCACGGTCACGTTGTGATGCGTCGCGGCTGGCTGGGTGGGCTTGGCGTAGGCAATACGGCGCTCGGCCCAGCGCATCCACGTCAGAGCGTCGGTCATGGCATCAAGGTAGCCGTCGAAGTTCTCGCCATACTTCGGGGTGAACTGGTTGCACAGCATGTCGCGGCAGCTTTGCAGGCCACGGTAGGCGAGGCTCGGGCCATCACCCTCCACCTTCCCGTCCTGCTCGGCGGTGGCGCGGCCAGCCACTTGTCCGTCGTGGAATGCCTGAACGCGGACAGCGTGAAGCTGCTCGGCGGTATAGCAGTCCGTGTTGCCGATGCTCGGCTCGCTCACGTAGTACGCGCCACCGCGCCACGTCAGGCGGAAGGCCGGCAACGGCAGTTCGTCATCACTCATCGACTGCGGGGTGGTGGTCATTTTTTGTCCCTGTGCGTAATTTCGTCGTCAAAGAATCGGCGCGGGTCGCCAGGAGGAATCCCGCGCAGCAACGCCGAGACATCACTAAGCGCCTGCCGGTATCCGCCCAAGTAACCCTCAGACGCAAGGCCGCGCGCATACATGCCGCCACCGTGTCCGCGCATGTCGTATTCGATCCGGCGCAGAGCCTTCGTGATCTTCCTATGGATGCCCTTACTCACGGTCAGTCCTTCTGGCTTGGGCGAGGGGATGCAGCTAGCATTTCGGCGTAAGCGTTCGCCATCGCGTTGCGGCGATCCTGCTTGCGCATGTGCTGGAATCCGGTGAACCAGCGCAGTCCTGCATCCTCCATCTGCGCTGTCGAATTACGCGGAGCAAGAACAAACCCCACCGCCCCAGCCTCCGCACGCAAGGCGTCTATCAGTGCGTGACGCATGCGGGCCTGATCGCGGAGTGACGTCAGGAACAGTTCGCCATCCGCTGCGGCTTCGTTGAAACCGTCGATGGCGGCAAGGATCATCTGGTCAGTAACCCGGTCAGCGGCCATCAGGTTTGCTCCTGGGTTGCGGCGTCCAGCATCTTTGCGTAGCCGTTCTCGGCGTTGAAGCCGATGCCGTGGCAGTTGTCGCAGTAGTATTCGCTGCTGCGCAACGCATCGAGCATCGCGTCAGTAGGCTCTCGCGGCACACGAACGAACTCCGCATCCCGCCTATCGGATTCCGCTTGGCCGAATGCTGGCTTCCAGTGCGTCAAACCGTGAATCTTCTGGTTGCTGTCGGTGAACGCGACAACCTCGTTTGCCGACTGAATCGGAGCGGCTAGCCACACGTTCGTCTGACGACCCATGCGGTCGCGAGCGTTGATGCCATTGGTAACCAGCACGGTGTCTCGCGTCTTGACGCTCGGATCGTCCAGCGCGACAGATTCGCCCGGCCAGCGATCCGCGAACGCAATCCACGCCCCCTCGCCCTGGTTCGACAAGGCGGTGATGGCGTAGTCCAGCGCGGCCAACTTCGCCGCAGCCTCGGGATCGTGCGCAGCGTCCAAGGCAACGCCAGTGCGCAGCAGCTCAAGGGCGGCGACGTGATACTTGATGGCATCGAGGGTGTCGGTCATGGTTGGCTCCAGAACATTGTTCCAATGACGATGGCGGCGCCTACGACAAGCACACCAAGCTGGGCGGCCTCTATGCGCTTGTCCTCCTTCGGGACAAAGAAGCTGACCCAAGCCATCGCGAATAGAAAGCCGCCAAAAAGCATCAGTCCCTTCACATCACCCTCCTTGCGAAATGGCGCGCCGGGGTAGGGCGCGCTGTGGTGGTCAGAACGGGATGTCGTCATCCGCGAAGTCAGAGCCGGCCACGGCCTGGCGCCTGTCGTCACTGGTTGGCGGCTCACGGCGTGCCGGCCGGGCGTTACCACCCTCCGACTTGTTACTGACCAGCTTCACTTCGGACACGTCCAGCGTGATGTAGGTCTTGCCGTCGTGTTCCCGAGTGCCGATGTTTCCCTCGACCACGATCTGTGAGCCCTTGGTGATGTACTCGGCCACCTTCGTGCCGCGATCGCCCCACCAAGAGCAGTCCAGCCAGACGGTCTGCTTCTTCTCGCCCCAACCGTTGTCGAAGGCGGCAGAGAAGCCAGTAACGGCCTTGCCTGCCTGCGTGTGACGGACCTCAGCGTCCTTGCCGATGCGCACCAGTTCTTTGAAGTTGCTCATGCTGCTTTCCTCGATTGAAGTTCGATGACCTTTTCCTGCACCAGTTCAAGGAACTGGCCTCGACGCTCGGCTAGCTGGGCTAGCTCTTCCTCGACGTCCTTCCTGTACGTCCTGTAGACCACTAGCTGGTCCCACTCGGGGTAGTCGGAGCAGTAGCTGACGAAATCGACCCACTCACGCCCGGTGCAGTCCAGGTGGCCGACTAGCTGCCACTTGTAGGCGGGGTCCGGCTTGCCTCGGCGGATCGTGGCTTCGTGTGTGCTGGCGATGACTGACTTGATTTCGACAATGCCGTCAGCAGCTACCAATCCGTCGGGCGAGTCGCCATGGCTGCCCCAGTCGAAGAACCCGCCGTTCGTGACGTCCACGAAGTGTTCTTCCTCGTAGAGCATCCGAGCGACCGGCTCCTGTTCGTGGCCGCGCTCCATGTCGTCGTTCTTGAAGCTGTACTCAGCCTTGCGGCCGGTGACGATTTCCAGCGCGATCTGCAGCGCATAGCGCAGCGCCGGATCGCCGAACGCCTTGCCGTAGTTCGCCATGAACTTGGCGTTGTTGGAGGCGGTTGCCTTGCCGAGTCGCAGCGCGTCCCATGCCTCAGTGTTTTGCTCGACGTCGTGGAAGATCACGCGGCCTCCTGCGCTTCGGGGCTACACTCTTCGATCAACTGGCGCTGGTGATCCTCGCTGATGTCAACCTTGGCCAGAACCGCCTGCAGGTTGCCGTCGCGCACGTAGGCGGCCTTGGCGTTCTGCCATGCCGTAGCCTGTGCCGGAGTGATCTGCTTCTTTCCAGGAGCCTTCGGGCTGATCCGCAGGCCCTCGACCGACTCGTTTCCGAACCGGACGTTCTTGTCCACGTAGACCGTGATGCGCACGTCCGCCCAGTCGTCGATGTACGGCGAGCCGGTCAGGGCCTTCATGGTCTTGGAGTTCGTTGCGTTCAGAATCATGGGCTTGAGCGGTTCGCCCGGCCTAAGATCCTTCTCGGCGAAGTGAGCCGTGTTGAACAGTTCCTTCGTCTTCTTCGTCCGGTCCTTCTCCAGCGTCACGCGCTTGATCGTGAGCGTCGTCGGCTCAACGATGTCCGCGCTGCTCAGGTACGGGGAGTCGAACGCCTTGCGGTAGTGGGTCTTGTCGTTCATGCGTCACCACGCTTGATCTTGTAGTTGGGGTCCGGGTCGGGGATAACGATTCCTTGCCTAGCGCCTACGCGCTGAATCCACTCGACGTACTTCCAGAACACGTCACCGTCGATGACGTCACGGTTGCCGTCTTCGTCCTCGGTCGTCGTCCTAATTGGGACATCGACCGTTCGGCCTCCTGGCAGCTTCTTGGGCTTCCAGCCCCAGTGGGTTCCGCACAGGTACTCGCTGATCTCGTCGTTCTCGTAGCCGAAGTGGTCGGCCAGCATCTGGTAGGCAACACCACGCAGGTAGCGGAGCTGGGGGATCGTCCGCTCAGGACGGGCAATGCTGACCTTTACGTTGATCGGCTTGCCTTCCTGATACATCCGCAGCACAGGCAGCAGCTTGTTGATCGCGTCGTCGCGGTCCTTCGGCGGCAGCGTGTGGACGGCGGTCATACAAACGCCTGATCCGCCCACAACAGACCCGCGCAGATGACCAGCGCGACGACCAGGAATGCGATAGCTCCGGGCAGGTCGCTGCGCTTACGGCTGCGGCTGCCTGCGTTTACCGTTGTGCGGTGGATGGCGATAGCCAGCATGCGGTCGGAGAGTTGGGCGCTCATGCGGCGTACTCCGGAAAGAATGGCGCATCCGGCGGGCGGACCAGTCGCATCGCGGCATAGGCCGGCGACTTGCCGGTGTTCTGCTGGAAGCGTGCGGCAGCAGCCTGGAGCTGCTGTGTCGTAGTCAGGCCGTACTCGTATTCGTGGCAACGCTGCGCGGCGATCTGGGCTGCGCGGATGTGGCCGGGAAAGCGGATGATCTGGGCGCTCATTTCGATGACTCCGGTTCTGGAGTGACGGGCTTGGGGATGGAGGCGAGGACTTCGTTGAATGACCGGTCAAGCTCTGCCTTGAGGCGGGCGTGCCAGTTGGTGTGGCGCTCGCTCGGGTCTTCGTAGTCGTTCATCGCGGATCTCTCCGTAGGCGTTCGAGGTCTTGTTCCAGCGCATCCAGCAAGTCGGGTTCGATGTGGTTGTCACAGGCGCGCTTGACGTACTGCCAGTCGCCAGTGCGGAGGGCGTGGACAAGCGCATCCGCGAGCCAGTTGTCCTCCCAGATGTCAGTGGCCTTGCACACGATCTCGATCATTCGCGGCCGATCACTACGCAGTGCTTCGTTTGCACGCTCGCGGGCCAGGTACTCGTAGTCCTCGCGGGGGAGGCGGACGACGGCGTTCATAGTTCAATCCAGCCGTGGTAGGCAGCCTCGCCCCACTTACATAGGGCAATGCGCTGCTCCGCCTTGAACTCGCGGCGGCGGGCGCGCCAAGCGCGGCGGGCAGCCTTCGTCTGCGGCTTGGTATCGGCATGGGCCTGCTTGGCACTCAGGCGGGCGACAACCTGCGTGTCTGAGCAATAAGGGATAGCGTGCATGGTCAGTGCGCCCCCATGTAGGCGAGGGCGACGTACACGTCCAAGTCGTTGATCAGGCGCAGCAGGCGGTCAACGCAGTGCTGACGTGACTCACGCGGGGCGCGCCACATGTCGATCTGCTCAGGGGAAGCGCCGAGCAGGAGATTGCGGGCCTTGGCGCGGGCTTCGCGGCGGTAGGTGGTCACTTCGCACCTCCGGCCAGAGTGGCGATGAGGGCGTCGGCGTGATCGATCACCGTCTTGGCGGCGTCTTCGGGGTCGTGCAGGTAGCCGCGGGCTACGTAGCCGCACAGGGCCAGGCCGGCGAAGAACTCCCGCTTCGTCAGGCCGCGGTGTTGCGCATGGGCCTGCTGATACGACTCGGTGATCTGGGAGAAGGGGACGGCTGGCTGGTCGCCTAGCGTCCGGGGGTCGTGGGTAGCCATCTCTGCCTCCAAACCGGGGAGATCCCGGCATGGAGGCTATTTAGGCACGAGCTAAACTATGTTGTCAAGCGGTTGACTAAATATTTCTCAACTTTCGATGCGGCAGCGCAGCAATCAGTCGGAGCAGTCGAAGTTGGTCAGGGCGCGTCTGGCAGTGTCGGCGTCCGGATAGATAGTGGCGTACCCGATCTCTCCGGTTGCCGTATCCAGGCAGGCGTACTCAACTGATCCGTCGTCGTATTTCTCCTTGCCTATGAATTGATAGCGCCCCACTGCCGGCGGGGTCTCCGCCGCCGGAGGTGCAAGGGCCGCGGGGCTGCTACACGCTGTCAATACACACGTTGCTGCGATTGCGAGTGCTAGTGATCTCACGGCAGCTCTCCCTATCCATACCGCGAGCGAAGAAGGCCGGCGTCTTCCAGTGTGATCCCGTCAGCCATGCACTCTCGGGCGCGCTCCAGGTCCTTGTGAAGGGCAATCAACTCGTCGTCATCCAAGCGCTCTACAGAGCCCTTTCCAAAGATCGCTTGGTCTATCAACACCTGGAGGCCGTAGCGCTTCCTGAGGTGTCCAATCATCCTGATATGCGACTCCCTAGTGATGGCGTCCAGCGCCGGACTTGCCGGCCTTGGCTGTGGCTTTACCACCGTCAATTGCGGCCTCGGTGCCGCGAACGCCTTCCCCAGCTTGCGCTCCATCAGCGCCACCAGCCTGCTTACTTCCCCCTGTAGGTCTTCCATTTTCCGTCTCCCGCCTCGCCAACAATTCCATTACCTCAGCGCCGAGCAACATCTGTGCCTCAGGCCCGCCCGTGAGCGGTGCGAACATCGCATATGCCTGGCAGAACAGCTCAGCGTCTTCCTTGTCCCCTAGGTCGATGACCATCGCGGCTTGCTTCTTTAGGTCCGGTTCCCGGCGCCTTAGAAGCGTGAGTAGCGCTTGCGAGACAATTACCACCTTATCGGGATCAAATCGCGCTAGTTGAGATGATCCAAACGGCTGAGGGGCAGATTGGGGGTTATCCATCCAGCCGTACTCAAGCCCTTGTTTTTCCTCAATCTTTCGAGCCATTGGGTCGCCGATCTTGTAGCCGGCGTTCTTGATCTGGCTGAACATTGACGGACTGACGTCTAGGGCGTCGGCCCTATCCAGCTCCCGATTGAGGCGGGCGAGGGCGGGGGACTCCAGCAGGCGCTGGAGGTTCTTTCGGCGGATTTCGTAGATATCGTCCATAGCTGAAAGGCTAAAGCTCCGCGCGCGACGCAGATTTAGTAAACGGCTTGACATTCGGCTTTAGCTGTGCGCTTAATGTGCCATGGCCAATCCCAAGCGAAACCCAGAGCGCGAGGCAGTCATCTGCCGGCTCTACCAAGACGGCAAGACGTTGCAGGAAGTCGGCGACGTGTTCGGCCTCACCCGCGAGCGTGTCCGCCAGATCCTTCGGCGTGCCGGCGTACCGCCGAAAGCCGGCGGGCGCGCCAAGCGAGCGCAGCGCCGTAACGCTGAGGCCACAACTCGCCGCCGCATCGAGCGCGACGCCCGGGCCCAAGAGGTCTACGGCTGTTACTACGACGAGGCGCTCGCCCTCAACGAAGGCCGCACGCTCAGCAACGCCGGCACTCCGGCGCGCAGCTATGTCGAGCAACGCCGTAACGCGGCCGTCCGTGACATCGAGTGGTCGATCACCTTCCCCGAGTGGATGTTCATCTGGCGCGACTCCGGCCATTTGGACGAGAGGGGCAAGGGTATCGGCTTCTACTGCATGGCCCGCTTCCATGACATCGGCCCGTACGAGATGGGCAACGTCTACATCACCACCTGTGCCGGCAACGTCCAGGACTACCAAGCCGAACTCAAGCGCCGCGGCGTCGAGTGCGCTGACGGATTCAAGCGGCTGCCAGAACGTGCGGCTCTGATCAAACACGACTGATTTCTCTCCAAGGCTCGGGGTTATTCCCGGGCCTCCTTTTTGACCTCAACCCATCCTTCAAAGCGAGTACCAGCCAGTGAACACGGTGAAACAAGGCGAGTTCCGAATGTTTGCCGCAGTGCCTGAAAACGAGCTTCTTGACGAGAAGCTGATCGAGCAATGCGCAACGTTCCAGCAGGCTTTGGGCGTGTCCCGCGCGATGGCTCGCCGGAAGCTGGCGGACGGCGTGATCGCCGATGGCCTTGGCATGCAGCGCTCCGTCTGGTCGCGCATTTGCCACAAGCCCGCCAACTCCCCGGCCTTCATGCCGGAGGACAAGTTCGCCGACCTGTGCGGCCTACTGGGCAATCTCGGGATCATCCAGTGGCTGGCCTACCGCGCTGGCCACCGCCTAGTGCCGATCGCTGAGACCCGGGCACAGCGCCTGCGTCGTGAGCTGGCCGAGCTAGAGCTTGCGGAGGCTGCATGAATCGCGCTCAGCAAATCCTCTGTGCGCTCGGCGCCCACCGCTGGCGCCAGATCGTTAGCCGCCAGCCTGAGCTGCTCATGTACGACGACGGCAAGGGCCACACCATCACCCAGTGCGCCGCTTGGCACTGGGGCCCGGAAGTGAAGTGCACCGCATGCGGCAAGAAGGACCTTCAGTGGTCCCGCGGCTACGGCATGAGGACTTGCAAATGACCGCCCCCGAATGGCTGGCCCTGTGCCAGGACCTGATCTTGCACGCCGACCCGCTTAGCCCGGACGAACGCGCCGCCTTTGAATCCCTCAAGGCCCGCGAAATGGCCCGAGCCGAGCAGCGCCGCCTCCCTCAGCCGCAGTTGGAGTTGGGACATGTCTAAGTTCGCCGTAGGTCAGCGGGTCCGCGTTCTGTTCGCCCACACACCGATGGGGCGGCCCCATGTGGGGTGCGAGGCGGTTGTGACTGAGGTCTGGAATCACCCGGAGCGCACCGGCTATGGCCTCGATTGCGCCCCGATCCAGTGGGACGGAGAGGGATTCGCGGCATGGCTGGATGAGCAGCTTTCACCGGTCATCCCAGAAGGCCACCAGCCCTCCGAGTACTCCTTCACCGAGCTGATGGACAAGTGCAGGGCGGGGGAGGTTGAGCATGTCTAAGACGATCGAGAACTGGTTCGTCTTTGGCCTGTGGCTGATCGGCCGAATCCTGTTCATTGGCGGAGCCGTCATCACCGCGCCGATCTGGATTTTCTGCTTCGCGATCATCTTCGCCTGCTCCGACATCGCCTACGAGGATGTCGCCCCCTGGAAGCGCCGCCCGTGATCGACCACGCCCCCTTCGAGCCACCCGACCCAGAGATGGTCGAGCGCATCGACAAGGCGCTACAGCGGCATCTGGCGGAACGGAACAGGGCAGACAAGCAACAACAACACAGAGCCGCAGAACGAGTGCTGGAGCGGCTTTTGGATCGGGAAGGGGAGTAGGGATCAGATGAGCCGCGCACGCAACATCAAGCCCGGGTTCTTCAAGAACGAGGAACTGGCCGAACTGCCGTTCGAGTTCCGGCTCCTGTTCCAGGGGTTGTGGTGCCTCGCCGATCGCGAGGGCCGGATGGAGTATCGCCCCAAGCGGATCAAGGCTGAAGTGTTCGCCTACGACAACGTTGACGTTGTCAAGGGCCTCCGCGAGCTGGAGAAGCACGGTTTCATCGACATCTACACAATCGAAGATTGTGAATACATTCAAGTGGTTGCGTTCTGCAAGCACCAGAACCCTCACCACCGTGAAGCGGAGAGCACCATCCCGGCCTCAGTCGAGCCCAGGGCTTTCCCCGGAAATTCCGGAACCAGCCGTGCTGATTCCCTTAACCTGATTCCTGATTCCCTTAACCCTTCCACGGGCGATGCTCGCCCGGGGCCGGCCTCGGAATCTGATCTGGTCGTTTCTGCATACCACCGTGCGCTGCCGAAGTGCCAGCGCATCTCGGTCCTCAACGACAAGCGCAAGAAGCGGATCTCGTCCGCGACCAAGCTGGCTCGCCGCGTCTGCCAGTCGCAGGGCTGGGAGTACACGCCGGAAGAGTTCTGGGGCGCCTACTTCGCCGAGTGCAGCAACGACCCGTGGATGCGCGGCGAGGTGCCAAATCCCAAGAACCCGGCGTGGGTTCAGAACCTAGACGTGCTCCTGGCTGAAGACCGCTTTGCCACGGTCATGGACAAAGCGATCGCCGCCATGAGGGCTGGCGAATGAACGCCGCAGAGAACGTCATCGGCGGCCTGCTGCTGGACTCGTCGGCCTACTGGAAGATCGCGGGGCTGGTGGTTGAGCAGGACTTCCCCAGGCCGCTGCGTCCGCTGTTCGCTTACATCCGCGACACGGTGTCGGCCGGGCAGGACTGCGACGCCATCACTGCTGGCGAAGCCGGGTTTGACGATGCCGTCTCGCTCGCCTCAGCCACCTTCAGCCTCGTCTACCTGGAGACCTACGCCAAACTGGTTGCCGAGGACGGCGAGCGCCAGCGGGTCCGCGAGGCAGGGCAGAGGATCGCTCTGGCGGGCTCCTACGCGGAGGCACAGAACCTGCTAGCCGAAGTTCGCCCCCAGCAGTCCACGCGCCTTAAGACCGCGACGGATGGCCTGCGGGAAATGATGGATGCCATGCAGGCTCGGTTTGCTGGCGACTCTGTTGTCACCGGCTGCCCCACTGGCCTGGAGACGCTGGATCAGATCACTGGCGGCTGGCAGGCCGGAGACCTCGTTGGCGTCGGTGGCGAGACGTCCTCCGGCAAGACCGCATTTGCCCTACAGGCATCGATCCACGCCGGCCGCTGCTACTACGCCAGCCTGGAAATGATGGCCGCGCAGTTGTTTGAGCGCGTGGTGTCGAACGTGGGGCACATCCCTTACCGCTGGATTCGCTTTCCGCGAGAGGCGCCGGGGGCATTCCTCGCTGATGAGAGCGATGAGTACCCGCTGACCCTGCGCGAGGCGTCGATCATCTCCAAGAAGCTCCCCCTGATCGTTGACGACCAGCCCGGACTCTCGGTTGACCAGATCGCTGCCCGCGCTCGCCAGCTCCACATGGTCGAGCCGCTGCGCCTGATCGTGGTGGACCACCTGAACCTCGTCCGCCGCCCCCGCAAGAATGACGCCGCCGAGCTGGGCGAGATCGCCATCGCCCTGAAGAACCTTGCCAAGGACCTGAAGGTGCCAGTGATGGTGCTGGTGCAACTCAACCGCGCCGGCAAGCAGCGCGCCGACCGCCGGCCCCAGCTTGAGGACTTCCGCAGCAGCGGCGAGATCGAGGAGGCGCTGGACACGGCAGTCATGGTCTACCGCGACGAGTACGCCAACCCGAACGGCCCGCTCAAGGGCTACGCCGAGTTCATCGTCCGCAAGCAGCGCCAAGGCGAACGCAACGTGACTGCCTGGGCGAAGTCCTACCTGTCCCAGATGAGGTTCGAGAGCTGTGAAGAGCCCGATCGACCCGCTGCAAATGCTGCAGCAAATGACGGACGCGGAGGTTTCGCGTCGCGCTTCCCAACGAGAAGCCAACCGGCTCCGTTTCCCCGAGCTAGCGGAGATGACTGACGTGATTGGACCGGACTGCAGGCTGGTATGGGCGATGGACGAGAACGGCGAGATCGGGAAACGCCCGACGCTGGATAAAAACCACTTCGAGATCAGCGGCGAGAGCTACGAGATGGCGTGCCGGAATGTGGCGGCTAGGGGGCGGAAGAAGTGATCGTCCTTTCCCTGTTCGACTACACCGGCAACATGGTCCGTCCGTGGGCCGATGCTGGCTACCGCTGCATCATTGTTGACATACAGCACGGCCCTGTCAGCTCGATCGCCCATCCGAACATCGAGACGGTTGGCGGTGACATCCGCCACTACCTCCCGCCGCGGGGAGAGTACGCCGCCGTGTTCGCCTTCCCTCCCTGCACGCACCTGGCGGTCTCCGGCGCAAGGTGGTTTAAGGGCAAGGGGCTGCGGAAGCTGGCGGAGTCCATCGAGCTGTTCGCCAAGGCTGCTGAGATCTGCGAGTGGACGGGAGCGCCGTACCTGCTCGAGAACCCGGTGAGCACCATCAGCAGCTATTGGCGCAAGCCGGACTACTCCTTCGACCCGTGCGACTACGCGGACTACGAGGGTGGCGAGGACGACCGGTACACCAAGAAGACGTGCCTGTGGACGGGTGGCGGGTTCCGCATGCCCGTGCCGCATCGCCTCGACCCAACACAGGGAAGCAAGATGCACCTCCTTCCGCCGAGCAGCGAGCGCGCCAACCTGCGCAGCGCCACTCCGATGGGGTTCGCTCGAGCAGTGTTTGAAGCGAACGCGAAGATGGCTCGCCAGGAGGCAGCATGATCATCGGCCAACGCAAGCCCAGCACTACCGACGTGGACTACCTCGCCTATGTAAGGGCCCAGCCCTGTTGCGGGTGTGGCGTCCACGGCCAGCAGCAGGCCCACCACCCGATCGGCGAGCGTTTCAGCAGCGCCCGCGTTTCAGATTGCCTCGCAATACCCCTCTGCGAGCCGTGCCACACGGAGCTGCACAAGGACTGGCCGGCGTGGGAGGACAACCACGGCAGCCAGTGGATGCACGCGGCGCGGACGTTCGACCAGGCGCGGCGGGATGGAGTGTGGAATCTCGACAAGAAACTAGCTAGGGCACTCGCATGAAAGAGACAGGCCGACCGGTAAGCACCGGCAGTGTGAAAGTGGACGGGACGATTCGGGCGTGCCTGCATGTGGCGCGGCTTGAGCGGATCGCCGAGAAGGTGGAGGGGCGGGATGCGCTGCTGCTGAAGGCCGCGGCTGACGCCATGCGCGCCCTGTCCAAGAAGAACCGGGAGCTTGGCAAGGTGGTTGGCCGGCACACAGCGCGGAATGAGATCAGCCGGCTGGGCAGCAGCTTCCCGATTGCAGAGGCGGCTACAGGCATCTGTGACCTGGCCGCAGACGCGCCGGTCGTGGCCTACCTGTTCCGCAACCGCGAGCGGGTGCGGGTGACGCGGCGTGAAACGTTGCCCCGTGGCGCGAAGAGGATTGGCCGGTTCGACATCACGTCGGACTACCGGGAAGTCGAACAGCGGATCAAGGCGGTGACCGGATGAGCAGCGGCGGCGTGCGAG
>DATDBI010000292.1:0-11373 GCA_036524915.1 Lysobacter sp. | reverse complement strand
GCACCACCAGAATCGGCGTGGTGTTCGAGGCGCGAATCAGACCCCAGCCGTCGGGCCACGTGGCGCGCACGCCGTCGACGGTGATCAGCTCGAGGCCCTTGGCGCGGAGCTTCTCGGTGCAGCGCTCCACCAGCGCGAACTTCTTCTCTTCCACCGTGTCGAAGCGCAGCTCGGGGCTCGAGTAGGTCACCGGCACGTCGCTGAGCAGCTCGGTGATGTTCTTCTTCTCGAAGGACAAGATCTCGAGCAACCGCGCAGCCGTGTACGGCGCATCGTCGAAGCCGAAGAAGCGGTTCTTGTAGAAGATGTGGCCGCTCATCTCGCCTGCCAGCTCGGCGTGCGACTCTTTCATCTTCGCCTTGATCAGCGAGTGGCCGGTCTTCCACATCAGCGGGCTGCCGCCATGGCGCAGGATCTGACCTGGCAGGCGACCGGTGCACTTCACGTCGTACAGGATCACAGCACCCGGATTGCGCTCGAGCACGTCGGCCGCGAACAGCATCAGCAAACGGTCCGGGTAGATGTTCTCGCCGTCGCGGGTGACCACGCCCAGGCGGTCGCCGTCGCCATCGAATGCGATGCCGATGTCGGCCTCCAGGCGCTGCACCATCTTGATCAGGTCGACGAGATTGTGCGGCTCGCTCGGATCCGGGTGGTGGTTCGGGAACGTGCCGTCGATGTCGCAGTACAGCGGCGTGACCTCGGCTCCGATGGCACTGAGCACACGCGGGCCGATTTCGCCTGCGACACCGTTGCCGGCGTCGACGACGATCCGCAGTGGGCGGTCGATCTGCACGTCGGAGGCGATGCGCTGGACGTAGTCCTCGGAGATGTCGCGCTGTGTCAGGTTGCCCAGGTCGCCCATGTGCAGGCGGTCCTCGGCGATGCGCGCGTACAGGTCGGTGATCGCCGTGCCAGACAGCGTCTCGCCGCCGACCACGATCTTGAAACCGTTGTAGTCCGGCGGATTGTGGCTGCCGGTGACCGACACGCAGGAACCGGCGCGAAGCTGGAAGGCGCCGAAGTACACCACCGGCGTCGGCGCCATGCCGATATCGATGACGTTGCGGCCGGCCTTGCGCAGGCCGGCGATCAGGCCTTCGGCCATCGTCGGGCCGGACAGGCGACCGTCCCGGCCGACGACGATGTCGGTCAGGCCCTGGTCGTGCATCAGCGAGCCGACGGCATGACCGATCAGCTCGGCGACGCCGGCATCCAGCGATTGACCGACGATGCCGCGGATGTCGTAGGCGCGGAAGATGCCGCGATCGATCGCGACGGGCTGGACGTGGGCGACGGGCTTGGAGGGAACCACGGGCGGCGCTTTCTCGGGCAGGGGGGACTGCTCCATGCTCTCTGCCAACGTCTGAACGCCACCCTCCTCGGACACCTGCACCTTGCCGCGGGCCAGCTTGAAGTGCGGGGCACGCCATGCCAGCAGGGCCAGCAGGGCAAAGACGATGGCTGCCACGAAGCACAGGATCGCGTCCAGGCCAAACGGGCCACCGGCGACGTCGGGGACCGCCGCGGCCACGCGCAGGTCGGTGCCCGGCACCTTGACGGCCAGTGCTTCGGCGCCCCCGGAAAGGGTGGAATCGCCCCGCTCGAACGCGCTGAAGCCGCCCTGGCGCAGGGCCAGGTAGCTGTCGTCGGACACCGCCGCCTTCTCCAGCGCGGCGCTGACCTTCTGCAGCGGCAGTCGCACATAGGCGACGCCGACCATCTGCTCGCCGCTGCGCGCCGGCGCAGCCAGTGCCAGCTGCGGACCGCCGCCGTGGCGAACCACGCCGGCCGTCGGCCGCTCCGAAGCGATCGCGGCCTCGATGACGCCCAGGCGGCCATAGCCCCCCTTCGGCAGCGCGGCGTATTCCGCGCTCAGGTCGATCGGCAGGACAACGGCGTCGGCCGCACCGGCCCAGCCCTGGCCGAGCTGGCGGGAAGCCGCCGCCAGGTCGCCCGCGGCGAGCGCCGCCTGCAGTTCCGGTGCCGCCAGGCGTTGCGCCAGCTGCTTTTGTTCGTTGATCAGTCCGCGCTGCGCAGCCAGGACCACGTCATCGCGCACCTGGGCGATGGCCTGCCGGCGCTCGCCGTCCTGATACAGCTGCCAGCCGTTCCAGCCAAACCAGGCGGCCAGCAATGCGCAGGCCGCGATGACAAGCGGCAGCACCGACTTGAGCTGGGCGGCGGAAGCCGCCAGCTGATCCTTTTCCATGACGTTCATCAACTTCCCCTTGTCCGGCGCACTGCTGTACAGCGCAAAACGTCAGCGCACGCCGGTGTGGCCGAAGCCACCGGCACCGCGGGCGCTGGTTTCGAATTCTTCCACGACCTGCAACGTCGCCCGCACGATCGGCAGGATGACGAGCTGGGCGATGCGATCCCCAGGCTGCATCGTAAAAGCCTCGCGCCCGCGGTTCCAGACACTGATCAACAATGGCCCCTGATAGTCGGCGTCGATCAGGCCGGTGCCGTTGCCGAGCACGATGCCGTGCTTATGCCCCAGCCCCGAACGCGGCAGGATCACCGCGCACATGGTCGGATCGCCCAGATGGATGGCCATCCCGGACGGCACCAGCGCGGCGTCGCCCGGTTGCAGGATCAGGGGTTCGGCCAGCGCGGCGCGCAGGTCGAGGCCGGCGCTGGCGGCGGTGGCGTACGCGGGTAGCGGCCATTCCGAGCCGAAGCGCGGGTCGAGGATCCGGAGCTGAAGGATGTGGTGCATTCGTGGTTTCTGGGGACGCCGTTGCGGGAGGTCGAGATCAGTCGACGCAAATACCATGCCATGCAATCGGCCCGTGCGGGAGGCGCGACCGCCAGTGCATGGCGGGAAAATGTCACGACGGACCGCGCGCCGTCGGCGGCCTATCGCCCCGGCAGCCGTTGCGCGATCAGGTCCAGCAGTGCGTCGGCCAGTTCGGTCTTGGGCGCCGGCCCCAGGACGTGCGCTGCGCCGTCGGCGGCATACACGCTGAGCGTGTTGTCGTCGCTCTCGAAGCCGCTGCCGGCGACGCCGACGCGATTGGCCGCGATGAGGTCCAGGCGCTTGTTCTCGAGCTTGCCCCGCGCGTATTCCTCGACGTGGTCGGTTTCGGCGGCGAAACCCACCACCAGCCGCGGCCGCTGCGCGTGCGAGGCGATGTCGGCCAGGATGTCGCGGGTGCGCACCAGGGTCAGAGTCAGCGTGTCTTCGCCGGACTTCTTCTTGATCTTGCTGCCGGCGGCCTGCGCCGGGGCGAAGTCGGCGACCGCCGCGGCGCCCACGTAGACGTCGGCGGGCAGTTGCGCCAGCACGGCCTCGTGCATCTGCGCGGCGGAGCGCACATCGAGCCGGTGCACGCCGTCGGGTGTTGGCAGCGATACCGGGCCGGCCACCAGCACCACTTGCGCGCCGCGACGAGCCGCTGACTGCGCGACCGCGAAGCCCATCTTGCCGCTGCTGCGGTTGCCGATGAACCGGACCGGATCAATGTCCTCGAAGGTCGGGCCGGCGCTCACGACAATGCGCAGCCCGGCCAGCGATGCATTCTTGCTCATGCCGTCCTCATGCCCTTGCCTGCTCCAGCGCCGCCACGATCTGCGCCGGCTCGGCCATGCGCCCGGGACCCGACTCGCCTTCGGCCAGCGGACCGTCATTGGGGCCGATCACGTCCACCCCACGCGTGCGCAGCGTCGCCATGTTGGCCTGGGTCGCGGGGTGCAGCCACATGCGGTGGTTCATGGCCGGTGCAACCGTGACTGGCGCTGTGGTTGCCAGGCACAGCGTGCTGACCAGGTCGTCGGCGAATCCGTGCGCAAGCTTGGCCAGCGTGTTGGCGGTGGCCGGCGCGATGACGATGCGGTCGGCCCAGCGCGCCAGTTCGATATGGCCCATCGCGGCCTCGGCCGCCGAATCCCACAGCGAGGTCCGCACCGGTCGACCCGACACCGCCTGGAAGGTGGTGGCGCCGACGAAATGCTGCGCGTTCTGCGTCATCGCCACGGTGACTTCGGCGCCGGCGTCGCGCAGGCGCCGCACCAGCTCGGCGGACTTGTAGGCGGCGATGCCGCCGCAGACGCAGAGCAGGATCTTGTGTCCTTGCAGGGCACTGGGTCCGGTCATCTCTGGGAACCACCTACCGACAATTCGATCATTAGCTTACCCGAAGGGACGGCGCGGCCCGGCGGCGTGGGGCAGCCTCGAGGAGTCGAATAGCGCCAGGTGGCCGGTCACCGTGATGCTGTGTCCAGGCACTGGACGCAACCCCTCGCCCCACGGCGGCCGGCCACCGAACCCGTGATTCCCGTCAGGCAGGACGCCCATGCACATCCGCGAGTGGCCCCGCACCGAGCGCCCCCGCGAACGCCTGCTCGCCCACGGCGCCAGCGTGCTGTCCGATGCCGAACTGCTGGCGATCTTCCTGGGCTCCGGACTTCGCGGCCGCGACGCCATCGCGACGGCTCGCGAGTTGCTGCAATCGCATGGTCCGCTGCGGGCGTTGCTCGAGCAGCCGCCAACGGCGTTGGCACGGTTGCCAGGCCTGGGCCCGGCCCGCGCCTGCCTGCTCGCGGCAGCACTCGAGCTTGGCCATCGGCGCCTCGAAGCCGACCTCGAGCGCGGCGTCGCCCTGGACGACCCGGCCTCGGCCGGCCGCTATTTCGCCCAGCGCCTGCGCGGGCTGACCCGCGAAGTTTTCGCGGTGCTTTTCCTCGACACCCGCCATCGGGCGCTGGCGTTCGAGGAGATGTTCCGGGGCACGATCGACGGTGCGGAGGTCCATCCGCGGGAAGTAGTCCGACGCGCGCTTGCGCACAACGCCGCCGCGCTGATCGTCGGCCACAACCACCCGAGCGGGAATCCCGAACCCAGTGCCGCTGACCGCGCCCTCACCGCGCGGCTGAAGCAGGCCCTGTCCCTGGTCGACCTGCGCCTGCTGGACCACTTCGTGATTGCCGATGGTCCGCCGGTGTCGATGGCCGCACGCGGCTGGGTGTGAGGGCCGGCGGGCCCAAACCCGCCCCGCCTCGTCGCGTACAATCCCCGGTCCCGCAACACCCGCAGACCCCCCGTGAAAGCCACTCTCCGCACCCTAGTGGCGCAGGCCATCGACGCCCTCCGCGCCGCCGGCACCCTGCCGGCCGATCTGGCCACGCCCGAGTTCGTGATCGAGCGCCCCAAGAGCCACGCGCAGGGGGATTTCTCGACCAACGCGGCGATGCTGCTGGCCAAGCCGGCCAAGTCCAACCCGCGCGCGATCGCGCAGGCGCTGGTCGACGCATTGCCGGCCAGCGCCGAAGTGGCGAAAGTCGAGATTGCCGGTCCGGGCTTCATCAATTTCCATGTCGCCGAAGGCGCGTGGCGCGAACGCATCGGCGAGGTCTTCACGCAGGGCGCCCGCTACGGCCGCAATGCCACTGGCAAGGGCCACCGCGCCGGCGTCGAGTTCGTCTCGGCCAACCCGACCGGCCCGCTGCATGTCGGCCACGGCCGCGCCGCGGTCATCGGCGACTGTGTCGCACGCGTGCTCGATGCCAACGGCTGGGACGTGGCGCGCGAGTTCTACTACAACGACGCCGGCGCGCAGATCAACAACCTGGCCATCTCGGTACAGGCGCGCGCACAGGGCAAGGGTCCGGACGACGCCGGCTGGCCGGAAGACGGCTACCGCGGCGACTACATCAAGGACGTCGCCCAGGCCTACCTTGACGGCGCCAGCGTCGAAGTCGACGGCCATGCCGTCACCGGCGAGAAGAATCCCGACGATCTCGACGCGATCCGCCGCTTCGCCGTCGCCTACCTGCGTCGCGAACAAAACCTCGACCTGGCTGCATACGGCGTCGGCTTCGACGTCTACTTCCTCGAGTCGTCGCTGTACTCCGACGGCAAGGTCGAGGAGACCGTGCGCGAGCTGGTCAAGCACGGCCACACCTACGAGGAAGGCGGCGCGCTGTGGCTGCGCAGCACCGACTTTGGTGACGACAAGGACCGCGTCATGCGCAAGTCCGACGGCACCTACACCTACTTCCTGCCCGACGTGGCCTACCACCTGTCGAAGTGGCAGCGCGGCTACGAGCGCGCGATCACCGAACTGGGCGCCGACCACCACGGCAGCCTCGCCCGCGTCCGTGCGGGCCTGCAGGCGCTGGACTGCGGCATCCCGCCGGGCTGGCCGGAGTACGTGCTGCACCAGATGGTCACGGTGATGCGCGGCGGCGAGGAAGTGAAGCTGTCCAAGCGTGCCGGCAGCTACGTGACCCTGCGCGACCTGATCGACGAGGCCGGCCGCGATGCCACGCGCTGGTTCCTGATCGCGCGCAAGCCCGATTCGCAGCTGACCTTCGACATCGACTTCGCCCGCAGCCAATCGCTCGACAACCCGGTCTATTACGTGCAGGTCTCGCATGCGCGCATGTGTGGCCTGGTCCGCCAGCTCAAGGAGCGCGGCCTGGGCTACGACCAGGCCAACGGCCTGGCGCAGCCGCTGGACCTCGACGACGCCCCGGCGCGCGAACTCGTGTCGACCCTGCTGCGTTACAGCGACGTGGTCGAGAGCGCCGGCCGCGACCTCGAACCGCACCAGATCGCCGTCTACCTGCTCGAACTGGCACAGACCTTCCAGACGTACTACAACGACCACCAGTTCCTGGTCGACGACGCCAACACCCGCGATGCACGACTGGTGCTGGCGATGGCGACGCGCCAGGTCCTGGCCAACGGTCTCGAACTACTGGGCGTCAGCGCCCCCGAGGTGATGTAAGTGGCAGCACGACGCGGCAAGACACAGGCAAAGCGCAACCAGGGAAATGGCGGCGGCTTGCCGGGATGGGCATGGATGGTCCTGGGCATCCTGCTGGCGGTCGTGGTGATCCTGGTCGCACCGAAATACCTCAAGTCCGGCGGCGACGGCTTCTTCCGTCCGCAGCCGAACCCGGATGCAAAGCCTGCCGCCGGTTCCAGTGGCGAGGATGATGCCATCGCCAGCGACGGCGACAGCGGCGAAACCGCGGACAAGCCCCGGCGCGGCGCCGAGGATGGCGACGGCAAGGACAAGGGCAAGAAGGACACCGACTACGACTTCTACACCCTGCTGCCAGGCAAGGAAGTGCCGATGTCGGACGCCGAGCTGGCCGCCAGCGAACAGGCCGAAGCCAAGCGCGAGGCCGCGCGCCAGAAGGCGAAGCAGCAGCCTGACGATGACGACGCTGCAGCGGACAAGCCGGCCAGCACGACGGCCGCGGCGCTGCCCAAGCCGGTCGAGAGCGCCCCCGCGGCAACTGCGGCCGTGACCCCGTCCGCGCCCTCTGCGGCCCCGGTGGCGACCACCGCCACCGCCGCCACGCCTGCCCCGGCCGCCGTCGACGACGGCACGCGCTACCTGCTCCAGGCGGGCGCGTTCCAGGCCTCCGGCCAGGCCGAGGAGATGAAGGCAAAGATCGCGCTGCTCGGCCTGAGCGCGCGGGTGGAAGCGGCCAGCATCAAAGGCTCGACCGTGTACCGCGTGCGGATGGGACCTTACGGCACCGCCAGCGACCTGGCCGACGCCAAGCGCAAGCTCGCCAGCGGCGGGCTGCCGGCGATGGCGATCAAGGTCAAGTAACGCGGCCGTACCGCCGGCCCGGGCAACCGGGGCTGGTTGTAGTACCTCTGCGACCGCGGTCACCGCGCTGCGGCGCAACGACGGCTAGACTTGCCCCGATCTTTCAGGGGGACGTCATGGACAAGCGCATTCTGTGGGGCTGCATCGCGGCCTTGGGCCTGCTGGTGCTGTTTGCCCTGATCACGATCGTGTTCGACGCGCGCCTCAACCAGGCAATCCGGACGCCGCTGGGCGACCTGCCCCTGCTCGATCTGCTGGGCGTGCTGGTGGCAATGGCCACCGGCGGTGCAATCGCCGGTGCGCGTTTTGCCGGGCTCGCCGCCGTGTTGATGGCCGCCGTGTGGGTGACCAGCGTGGCCGTGCTGGCGGCGTCGCCGACCATGCCGCTGCTGCTGGTGCTCAAGTTCAATGCGATGGCGATGCTGCTCTCGCTCGCCGTCGCGGTACTGGGCGCGCGCCTGGGCGCCCAGTACGGTCCGCAATGGCTGGCGAAGGTCAGCCGCCGCGCTTGAGGGTGATCAGCGCCGACGTGTCGGCCTCGCCCTGGCCGTGCTCGATGAGTTCGGCGTAGTCGGCCAGCGCCTGTTCGACGGTCGGCAGGCGCAAACCGGCATCGCGTGCGATTGACTGCACGATGCGCAGGTCCTTGAGCATGTGCGCGCACTTGAAGCCCGGTGCGAATTCGTCGCGCATCATGGTCGCGCCGCGTTTCTCGAGGAACCAGTTGCTGGCAGCGCCGGCAAGCAGCGTGGGCAGCAGCTTGTCCGGATTCAGCCCCAGCTTTTCGCCCAGGGCCAGGCCTTCGCTGACGGCTTCGTTGATGCCGGCAACGAGCACCTGGTTGACCGCCTTGGTCGCCTGGCCGGCGCCGGTCGCACCCATGTGGGTGACGCGCGCGGCATAGCACTCGATGACCGGGCGCATGTTGTCGACCACTTCCGAGTCACCGCCTACCATCACCGACAGCTTGCCGTTGCGCGCGCCTTCGACGCCGCCGGACACCGGCGCATCGAGGAAGGCGATGTTGTGCGCGCCGAGCATCGCCGCGCAGCGGCGCGCGGTTTCCACCGCCACGGTGGAGTGATCGATCACGACCGCGCCGGGCTTGAGCACTTCGGCCAGCGCGGCGACGTTCTCGAGCACGTCGGCGTCGAGCGAAACGCACAGCACCACCACATCGCAATCGGCGAAGTTCGCCGCCGAGCGCGCCGCGCGCACGGACAGTTCCGCTGCCATCGCATCGGCCTTGGCCTGCGTGCGGTTGCCCACGGCGGTGAGCAGACCCTTGCTGTGCACGTAACGCGCCATCGGCGCGCCCATCGCACCCAGGCCAATCAGTCCAACTTTCATCGTATTCATAGTCCGCTTGGTGGCAGGCGGGGCAGCGGTTGCTGCCACCTTCCTGCATGAGAACGCGATCCGCCGCCGCGCGGGGACCGCTGCTGTCCGCGCCTGGGGCGCGGAGTCGTGTTCGTTTCCGGTGACGCCTACGCCAGCGGCGTGTCGTCGAGATAGGTGTAGCCGGTCAGGCCGGTCTCCAGTGCCTCGTCCATGCGCGCGGCTTCTTCGGCCGGCAGGCCCGCGGCCGCGACCATGCCTTTGTAGGCAGCCCGCAGGTCCGACAGCTTGTAGCCGACGTAGTCGAGCATGACATCGGTGGTGTCGCCGCGGCGCTGCTGGGTGAGCTGGTAGCCGGCCTGGTCGTCGACGCGGACTTCCACCGCATCGGTGTCGCCGAACAGGTTGTGGATGTCGCCCAGGATCTCCTGGTAGGCGCCGACCAGGAAGAAGGCGAGGCGGTAGCTCTCGCCGGCGCGCGGTGCGTGCAGCGGCATCGAGGTGTCCAGGCCTTCGTTCTCGACGTAGGTCTTGACCGTACCGTCGGAGTCGCAGGTCATGTCGGCGAGGATGCCGCGGCGCGTGGGCGCCTCGTCCAGGCGCTCGATCGGTACGATCGGGAACACCTGGTCGATGGCCCACACATCCGGAATCGATTCGAACACGCTGAAGTTGACGAAGTACTTGTCGACCAGGCGGTCGTTGAGTTCGTCGAGCAGCTCGCGATGGCTCTTCTCGTCGAAGCTCAGGCGCTTTCGCACGGCGTGGGCGATGGCATAGAACAGATCGTCGATGCGCGCACGGTGCACCAGGTCGATCTGGCCGAGCGCGTACAGCGACAGGCCCTCGCTATGGTGGTGCTGGGCCTCGTGGAACAGCTCCACCGCCGGGCGCTGATCGAGTTCGGCATGGATCTCGCGCAGGTGGCGGATCACGGCCGGCTCGTCGTCGTGCTCGTCGGGGATGCGGCCTTCCGGCGCTTCCTCGACTTCGGACACGTTGGCCACCAGCACGGCATGGTGCGCGGTCATCGCGCGCCCGCACTCGGTGACGATGCGCGGCGCGTGCAGGCCGTGCTCGGTGCATGCTTCGGCCAGCGGCTGGACGATGTTGCTGGCGTACTGGTGCACGCCGTAGTTGATTGAGCAGTAGCCACGCGAACGCGTGCCTTCGTAGTCGATGCCCAGGCCGCCGCCGACGTCCATGTAGCGGATCTTCGCGCCCAGCTTGGACAGCTCGACGAAGTAGCGGGTCGCCTCGCGCATGCCGTTGGCGATGTCGCGGACGTTGGAGATCTGCGAGCCCATGTGGAAGTGCAGCAGCTGCAGGCAGTCGCTCATGCCCGAGTCGCGCAGGTTCTTCCACAGGTCCAGCACCTGGCGCGGCGACAGACCGAACTTGGCCTTGTCGCCGCCGCTGTTCTGCCACTTGCCGGCGCCCAGCGAGGCCAGGCGCATGCGCACCCCCAGGCCCGGTTTCACGCCCAGGTCGCGGGCCTCCTCCATCACCAGCGCCAGCTCGGACGGCTTCTCGATGACGATGAAGGTCTCAAGCCCCAGCTTGCGGCCGATCAGCGCCAGGCGGATGTACTCGCGATCTTTGTAGCCGTTGCAGACGATCAGCCCGCCCGGGCGCGACAGGGCCAGTACGGCCATCAGCTCCGGCTTGCTGCCGGCCTCCAGGCCGAAACCGTCGCCGTGGTGCGAGGCCAGCGTGCCGGCGACGCCGAAATGCTGGTTGACCTTGATCGGGTACACCGCGGTGTAGCCACCGGCGTAGTCCCACTCGGACTGGGCCTGGGCGAAGGCGGCCTGCAGCTTGCCCAAGCGGTCGCCGAGGATGTCCGGGAAGCGCACCAGCATCGGCAACTTGGCGCCGTTGGCGCGGGCGGCATCGACGACTTCGGGCAGGACCACGACCGGCCCCTGCACGCCACGCGGATGCACCACGATCTGGCCGGCGGCGTTGACGTCGAAATAGCCCTCGGACCAATGCGGGATCGAGTAGGTCTTGCGGGCCTGATCGAGCGACCAGTCGGACATCGGCGTAGCTACCGGCGGAGGTGGGGGACGCGCATTCTACAGCCCCCCGCCCGGCCCGCCTTCGCATCGCCTGAACGGGCGGCATGACCGCTGCATCCCGCCACCACGGAGGGTTACGTCCGGTCCGCTACAATGCCGCCCCCTCTCCCGCCCGCCCGGCGATCCGGACCGTCATCGACGGCCATTACGCTTGCGGCGCGGCCACCTCCCTGGGACGAACCGGCATGAGCAGCAACACCTCCTGGCATTACGAGAATTTCGAGCCGACCGGCTCGGCCATCGGCTATCGCATCACCCGCAAGCTGGACGAGGTGCAGTCGCCGTTCCAGAAGATCGAGATCTTCGAGAGCACCGACTGGGGCAACCTGATGCTCATCGACGGCGCGATGATGCTGACGACGAAGGACAACTTCTTCTAT
>DATDBI010000291.1:0-5826 GCA_036524915.1 Lysobacter sp. | reverse complement strand
GCGTTGGAGCGCGAGATCGCCGGGGAACCGGCCGAGGTCAGGTTCTGCAGGACGTCGGCAACCGACGTGAAGCCCTGCTTTTCGATGTCCTGGCGGCTCAGCGTGATGATCGGCTGCTGGGTCTCCATGTCGGCGCCGCGGATGCGCGAGCCGGTGACCTCGATGCGGTCGAGGGTGGTGGCGCCCTCGGCTGCAGCTTCCTGCGCGCTGGCAAATGCCGGCGCCAGTGCGATCGCGATGCCTGCCGGCAGCATGCCGACGCGCATCGCGGTGCGCAGATTGCGATGGTTCATTTATCTCTCTCCAGATAACTGTTATGAGCGTGTTAAACGCCGATCAAACTTACGTTCCGGTGGGCTCTACCGCTTTGCGGCGAGCGCTGAGAGACTTTGCTGAGTCGGTCCTCGAGGACACTGCCGCCGTCCGGGGAGGGTCTGCTGGGCGGCAGCCGCCGCGCCGTCGCCGCGTGGCCGGCCGTCGTTGGCGGCGGTGCGAGGGCGCCGTTGTTTTGCACAAGCGACACGCGGCCGCGGCGCCTGCCGTTGCATCGCCGGGAGTGGGTCGTCGGGATCGGAATGGGCGCCGCACGGGCGCCGCGAGGACCAGCGGCGAACAGTCAGCCGGGCGCTCGATCGAAACTAGGTAATGCCCCTGCGACCTCGCCGGATTCCGGCAAGGTCACAGGCAAGGACCCGATACTTTGGTCAGGTACCGGTGCGCTCGGCACCCTTGCGGGCGCCAGCGATCGCCTTCACCGGAGCCGGCCTCAGGGACACCGCCGCGCTGCGGTAGCGGGTTGCCGACTGGCCGAAGCGGGCACGGAAGGCACGGGCGAAGCTGCAGCAGTTGTCGAATCCGCTGGCCGCGGCGACCTCACCGATCATCATCGAGGTGCTGGTCAGCAGGTCGGCCGCGTGTTCCAGGCGCATGCGCGCCGAAGCCGCCTGCGGGCTTTCCTCATAAAGACTGTGGAAGGTCTTGGAGAAGTACCAGCTGGAGAAGCTGGTCAACTCGGCCAGTTCGCTGATGCGCACGACGCGGTCGCAGTTGCCTTCCAGGTACAGGCGGGCACGCTGGAGGCGGCCGAAGACCTGGCGCTTGCGGCTGCGCGAACGACCCGGGCAGCGCGGAATGCGGGCGGCGAGCTCGCGCTGGACGCCGGCCAGGTGCAGCAGGATCGGGCGCAGCGCGGTGGTATCGAACGACGCCGAGGGTGCCTCGGCCAGGCGGGCGGCGGCCTCGCGCCACAGGCGCAGGGCGATCCGGGCATCGCGACGCGGCATGTTGCCGCGGCCGGCGTAGAGCCCGCGATCGGCGAACCGGGTCATCTCGCGGAGCGCATCTCCGGAGAGCGTGAGACCCACGCAGACACCGAAGCGGTCGGCCTGGACGGTCGGCTTGGAGTCCTTCTCGAAGGCGATCCAGTCACCCCGACGAAGCCGGAACTTGCCTTCCTTCGCCTCGACCCACGAGCTGCCGTGCATCTGCACCCAGATCGAGAATCCGCCCGCGACCTGCACGCTGCCGAGACGGGAAACGCCGATGCAACCACCTTGAACCGCGCCTTCCGGCGTATCGAGCTGCAGCAGCTGCCCGCGGTCCGCCCATTGCACTTGCTCCATTTGGTCCACCTCATGTGCCGAGAATGGTTAATGGATTTGCCTGAGACGGGGTTTCACATCAGGAAAGTTGGCGGAGACTTATACGAATTCGCAACGAAGCCTCTGACGAAGGAGTTCCGAAAGGAACTTGTCCTTTCGGATCAATCAGTTGATCCAACCGGGTACGAAAGCTTTCGGTTCTTCCGGCAGGTCCATGTAACCGATATCGGCACCGTCCCACTCGATAAGTGAGACGTAGGCCACATCACCGCGCGTGCCGCCGAGGCTGAAACCGTTGATTGCCGAGCGTCGGGTCTGGTCCAGGCAGCTGCTCGGCAAGGTCGCTTCATCGGTCGTCAGGATCCGGCGCAGGCTCGCCGCACAGCCCTGCAGTTGTTCCAGGTAACGGACCTCGCCGTCAGGCGCCACCGCCCACAGGCGGTACCGGTCGGAGGTCGGCTCGGACTCGTCGATGCGGGCGACGCTGGCGGCGGTCAGGTCGAGGTCGGCCTGCCACAGCCCGCCCTCGGTGAGGCGGGTGAAGAGGATCCGGTTCCGCTCCCGGTCCACCTGGAAATTGGAGACGCCGCCGATCCGCGCCAGCGAGCGCCACGGTTTCTGGCTGCGGTCGTACAGGCGCAACTGCGGATGGCCGTCGTCGTTGGCCGACAGCACCAGCAGCCGGTTCGGGTCGCCCGTGTACCGGGCTTGCAGGGGATCGGGCTCGGGCAGCTCGAGGCGGACGACACGGCCGCTGGCCGGGGTGACCTCCTGCAGGACGCTGAGACCTCCGCCGTCGACCCCGGTCACCAGCATCCGCGTGCTGTCGCCCGACCATGACGGCGCGTAGCGCGTGCCCGGCCTGACCCCACCCATCATCCGCAGCGTGTCGGGCTGGGTCAGATCGCCCCACCACAGACCGTTGCTGCCGGAGCGGTCGGACACGAAGGCCAGCTGGCGGCCGTCCGGCGCGATGGTCGGCAACACGTCGCTCGAAGTGGATGCGAACAGCGGCTCGACCACGTGGACACTGCCCTGCCCCTGGTGCGCCAACGCGACGCGGTAGAGACCAAAGAAGGGTCGGCGCTGGACGAAGGCCATCGCCCGGCGGGCCGTCGCCGTGACCGGCGACTGCGCGTCATCCAGTCCCATCGGGCGCGTTTCCCCGGTCGCGGTGTCCAGCCTGAATATCCGGTAGTTGCCATCGACCATCACACTGAACAACAGCGCCTGGCCGCTGGGCAGCCAGTCCCAGCCACGCATGTCGGCGCGCAGGCGGCTCAGGCGCTCTGTCTTTCCGCCGCCGGCCGGGATCCGCCAGAAGTCGCCCAGGGGGGCGTTGCGGACGAACACGATCCACTTGCCGTCGGGCGAGTAGCGCGGCGTCGAATCGAGATCGTCCGGATCATGGTCGTAGTCGAGTGCGCGCCAGGCCCCGCTGTCGAGGTCCAGCAGGCGCAGGCCAAGGCTGCCACGGTCACCGGGCATCCCGCCGAACAGCAGGCCGTTGCCATCGGGCGTCCAGTCGAAGGTGGGCGGACTGCGGTAGTCGCATTCGCCCACTTCGTGTTCGCCGCGCGCGTTGGGGGTGACGACGCGGATGCTGCAGACGTTCCCGGCGATACGGATGAAGGCAACCCAGCGGCCATCCGGCGACCACGCCGGAGCGCTGTCGTCGGCGCCTTCGGGCGGCCGGGTCAACAGGCGAGGCTGTGTCTGCTCGGTGGTCTGGACCATGATCGAGGTCGCGCGCTGGCCCTCGGGGATGGCCACGTAGGCGACCATGCCGGCGTCGGGCGACAGGGTCGGCGACAACTCGAAACCGGGCATCGACGTGATCAACCGGTACGGCCGCTCGCTGCGCAGTCCGTGCGAGATCGACGGCGTCGTCGCGGCCGCGCCGTTGCGCGTGCCGTCACTGCTGCGGAACAACGCCCAGCCCAGCAGCGCCGCCACCAGCACCGACACGGTGGCAACGACCGCGACTATCGAGCTCCAGTTGCCACGCGGCATCGACGACGCCGGAAACGGCACGGGTGCCAGCGGTTCGGTGGGGTCGGCCGGCGCGATCGCGGGGTACTTCGACGTGGTACGCGACGGGTCGGCCCAGCGCGCGTCGGCCTGGGCCTCGTTCGAGTCCGAGCCCTGCGAATAGAGCCACTCGATCGGCGCCAGCAGCCGGTAGCCGTTCTTGGCGATCGTCTCGATGTAGCGCGGATTGCCGCGCTCGTCGTCGAACGCCTTGCGCAGCTGGGTGATGGCCTGGGTGACCACATCGTTCGTCGGCAACGTGTCGGGCCAGACCTCGGCCATCAGGGCATCGCGACTGACCACCCGCCCGGCCTGCTCGATGAGAACCAGCAGGACTGCCATGGATTTGGGCGTGATGCGCAGCGGCCGACGCTTGGCCGGCGCACGGATTTCACGCAGCAGGACGTCCACCAGACAATCGCCCACGCGCATCCGATCGGACGGAAGCGGCAGCGATATTGGCTCGGTGGGTCGGGGCATGGATCCGAAATGGTGGGCAGCAACCTGAACGGACGTCATGTGCCGGAGGTCTGGATCTATCCAGTCGACCAATGCGGCAAATAGCCCGGGCGCGATCGGGAAAGCGCAACTCAGGGAGACATTCTAACGTCTTGCAGGCTTAACCCCATGATTCCGGGGTGGCTCCAGGCCCTCTCTCGCCGACGTCCAACAGAAATCTACGTTCCACAATTCGCGCTTCGGCGCGTTTTTTTTGGTCGCCCTACTTGCGCAGGATGGTCAGCCCGATCAGGCGCGACACCACCACCGCGATGTAGGTCACCCCGGCAAACTGCTCCAGCATCACCAGTACCCGCGCCGGCGACGACAGCGGAAGCACATCGCCCAGGCCCGTGGCCGACAGCGTCGTGAAGCTCAGGAACAGCAGCTCCAGCCACGTCCGCGGGTGGCCCGGGTTGACCGCACCGGTGAAGCTCCCCGGGTACAGCGCCTGGCAGACGAAGTACGCGTAGGCGAATCCCCACGCCAGCAGGGTGAAGGTGGCGCCGGCGGCGAACAGCTCATCGCTGGTCACCTTGTGATCGCCCAGCATGTAGCTGATCAGGCTGCAGGCGGTATAGAGGTACAACAGGGCCTCCAGCGAGGCGGATACCGTCACCAGCGAGTGGTCGTCGAGGATCACCGCAATGATCGACAGCAGCACCGCCGGCGCGGCCAGTACCCAGGCGATCCAGTTCTTGGCCGGGCTGTAGTTGACCACCAGCACCGCCAGCACCATCACCACCACGCCGAACGCGCCGAACAGCACGCGCCCGGCCCGCATCTCGTCGAACAGCGGGTACAGCACCAGGCTCAGCAGCTGCGCGGCCAGCAGGAACGCCGAAGGATTGCGGCGCGCCTTGACGCGCCAGCGCATCCAGCCAATGCGGGTCTCGCCCATCTGCTCACCCGGTCCGTGTGGTTGCGGCAGAGCGTAGCCCAAACCGACCGCGCCGCCACGGGGCAAGGCGCGGCGCGGTCCGGCGATCAGGCCTTGCGGTAGACCTGCGCGCCCTGGGCGAGGAACTCCGCCGACTTCTCGGCCATGCCTTCGTCCAGCGCGGCCTGCTCGTCGACGCCGTGCTCCTTGGCGTAGTCGCGCACGTCCTGGGTGATCTTCATCGAGCAGAAGTGCGGGCCGCACATCGAGCAGAAGTGCGCGACCTTGTGCGCATCCTTGGGCAGCGTCTCGTCGTGGTACTCGCGGGCACGCTCCGGATCCAGGCCAAGGTTGAACTGGTCCTCCCAGCGGAACTCGAAGCGCGCCTTCGACAGCGCGTTGTCGCGGATCTGCGCGCCCGGATGCCCTTTTGCGAGGTCGGCTGCGTGCGCGGCGACCTTGTACGCCATGATGCCGTCCTTCACGTCCGCCTTGTTCGGCAGACCGAGGTGCTCCTTCGGCGTCACGTAGCAGAGCATCGCAGTGCCATACCAGCCGATCATCGCCGCGCCGATGGCGCTGGTGATGTGGTCGTAGCCGGGCGCGATATCAGTGGTGAGCGGGCCGAGGGTGTAGAACGGCGCTTCGCCGCACCACTCGAGTTGCTTCTCCATGTTCTCCCGAATCATGTGCATGGGGACGTGACCCGGGCCTTCGTTCATGACCTGGACGTGATGTTTCCAAGCGCGCTGGGTCAGCTCGCCCTGGGTATAAAGCTCGGCGAATTGCGCTTCGTCGTTGGCGTCGGCGATTGAT
>DATDBI010000290.1:0-72609 GCA_036524915.1 Lysobacter sp. | reverse complement strand
AGGCTCGACCCTGGTCGACCAGGCCGGCCGCACGATGGGCGAGATCGTCACCAGCGTGAAGCGCGTGACCGACATCATCGCCGACATCACCGCCGCATCGCTCGAGCAGTCCACCGGCATCGAGCAGGTCAACCAGGCCGTCACCCAGATGGACGAAGGCACCCAGCAGAACGCCGCGCTGGTCGAGGAAGCCTCCGCCGCCGCACGCAGCCTGGAGCAGCAGTCCGAGCAGCTGGTGCAGACGGTGGCGGTGTTCCGCCTGGCTTCGAGCAGCGGCAGTGCCGTCGCCGTGCCGCGTGCACCGGCCATGGTTGCGGTCGCCGCCCCGGCGCCGGCGCACCGGTCCGCCCCGGTGAACATGGCGGCGCGCGCCAAGCCGGTCCGCAAGCCGCGCAGCAACGGCACCGCCATCAACGGCGCGGTCGTCAACGGCAACGACGCGCACTGGCAGGAATTCTGATCGCTCCGGCGGCGCGGCCCCTCCGCCGCGCCGCCGTGACGGTTCTGCCACGCATCTGCCACCTGTCCTGATGCACCCGTTCGATGCGACCGCCAATCCGGCGATCGACCAAGGCCCGAGCCATACCCCATGATCAGTCCGCGCCCCCATGAACGCCGCAGCCTTGATGCCGGCAGCCGTGACGAGCGCGCATTCGTCTTCGACGAGCGCGACTTCCGCCGGGTCTGCCGGCTGATCCGCGATCACGCCGGAATCCACCTCGGACCGCACAAGCGCGACATGGTCTACAGCCGCCTGGCGCGGCGCGTGCGCTCGCTGGGGATGGATCGGTTCTCCGACTATCTCGACCTGGTCGAACGTAACCCCGACGCGGAGTCGCAGGCCTTCGTCAACGCGCTCACGACCAACCTCACCTCGTTCTTCCGCGAGGCCTATCACTTCGATGCGCTCGCTGAGCACCTTCGTTCATCTGCCGCCTCCCGTACCGCACCTGGCGAACAGACGCTCTGGTGCTGCGCCGCTTCGACCGGCGAGGAGCCCTACTCGCTGGCGATCACCGCCTGCGAGACATTCGGCACGATGACGCCGCCGGTGCGCATCCTCGCCACCGACATCGACACCAACGTGTTGCAGACCGCCGCCACCGGCGTCTACCCGGTCGAACGGATCGCAGCGCTGTCACCGGAGCGGCGTCGGCGTTTCTTCCAGCGCGGCAGCGGCCCCAATTCTGAACTGTGCCGGGTCAAGCCCGAGCTGCAGGCACTGATAACGTTCCGACCGCTCAATCTGCTCGCCGACGACTACGGACTGCGCGGCGGCTTCAGCGCGGTGTTCTGCCGCAACGTGATGATCTATTTCGACAAGCCCACGCAATACCAGGTGCTGCAGCGGATCGCACCATTGCTCGGCACCGGCGGGCTGCTGTACGCCGGCCACTCGGAGAGCTTCTCCCACGCCCAGGACCTGGTCGTGCCGTGCGGCCGCACCACCTACCGTGCCACCCATCAGACAGGGCACCCATGAGCGCGCTGCCGGCCGCCACCCTCGCCCCGGGCAGCTACTTCGACCCGGTGCTTCAGACCGAAGCGATCAAGCTGCTGCCGGCCGACTACGTCGTCACCGATCGGCCGGTCGCGCTGGTCACCCTGCTCGGGTCGTGCGTGGCGGCCTGCCTGTTCGACAGCGCCCTGGCGGTCGGCGGCATGAACCACTTCATGCTTCCCGGTGGCGACAGCGATGCGGTCTGCTCGCGCTATGGCGTGCACGCGATGGAGCTGCTCATCAACGACCTGCTCAAGCGCGGTGCGCGCCGCTCGCGGCTGCAGGCCAAGGTGTTTGGCGGCGGCAACGTGCTCAGCGGCTTCTACAGCGATCCGGTCGGCACGCGCAACGCGCGCTTCGTGCTCGAGTATCTGGCGGCCGAACGGATCCCGGTGCTGGCGCAGGACCTGGGCGACATCCACCCGCGCAAGGTGTGCTTCTTCGCTCAGACCGGACGAACCCTGGTCAAGCGCCTGCCGACGACGCGCGATGACGGTATCGCCGATGTCGAGCGTGCCTACTACGGCCGCCTCACCGGCGCCAAGGTGCGCAGCGGCGGCGTGGAGTTGTTCTGATGCCGAACCGCCCGATCCGCGTGCTGGTGGTCGACGATTCGGCCCTGGTGCGGCAATTGATGACGCAGCTGCTGGGCGACGCCGAGGGCATCGAAATCGTTGGTACCGCCGCCGATCCCTACATCGCGCGCGAGAAGATCAAGCAGCTCAACCCGGACGTGCTGACGCTCGACGTCGAGATGCCGCGGATGGACGGCCTGACCTTCCTGCGCAATCTGATGCGGCTGCGGCCGATGCCGGTGGTGATGGTCTCCACCCTCACCGAACGCGGCGCACAGGTCACGCTCGATGCGCTGGCGCTGGGCGCGGTCGACTTCATCGCCAAGCCGAAGATCGACGTGGTCCGTGGTTTCAGCGATTACGCCGCGGTGCTGGTCGAGAAGATCCGGCAGGCGGCGCGAGCGCGCATCGCGCCCGTCGTTGGCGCCCAGCCGCCCGTGCCTGAACTGCAGTCGATCGGCTATCGCACCACCGACCGGCTGCTCGCGATCGGCGCCTCCACCGGCGGCACCGAGGCAATCCGGGAAGTGCTGGCGCGCATGCCGGCCGATGCGCCGGCGATCGTCATTGCCCAGCACATTCCTGCAGCCTTCAGCGGTGCATTCGCCGAGCGTCTCAACCGACATAGCCGCATGACCGTGGTGCATGTCGAGCACGATCAGCCGCTCCTTGCCGGCCACGCCTACGTTGCACCGGGTGGACGCCATCTGCGCGTCCATCGCAGCGGTGCACGCTGGCAATGCCGTCTGGGTGACGACGAACCCGTGCGCCGCCACCGCCCCAGCGTCGATGCCCTGTTCGAATCGGTCGCAGAGCACGCCGGCGCCAACGCCAGCGCCGCGTTGCTGACCGGAATGGGCGACGACGGCGCACGCGGCATGCTTGCGCTGCGAAAGGCCGGCGGCATGACGTTCGCCCAGGACGAAGCCAGCAGCGTCGTCTGGGGCATGCCGGGGGCCGCCGTTGCGCTGTTTGCCGTCGTCGAAGTCCTGCCGTTGCAACACATTGCACATCACCTGCTCTGCACTGCGCCGAACGACTCAAGCGCGCTGCCGAGCGGCCGTTATCTAACGTAGACCGCCCCCGACGAGACCGATGATGGATTCGCGCGTACTGATTCGCATCGCAGCGCCGCTGGCGCTCACCTTCACCCTGATTGTCACCGAAGCTTTCGCCCTTCCCGCGCCCGTGCGCTGGGGTGCGCTGGTGGCGATGACACTGGCCTGGCTCGGCTTCGCCTGGAGCATCCTGAGACCGGGCGGCCGCAACGGCGCGATGATGGGTGAGCAGATCCGCCTGCTCGATGAGCTGCGCAACTTTGTCGGCGCCGAGGTCCAGGGGTCCCGCACCGAGATCGAGCGTACCCGCGAGCTGATCCGCGAGTCGGTCGCCCGGCTCGGCGGAAGCTTCGAGGCGGTGAACCGCAAGTCGCGCCAACAGGGCGATGTGGTCGCGCGCATCATTGACCGCACCGGTGATGGCGAAAGCAGCGGTGGCGTCGACGTCTCGCGCTTCGCCCTGCAGGCCAGCCAGCAGATGGAGCAGCTGGTCGAGGCGCTGGAGGCCGTGAGCGGCCAGAGCAGCGCCACGGTGACCCACATCGACGCGATGGCGGGCCATCTCGACGGCATCTTCGCGTTGCTTGAAGACGTCAAGTCGATCGCCGACCAGACCAACCTGCTCGCGCTCAATGCGGCCATCGAAGCCGCCCGCGCCGGTGAGGCAGGCCGCGGCTTCGCGGTGGTCGCCGACGAGGTCCGCAACCTTTCCGAGCGCTCGACCGCCTTCAACGAACAGATCCGCAAGCTCGCCCACAGCTCCAAGGATTCGATCGCCAGGGTCCGCGACACCGTCAGCCAGATGGCCTCGCGCGACCTCGACCGCAGTCGCGGGGCCCGTGCCGAAGCGGCCGCGATGCTCGAGCGCGTCGACGGCATCAACCGCGGGCTGGGCAACGGCATGCGCGAGATCGCCGAATGCGGCCGCGCCATTGACGGCTCGGTGGCCGAGGCCGTGCGCTCCCTGCAGTTCGAGGACATCGCCACCCAGGCCCTGACCGCCGCCAACGTGCACCTGGAGCGCCTGGGCGCGATCAATCGCGAAGCCACCGCCCTGCAGGAGCTCCTGCATCGCAGCGGCGCCGGTGGCAACGAGATCCGCCAGGCCCTGGGCCAGCTCGGCCAGCGCGTCGCGCAGATGCGCGGCGAGTGGGAGCGCCCGCCGCACAAGCCCGTCATGCAGCAGTCGATGGACGCCGGCAGCGTGGAACTGTTCTGAGAGCGGCCCCGCGGGCCGGAGCGAATCCGGCATTGCGGGGTGGCCGTATCGGCAGGTAGCTTTGTCCCATGCCCGTCGCCGCTCCCCCAGCAACCACCCCGCCAGGCCGGGGCTTGCTGCGTGAGTTCTCCCGGTTGCTGCTGGTCGCGGTCGTGGTACCGGTGTTGGTGCTTGCCGGGCTGATCCTCTGGCAGCGCGCCACCGCCACCCGCGAGCAGTTCGGGACCCACCTGGAAGCGGTGGCCGAGACAACCGGCCACGATGTCGACAGCTTCCTGCAACTGCACCTGGTTCCGATCCAGCTGCTGGCCGAGCGCCGCAGCGCCGCCGGCAACCTCGATGACGACAACGCCTGGGCAGACGACCTGGTGCGCATCCATCGCCACTACCCCGACTTCGCTTCCCTGCTGGTCGCCGACGGCGCCGGCAAGGTCCGCGTCATCCAGCCCGAACTGTCCGGTCGCGGCGACGTCTCGATCGCAGACCGGCGCTATTTCACCGAACCGCGCAGCAGCGGTCGCGCCTACGTCTCCAACGCGATCCGCGGCCGCTACCTGGGCCGGGCGCCGATGGTCGCGGTGTCGGCGCCCCTGTTTGCCAATGGACGTTTCGGCGGCGTGATCCAGGGTGCCATCCAGGTGGAGGCGTTCGCGGCGCTGCGCAGCCATTGGCTGCAGGCACGCGGATTCGAGGTGCTGTTGCTCGATCGCGACCACACCGTGGTGCATGCCAGCGATGGCCTGCCCTACCGCTCGCTGGATGTGTTGGGTGCCACCGACCGCGACCGCGCGATCCTGTCGCTGCAGCGCTCCAGCGACCGCACGAAGATGCAACGGCTGCGCGGCGTCCTGCGCGACGGTGGCGATGCCTACGCCCGCGCCGTGCCCCTGCAGGTGGGCTGGCGTTTGCTGCTGCTGGTGCCCGACCGGGTGGTCGCCGCCGAGCTCCGCCGCAACACGCTGGTCATTCTGGGCCTGCTGGCCCTGGTGTTGGCGGGCGTGCTGACGATCGTGCGCATGCAGATGAAGCGCCTGGGCGGCAGCGTCCACGACCTGCTCGATCGCATGCAGCGTTTCGCGCTGGACCGTGCCTCCGCGCCGGTCGAGCCCCACACCGTGCCGCGCGAACTGGCGCCACTGGCCGACGCCATGAACCAGCTGGCCGCGCGTGCCCACGAGGCCTATGGCGAAGTCAACCTCAGCCTGCAGCAGCAGCGCCACCTGCGCGAGGAATTGCAGGCGGTGACGCGGCGCCTGCTGACCGTGCAGGAAGACGAGCGCCGCACGCTTTCGCGCGAATTGCACGACGACATTGGCCAGGCGATCACCGCCATCAAGCTGGGCGCGATGGCCGTGCAGACCGACGACGACCCCGCGCGGCGCGACGAGATCCTGTCGGAGATCATCGCCACGACCGACCAGACCGTCGCCAAGCTGCGCAACCTGTCGCTCCTGCTGCGTCCGCCGCAGCTGGACACGCTGGGACTGGAGACCGCGCTGCGCTGGCAGGCCGACAAGCTGTTCCGATCGGGTCAGCCGACCCTGGACCTCGCCCTTGCGTCCCTGCCGTGGCGGCCGGACCCGGAAGTCGAGCTCGCCTGCTTCCGCATCGCGCAGGAGGCGCTGACCAATGTACTGCGGCATGCGGCCGCGACCCGGGTCACGCTGACACTCGACGTCGACGCGGAGGAAGGCATGCTGCGCCTGTCGATCGCCGACGATGGCGGCGGTTTCGTCAACGGCGGCGTGCATGGCCTGGGTCTGGTGACGATGCGCGAACGGGCACAACAGGTCGGCGGCACGCTCGAGATCGAAACCGGCGAAGGCCGCGGCTCGTGCATCCGCGCCACCCTGCCCATGCGCGTCCCGGGATAGACGGCCCGCCCCCAAATTGTGCGTGGGTTGGCACTTCCCGCATCTTTCCGGCTCCCGCCCTTCAGGATGCAGTTGCCCTGCCGTTAGTCGATGCAACTGCAACGAGCGACGGAAGACTGCCCGGTGTTTATTCTCGTGGTGAGCGATGACGGCGGCCATGCCGCGCAGATCGAAGACGAACTGAAGGACCAGGGCCTGGACTGGCGCATTGTCTGGACCGACCGCGCCGAGGTCGCGCTGACCGGCGAATGGGATCCGGATGTTCTCGTCTGCGCCTCGCGCGTCGGCTCGAGCCATGGCCGTACCCTGCTCGGCCAGTTGCGCAAGCGCCATCCCGATGCCGTCCGCATCCTGCTGATGGACAGCAGCAGCGATGAAGATGCAATGGAGGCACTGGAAGTCAGCCACCGCGTGCTGCCGGAACCGCTCGAGGCACTGGCCCTGATCGAAGCGGTCGAGAGCGTGATCGAGCTGCGCACGCTGCTGTCCGACCAGTCACTGAAAACCGCCATCGGCCGGCTCGGTTCGCTGCCCGCCGCGCCGCGCCAGTACCTGGCGCTGACGCGCCTGTTGCGCGACCCCGAAACCAGCTCCGCGCGCGTCGTTGAAGCCGTGGCGAAGGACCCGGCCGTTGCCGCCAAGGTGCTGCGCCTGACCAACTCCGCGTACTACTCCGGTGGTCGCGAGATCAGCGACCTGCGTACCGCGGTCACGCGCCTGGGCCAGAACGCGCTGCTGCAACTGGTGTTGGCCAACGAAGTGTTCTCTGCCGGCGCGAGCTCGGCCGACGCGGATGCAATGCGTGACCGCGCCCTGCGCATCTCGCAACTGGCCGGACGCCTGCTGGCCGGTCCGAGCGCCGAGCTGGCTTCCACCGCCGGGCTGCTGGCCGAAGTCGGCCTGCTGCTGCCGCCGATGCCGAGCGGCGACGGCGACGGTACCGTCACCCCGCACGGCGTCGCCGGTGCCTACCTGCTGGGCTTGTGGGGACTGCCCTCGCCGATCGTGGAAGCCGTGGCGTTCCACCAGAATCCGGCCCGCCTTCGCGGCGGCTTCTGGGTGGCAGGCGCGGTGCACGTGGCGGCGGCGATCGTCAACGGCACCTACGTCGACGAAGGCTACCTGCGCACGGTCGGCCAGCTGGACCGCCTGCCCCGCTGGCGTTCGCTCGCCGAAGAAATGGCCGAAGCCGCCTGAGTCGCGACCCGTTTACGGGTCACGACGTCGGCGCCACCGTCATCGCACGTCTTCGACCTGGTCGATCCACTCCCCGTAGCCGGCGGCCTCCATTTCCTCGCGCGGAATGAAGCGCAGTGACGCCGAGTTGATGCAGTAACGCAGCCCGCCGCGATCGCGCGGGCCATCGTCGAACACGTGGCCCAGGTGGCTGTCGCCGTGCGTAGAGCGCACCTCGGTACGGATCATCCCGTGCGAGGTGTCGCGCAGCTCACTGACGAAGGCCGGCCCGATCGGCTTGGTGAAGCTGGGCCAGCCGCAGCCGGACTCGAACTTGGCCGACGAGGCGAACAGCGGCTCGCCGGACACGATGTCGACGTAGATCCCGGGGCGCTCGTTGTTCAGATACTCGCCCGTGCCGGGACGCTCCGTGGCGCCCTCCTGCGTCACCCGGTACTGCTCGGGCGTCAGCTTGTCGACGGCTTCGGGGCTCTTGCGGTAGTCGCTCATGGGGCTCTCCGGGGCGGATTGGAACGCCCCACCGAGATGGGGGCGCCGGGCCGGAGTCCAATAGCCGCCTGCTGAATGCCAGTTGCGGGTCTAATCCAATGGATCAGGCGACTCAAACTTCAGGGCGGCCACGGACGACCGGCAAGCCCGTCGTGAACAATCCAACGGCATGGACGCTGGAAGATGGTCACATATCGATAAGGCCAGTCAGCCCGGGAGTCGTCAAAGGGCTCCAGCGACCATCTTGACCATGGCCAATCCCGCTTGGTCGGGTCCGCTTCGTGGATGCATTGCGCGTCTTCCGTGATAGGTACGAACCCCAACTGCTTCAGGACTCGCGCCTTCACACCCAGGTCAACACCGTCTACTACGAGATAGCCACCCGGGATCACAAGCGCCGCAACATTGCGAAGGCATGAGTCCGCCATGCCCGGCTCCATCGGCCCGAGAAAGTTGCAGGCCAGCACGACGTCCTGCAGTCCATGTGCGTCGCGCAGGGCAGGATCAGCTGCATTGCCGACATACCAGGTAGAACCGGCGCGAATGGCATCCCTGACCACATACACCCCGTTAGAGCGGACCTCGAATATCTCGCCGATCGCTTCGGCGGATGTCGACAACACATTCCTGCCCTCGATCCGCAAGGTGCCACCGCATGACGATGGAAGCTCAAGCCGATAGGTCGCTTGTCGCGCTGATGCCACTGCATCAGGCACGATGTCGATGCCTCTCGCGTCGATTGAAATGTCAGGTTGCACCCGGCGAATCAGCCACAGCAAAGAATAGAGCTCGGCGCCGACACTGCAGCCCACAGACATGACGCGCAGCGTGGTACCTGCGGGCCGCGAGCTGAAGATCAGATCCGTTATCAGCGCAAGCTGTGGGGGATTGCGTACGAACCATGTGAAATGGGTCTGGTAGCGCTCAGTGTGCCGTACGTAGCGATCGTAGATTTCCCTGTTCAACCTGCGCATGGGCCTGCTGGCAAGCAAGCGCGCCGGCAGCCGCTGCCAGACCCAGCGACCGATTGGCAGCAACTGGGGCGCAAGCGACCCTTTCGGATGCGTGTTCATGGGTGTCCATCGTCCAGATTCGGGAGATGGCCACCGATTCGAACGTCACGATGACGCCCGCGGTTTCACGCTCGGGAGTTGGTCGGCAGGCCGAGCCACGCGCACGTTCATGCACGGCTTCAGCATCTGCCGAACGCGCCGAGTTCGAAACTCCGTCGATCGGTGGCGCTGGGACCTATCAGGCGATAGGAGGACGGAAAGGCAGGCCGCATCCTCCCGTTGGGACGATGCGCTGGAGCGGGTTGAAGATCGTTGGCGACGTCGCGACAAAACCGCACAGAGCGCCAACGGAAGGAACGACCGCTACCACCACCACCGACTGGTGATGCATGAGGCTGTGCGTACCTGTTGCGTGACCGGGATGATGGTCGCAAGGAGCGCCATCATGGTGATCGCCCTCCGAACCATGGTCATGGTCATCCAAGCCGAAAGCGGCATGCTCGATCTCGTGCACCTGCCCGACCGCAATCAGGATCGGCTGCGTCGCCAACCCGAGCAGGAGCGTGGCCATGAGACTGGCCCGCAGGAATGGGACGAATTGTCTGGCGCGAGGGAGCATGGCCGCCTGTTCAGCTGCAGCATCTATTCCAACGCGGCTGTCGCCTCGCTCCGGCCATATTTAGACGGGATGGACTGCGATTGGCGATGTCCGCAACAAGTCGGAAGCGGACATCATCCGAACGATCATCTGCCCACTTGCAGACTCATCACATGATCATCGTAGGCGGTTCCCCCCACCACGAACTGCCGATCGGCGACGTGCGTGAATCCCTGCTTCTTATAGAAGGCGATTGCAGAATGGTTCCCGGCATAGACACCCAGCAGCAGTCGGGTTGCTCCCGCACCCTCGGCGTGCTCGACCGCCTGCCGCAGTAGTCGCTTGCCCAGGCCGCCCCCCTGGTACCGCCCCAGCAGATAGATGCGCTTGAGCTCGAGATCGTCGGCTGGGTTGGCCCCTGGGAGGTCAGGCACCGCAACGACAACGTAGCCGACCGGAGCATGGCCCGGCACGGCACCCGCAAGCCAGACCGCCGATCGCGGGTCGCCTAGCCAATGCAGGTATTGCGACGGCGAATGTGCCTTGCGGCAGTGCTCCGTGATCGCAGTCCCGTCAAGAACGCCCGAGAACGTTTCGAGGAATGTCGCCTGGCCGACCAGCGACAAAGCATCCTCATCGCCGACTCTTGCCCGGCGGACCTCCACGTCGACTGTCACAAGACCTCCATTGATCATGCCCCACGAGGCGGAAGCCGATGGTCCCAGTGACCGATTCTATCCGTCAACCGCCCATGCACCCGTCAGCATGCAGGCGCCACTGTTCGTCGAGCTATGCCTGGCCATTGAAGAGCACGGTCAGGAAGATCTTGTTCAACGGATCCCAGAAGGCTTGGAAAAAGCACGGGCCGCCATCGAAGACCACGACCATTCCGGTGCCGGCAGGGTTCACGAAATGGTCGTTGCAGAATGCATTGACGTAAATGATCTTCCGCCCTTGAAAGTCTTGCCCTTGGTACTGGAAGGTGTAACTGTCCCAAGGGGGAAGTGTTTGATGGCTCAACTGAGCCTGCCGCCGGACATACGGCTCGATCTGCGCTTTCGCGGCTTCAATGTCTGGCAACCCGGGGGTCCACGACCCTCCCGGCACATCATGCCAGTCATCGACTGCGACCGTGGCGGCGCGTACCTGCGGACCTTCTCCCGTTCGTCCCGGGCCGGCTGCCACAACATGACAGAAGGCCGCAAGAAGAACCGCGAACCCCAACCGGTGTATCAATTTGCCATTGATTGCCATGTCCCCTGCTTTTCCCTTACTGAACCCCGGGGAACGACTGGTGCTCCACCAAACATAACGCCAACCTGGCCCACGCCGGACGCTGCCCTACGAACAACGCTTCGCTGGGCTCGAATGTTGCGGGATCATCCAGGCTTCCCGCGTAGATGGTCACCAGGTCGGGCGCCGACTCCGGCGTGCCAAACAACAGGCTGCCGCACTCCATGCAGAAGTTGCGGACGGCAGTGTGCCCGCTTCCACCCAGCGTACGCGACTGCTTTATCGGCCCGGCAGAGGTGAATGACAGTTTGGGTACGCCCAACACGGGAACACCACCACTTCCAGAGGCACGCTGACAGTCGCGGCAATGGCAGATGACGGAAAACAACGCGGGGCCCGTCGACTGGTACCGGGCTGCGCCGCACAAGCATCGACCAGTAAGCATTCCCGCCCCCACTATTCGGATGGACTTGTTGCCTGCGCGACGCAGTTGCCTCAGCCGGCAGGTTGAGCCAGGTTCGCGTCCGACTTGTCGGAACGCCGATCGGAGCTCTCCAACGACGCAAGCAGACTGACCAGCGTGGGGATCGCGATGGGCTTGACCAGGTGATGGTCAAACCCCGCGGCAAACGCCCGCTCGCGGTCGGCGGGCTGGCCCCAGCCGGTCAATGCGATGAGCGGCACGTCCACCCCACGCGCCCGGAGGGCACAGGCAACTTCGTAGCCGGTCATGCGGGGCATGCCGATGTCGAGAATCACGACATCCGGGTCAATGCGTTCGAACTGCGCCAGGACGTCGGCGCCGTTGTCGACGAAGTGCACCTCGGCGCCAGACAGGCGCAACACTTCTGCAAGGCTGTTGCCAGCATCGACATCGTCGTCCGCGAGCAGCAGTCGAAGGCCAAGGCGAAGATTGGCGTCCGTGCGACTCGCGCCGGTCAACGCACCTTCGGCGCTGTCGGGTACCGGCAGTCGCAGGGTGAAGGTGCTTCCCTTGCCCGGACCGCCGCTGGATCCATCGATCGAGCCACCGTGGAGAGCCGCCAGACGGCGCGACAGTGCCAGGCCGATACCCAGCCCTTCCTGGTTGGACGACCGCCCTCGCCCTCCGCGGGTGAACATTTCGAACAGGTGCGGGATCTCCGAGGGCTCCATGCCCATGCCAGTGTCGCTCACTGCGAGCAGCAGCTCGCCATCGCCCACCAGGGCACGTAGCGCAATGTCGGTGCCAGGCTCCGAGTACTTCGCGGCATTGTTGAGCAGGTTGGTCAGGATCTGCGCCAGGCGAACGCGATCGGCCTGCAGTACCAGCGACGATTCCGGCAGCTCGATGGACAGCCGATGGTCGCCGGCGTCGATCTCAGGCCGCACCGCTTCCACGGCACTTTCCACGACCGTCTTCAGCTCGACCGGCTCGAGCTGCAGGGAGACGTTGCCGCGGGTGATGCGGGACACGTCCATCAGGTCGTCGACGAGGCGCACGAGGTGATCGACCTGTCGCTCCAGGACCGCGTGGATCTGGACATGCGGGCTGTCGGCGCTGGTGGTGTGACGGAGAATCTGAATTCCGTTACGCAAAGGCGCCAGCGGATTGCGAAGCTCGTGGGACAGCGTCGCCAGGAACTCGTCCTTGGCGCGATCGGCCTCGGCCAGGCGATCTGCATGCTCGCGAACGATCTGTTCGGCCGCCTGGCGATCGGTGACGTCCCGCGTCGTGCCCGCCACCGCCACCACATTGCCGGAAGCATCGAACACGGGGGCGAAGATGTAGTCGTAGATGCGGCGACCGTTGGTGCCCGTGAACGGGATCTCGCCACGGATCGGCGCCCTGGTCGCGATGACCTGGGCCAGCTCGCGGTCGTGCATGTCTGCATGCCACTGTTCGTAGCCCAGCTCCACCCAGGTTTTGCCGCGTACGTCCTCGACACCCCAGACCTTGAGCAGCGAGTCGTTTGCGTAAATGGCGCGATGGTCGATGCCGAAGATATAGACGAAATCCGGCGTGTTGTTGAGCGCGGTTTCGTAGATGCGACGCCGGTGTTCGGACTGCGCTGTCATCGCATCCAGGGCCATCGACCCATGACCCCGCTCGATCTCCGCGTCTTCCGCCTGATGGAGGATGTACTCCACCTCGCCGGCGTCATTGAGGATCGGACTGTTGATCGCTGACCAGTAACGCTCGGCGAACTGGCCGGTGGAAGGATCAAGGATGTCGAATCGCTGCGCGTGGATGTCGGTCGAGCGGGTCCGGATCACGCGCTGGAAAGATGCCGTAAGCGCGGCAACGCTTCCCGGCGCCTGCGGGGATTCGGGAAACAGTTCGAAATACGGACGGCCCAAGGCGTTACCCGGGTCCACCGAGATGCCCCGCAGTTGTCGGGTCATGGCCACAACCGGAAATCCCGGGACTGCCCGCAAGAGAACCGAGGCGCCCTGCAGGCTCTCGAAAACGCGGTTCAAATGGCGCGTATCCATGGGCATTGGCTGGGTTTACGGCCGCTTAGGCTACAACAAATGGCAATGGCGCAAACCGCATCACCACCGCACCGCAGTCCAGATCCAGCCGGCTCACGAGCTTCAAGTCGACATGCTTCGACAGGCCCGCGAGCAGCGTCGGCCCATGGCCCGCCAGCCTGGGTTGCACCACGAACTCGTACTCGTCGATCAATCCCATCTCCGCCAATGCCAACGGCAGCGTCACGCCCCCCAACAGCAGCCCCTTGCCCGGTTCGCGCTTGAGCTGTTGAACGGCCTCCTTGAGGTCGCCGCGCACGAGTTCCGCATTCCAGTCCAGCCGATCCAGGGTGCTTGAGACGACGTACTTCTTGGCCGCGTGGATCGTACGGGCGAAGGGCATCACCCACGGTTCCGCCCAATCAGGCACGACGCCTGTCTGTCCCGGCTCCCGCCATGCTGACTCCATCATCTCGTAGATCACCCGGCCACACAGAAGCGCGTCGGCTTTGTCGAGGTTCCTGGCGTGGTGCCGATGCAGCTCTTGGTTTGCAATGCCGGCGCGATGATCGACACACCCATCCAGCGTGACGTTTATGGAATACCGAAGGGGTCGCATCGTGTCCTCCTGGACGTGGGCTGGTTGGCCGCCCGGGTCGAAAGGCGGACATTAGCACTGGGCACCGCAAAGCGGCCTCTTCACACCTTCGCAACGGGGCTGGTGTCTGATATCGCGCCGGACCTCCGGGAGGACGAGACATGACGGTAGATGCCATGCAGGCAATGCACTCCCCAAAGGGCCGTCGTGTACGCCACTGGCTGCATGCGTGCATGTGCCTCCTGATGGCGCTTGCCGCACTGCCCATCGTCTGCAGTGCCGCGCCGCACGTGGACCCCGCCCTGGTGCCCGACACTACGCTGTCGGTCCCGCAGTTGCATTTCGACGGCAACGGAGCGCTCCTCATCACGCCGTCTGCAACGTCCTCGCGGAACGACTTCGACTACCTCGTCGGCAACTGGAAGCTCAGGAACCGGAAGCTGAAGTCCCGGCTCACCGGCTCTACGGAATGGGTCGGCTTCGAATCTCGCGTGGAGATGCACCAGATCCTCGACGGCCTGGGCAATATCGACAAGTACACCGAGCAGTCAGCGGGGAAACCGTACGAAGGCGTGGCGTTGCGTCTATTCGATCCAGCGACCCGGCTGTGGAGCATCTACTGGGCGGACGGCAACTCAGGACGCCTGGACCCGCCTGTCGTGGGGTCGTTCGAAAACAAGGTAGGCCACTTCTTTGCCAGGGACACCTACAAGGGCAGGAAGATCATCGTGGTGTTCCGATGGGACGTCCGGAACCCGCGCCTTCCGATCTGGAGCCAGGCCTTCTCCACCGATGAGGGGAAGACCTGGGAGTGGAACGCGATCAACGTTTCCCAACGGGTCCAGTGAGCCGGGCGCGGCCGGTTTGTGCCCCACGGGCTCTGCCGATGCTTTACTATCCCGCTCGAAGGGGAGTAGCTCCCACATGCTGACACCGTCATTACGGGATTCGTCCCCGGTGCAGCAGCAGGTCGCCTGAGGCGGTCTGTGAGCAAGACCTTCGCCGTCCCACGGCGAAGGTGCGTCCATCGGATGCACAGGCGTCGTGGCCTTCCACCGCCGCAAACCTCCGCCGCCCATTACCTCGCCCCGCCGCTCGCGGCCGGCTTCGTGTGCCTGCGGTCAGGTTCGGCCACCCAACGGCCCACGGCCACCCTGCCCTTCCTACGAGACCCCAATGGACGCCCTACTGAATCCCGAGATCTGGATCGCACTGGCCACGCTGACCGCACTCGAACTTGTGCTCGGCATCGACAACATCATCTTCATCTCGATCCTGGCCGGAAAGCTGCCGCCAGAGCAACGCGACAAGGCGCGCCGCCTCGGCATCACCCTGGCCGCGGTGACCCGACTCGGCCTGCTCCTCGCCATCGCCTGGATCGTCAGCCTGACCGCGCCGCTGTTTTCGGTGCTGGGCAACGAGTTCTCCTGGCGTGACCTCATCCTCATCGGCGGCGGCCTGTTCCTGATCGGCAAGGCCACGCACGAGATCCACCAGAAGCTGGAAGGCGCCAGCGAGCACGTCAGCACCGGCGCGGTGACGGCCACGTTCGCCAGCGTCATCGCCCAGATCATGGTGCTGGACATCGTGTTCTCGCTCGACTCGATCATCACCGCCGTGGGCATGGTCGACGAGCGCTGGGTCATGGTCACCGCCATCCTGATCTCGATCGCCTTCATGCTGATGTTTGCCCGACCGATTGGCGAGTTCGTCGAACGCCACCCGACCGTGAAGATCCTGGCGCTGAGCTTCCTGATCATGATCGGCCTGGTGCTGATCGCCGATGGTTTCGGCCAGCACATTCCGAAGGGCTACATCTATGCCGCCATGGCCTTCTCGGTGTTCGTGGAGATGATCAACCTGTGGATCCGCAAGCGCGCGCAGGCCAAGGTTGAACCGGTAAAGCTGCACGAGCGCTTCACGGACGACGCGCCGTCGCCGTGATGCGGTAATGCAAGGCGCCGGCCTCCGGGCCGGCCGCCTCGTCGCAGCTCACGCGTCCCTAACGGCCACTTCGTGGGGCGGGATGGCTTGCGGTCACGCAAGCCATCCACGCCTGTCGTGTTGGCGACCCAGGCTCGCTCTCAGGCCCCATCCAGGGCGCTGATGGAAACAAAATAGCCATCAGGATCCAGCAGCGAGAATTCCAGGGTTCGCGTGCCGGGATTCAGGTGAGGCTCCTCCTCCAGCTGGTGCCTGAGTTCCCGCGCCCTTGACAGCGTCTCGTCAAAATCATCGACGCGCAGGAACAGCAGCAGCCCATTGCCCGGGAGCACGTTTGCGGGACTCGTCAAAGTGGGGTGATCGTGGTCGCCCCATCGGTGCAGGCAGAGCAACACCGTGCCGTCATCGTCCACGACCTGACCGAAATAGTCGTGATGCGGAGTGCTCGGCGTCAGGCCAAGCAGCGCCTGATACCACTCCAGGCTGAGGTAGACATCGCGCACCGCGATGATGGTCCACATCCGTTTCATGACCCGTCTCCTGCGGCTTCCGGCCGCGCTGCAATCTCACTCGATGAACTGCATGCCGCCGTACTCCCACGTCCACGGCACGCCGGTATCGCCGAGCACGTAAGCGACCAGGCGGGGAAACGCGCGCTCGGCGCGCACGTCGTTGGCCAGAATCAGCACGCACCGCTTGCCCTGCTTCACACAGACGAACGTGTTGGCGGTGGCATCGTCATGCCCGCCCTTGAAGAATCCGGGCCCCTGGTCACCGCGGAACACCACCACGCCCAGGCCGGCGGCGAGATCCTTGCGTCGCTGTGCGGGCGGAAGTTCGTCCTGAAGCGTCGGGAATTGCGAGGCGGTGGTGATCGGTAGCTGAGGCGTCGTCAGCGCGGTTGCGGCCTTCCTGCCCAGTCCTTCGCCGTTGATGTAGCCGGCCGCGAACCGCGCCATGTCGGCAATGGTCGTGTCCATCGAGCCGGCCGCCCGCACCCTGCTGCGCTCGTCGTGCGGCTCGACGGCGCCATCGGCGCGCCAACCGTCGGCGAGATTGGCGGCGAAGTCCGGCCGCCACATCATGCTGGTGTTGCGCATGCCGAAGCGGTCGAACACACGGCGCTGCATCTCCTTGCCGACGTCAAGGCCCAGCCCGCGCTCGAGCACGAACTGCAACAGGATCAGCCCCTCCCCCGAGTACGCATAGCGATTGCCCGGCGCGAAGTGGATGCGCAGCTTCTCGTCGGGCTCCAGGAACGCGAAGTTGGCAAACCCCGAGCTGTGCGTCAGCAGGATGCGTGGCGTGAGCTGTCGCCAGCGCTCATCACCGGCCAGGTCCTGGTACGGGCCGTACTTCGACTCCGGCGGATACTCGGGAAGCGGCTTGGCCAGATATTCCGCTATCGGCCGGTCCAGGCCGATCACGCCCTCCTCCTCCAGCTGCATGACCGTGTAGGCGAACGCGACCTTGGTCAGCGAAGCGCCGTACATCACGGTATCGGTCTGCAGCCGATCGCCCGCGGCATTGCGTTTGCCGTAGGCCTTTGCATGCACCACGCGCCCCTCGTCGATCACCGCGACCGCCATGCCGTTGGCATTCGAGGCAGCCATAAGCCGAGCGACCTCGGCATCGATGTCGGCGCCGGAAGGCAACTTCGCGGCATCGGCCTGCGACGCCAGCACGAGCAGGGAAGCTGCAAGCAACACACTGATGGATCGGTTCAAGCGCGGGTCCCCTTTTGTCGACGGCGGCGCTGCCCGTTCCGGCGGTCCTGCAGGTCTGGACCACGCGAACCGGTGCCTGATCTGCGCTGATCATATGCCCCCGTGGAGGTCCCATCAAAGCGCCGGGACTCCACACCATGTTCGCCGGCTTGGCGCCGTCGCCGAAGGCGAAGTAGAGGCAGAGAAACATTCGCAGCGAGCCGAGGCATTTTCGCATCGCCGCTAGACACGGACGTCCGTGGGCGCCGCCTATGCTGGGTGGCCATCACAGCGCCTCTTCACGGATGACCACGCTTACGCAACGCATCGGCAGGACCTACGACGAGCTCCCCTACGTGTCCGCGGCATTCGCGGTAACCGCGCCGGAACAACTGCGCACGGCGGCCTGGCTGTTCGGTCTCGATGCACCCGCCGTCGATCGTGCCCGCGTCCTTGAACTGGGCTGCGCCGCCGGAGGCAACGTGATTCCATTCGCCGCGCGCCATCCAAGCGCGCAGGTGATCGGCGTCGACTTGTCACAGGTGCAGGTGGAGGCAGGACAGCGTGTTGTCGCGGCGATGGGCCTGGACAACCTGCGCCTGCTCCAGGCCAGCATCTCCGACCTCGGCCCGAGCCTGGGCGAGTTCGACTACATCATCTGCCACGGCGTCTACAGCTGGGTTCCGCCGGAGGTTCAGGACGCGATCCTGCGTGTGTCGAGGCAATGCCTTGCACCGGACGGACTCGCCTACGTCAGCTACAACACCTACCCCGGCTGGAAGGCCAAGGAAGTCGTGCGCGACGCGATGATGCTGCGCGCCGATGGCCGCGCCGGTGCCGGCGAACGACTCGCCTATGCACGCGGCATGATCGACTTCCTGCACGAGATGGCGCCCAGGGACGGCGTGATGGCCAAGATCATGGCCGAGAACATCGACACGATCCGCCATGGGCATGCGTACTACCTCACCCACGAGTTCCTCGAGGTGTGCAACGCGCCCTGCTACTTCCGCGACTTCATGGCGGCGGCGCGGCGACACGGCCTGGAATACCTGGCGGAAGCGCATGTCAGTTCGATGTTCGCGAACAACTACGGTGCATCGCAGGGACAGTTGCTGCTCGCCGAGTGCGGTGGCGACCAGGTCCGGCTGGAACAGCTGATCGACTTCCTCAGCAACCGCACGTTCCGGCAGACGCTGCTGGTCCATCCGGACAACGCCGGCAAGATCCGCTACCAGTTCGATCCGGCGCGCATCGAGCGGTTGCATGTCGCCGGCCGCTATACGCCGACCTCCGATGACGGCACGGCCTGGTCGTCGCCCCGGGGGCATTCGGTTACGGCTTCCGGTGCGGTCACGCAGGCGGCCATCGCCGCGCTCAACAACGCTTGGCCAGGCACCGTACCGGTGGCGACGCTGGTGCGGATCGCACAGGCCGTGGCCCCCGATCGCGAGCAAGGCAAGGATGATCTGCTTGCGTTCGTCAGCTCGCTGATCATCGCCAATGCCGTTCAAAGCCGACGGGACCCGATGCAGCTCGAGCCCGGCATCGCAGCGCGGCCGAAGGTGCGGCCAGCCCTTCGCCAGTTGGCGGCCATGGGCGGCGACGCGCCGGTCAAGCTGTTCAACGAATGGCACCAGTCCCCCGACCCGACACTGACGGCATCGTTCCTGATTCCGTTGCTGGACGGTCGCAATGATCACGACGCACTCGTCGCTGCCCTTGTCGCGGCCGTGGTCGAACAGCGGTTCACCTTCAAGCGTGGCGACGAAGTCATTGAAGACGCGAAGGACGTTGCCCGCTCGGCGTCGGACGCCGTAGCCGAGGCCCTGGCCTGGCTGTCCCTCAACGCAATGCTGGTGGACGCGGCCGGCTGACCTTCGCGCACGTCAGCCAACGGCCTGGGCTGCGTCGCCTCCCAACCGCATGGCGAACTCGCGCGCGGCCCAGTCCAGGAACACCCGCACACGTGGCGACAGCTGGCGCGTGCGCGAATACAGCAGCGATACCGGGGCCGACGGCGGCGGCATACCGGCCAGGATCTGCACCAGCGCCCCGCTGCGAAGTTCTTCCTCGATATGGAACCGGGGCACCTGCGCCATGCCCAGCCCGAGTCGGATGCCGGCCAGATAGCTCTCCGTGCCCGTCACCGACAGGATGCACGGTAACGAGACCGTTCGCGCCTCGGCTCCCCTGACGAACTCCATCGGCGTGATGTGGCCGGTGGAAATCGATCGTAGACCGACGACGCGATGGCCATCGAGGTCGTCAACGGACGATGGCGTGCCGAATCGCGCCAGGTAGCCCGGGGTGGCGACCGTCAGGCGCTCCAGCATGCCGACCGGGCGCGCCACCAGTTCGCTGTCGCGCAGCTGGCCATAGCGCAAGGCGCAGTCCACGCCCTCGTGCACCAGGTCGACCCAGCGCTCGCTTTCGCTGATCGACAACTCGATGTCCGGGTAGCGTTCGAAGAATGCGGGCAACGCCGGCATCAGGAAATGGCGGGCAATCGTTCCCTGGACTTCGACCCGCAGCAGGCCCTTCGGCGCAGCATTGCGGAAGACGCCGTCGGCATCCTCGATGTCATCGAGGATGCCCGTGCAGCGTCGGTAGTAGGCCTCACCGTCCAGCGTTGCCCGCACCACCCGCGTAGTCCGCTGCAGCAGGCGCGTGCCCAGACGTTCTTCGAGGTCGTGGATGACCTTGGTGCAGGTCGAGCGCGGCACGTCCATGTCGTGCGCGGCCTGGGTGAAGCTGCGGCGCTCCACGACCCTGACGAATAGCCGCATGGCGTCGATTCGGTCCACAGGGGCAACTCCTATTGTTCGTCCACGGGAAACAGTACTACCAATCTCCGGTGGATTATCTCCGGACAGCCCTCCGCCAGACTCTCTCCACGCCGCCGATCCCGGCGCGCCCCCAAGCCCCTCCTGGAGACCGCCATGACCACCCCCACCCAAAAGACTGCCCTCATCACCGGTGCCTCGCGCGGTATCGGTGCCGCGATTGCCCAACGACTGGCCGCGGACGGGTTCACCGTCGTCATCAACTACGCCGGCTCGCCGGGCGAAGCCGAAGCCCTCGTCGGCACGATCGAGAAGGCAGGCGGTAAGGCCATCAGCGCCCAGGCCGATGTCGCCGAGGCCGCCGCGGTCGCCCGCATGTTCGACGCCGCCGAAGCCGCATTCGGTGGCGTCGACGTCCTCGTCAACAACGCCGGGATCATGCGCCTGGCCACGCTTGCCGAAAGCGACGATGCGCTGTTCGACAGCCAGGTTTCGGTCAATCTCAAGGGCACGTTCAACACCCTTCGCGAAGCAGCCCGTCGCCTGCGCGATGGTGGCCGCATCATCAACCTGTCCAGCAGCGTGGTGGGGCTGACACCGGCAACGTACGGGGTCTATGCCGCCACCAAGGCCGCGGTCGAAGCGATGGGTCACGTGCTCACCAAGGAGCTGCGCGGCCGCAGCATCACCGTGAACTCGGTTGCACCCGGCCCGACGGCCACGCGCCTGTTCCTCGACGGCAAGCCGCAGGACGTGATCGACCGCCTGGCCCGGCAGGCACCGCTGGAACGTCTGGGCGAACCGGCCGACATCGCCGCCGCCGTGGCTTTCCTGGCAGGCGCCGATGGTGCCTGGATCAACGGCCAGGTGCTGCGCGCCAATGGCGGAATCATCTGATCACCACGCCTCACATCAACAGCGCATTCCGGCAACGCGCCGGGAGCGCCACGGAGAACACCATGAATAACGTCATCGTCATCACCGGCGCCTCCAGCGGCTTTGGCCGCCTGACCGCCGAAGCGCTGGCCCGCGCCGGCCACACCGTCTACGCCTCGATGCGCAACACCACGGGCCGCAACGCCGCTGTCGTCGAACAGATGCAGGCGTTCTCGAAGGAGCACGGCGTGGATCTGCGTACCGTGGAGATGGACGTGCAATCGCAGGACTCGGTTGACCAGGCCATCGCGCAGGTGATCGCCGACGCCGGCCGGATCGACGTGCTGATCCACAACGCCGGGCACATGATGTTCGGCCCGGCCGAGGCATTCACGCCGGAACAGTACGCCCAGATGTACGACGTCAACGTGCTGAGCACGCAACGCGTCAATCGCGCCGCCCTGCCCCACATGCGCCAGCGGCACAGCGGCCTGGTGGTGTGGGTGTCGAGCAGCAGCGTGGCCGGCGGCACGCCGCCCTACCTGGCCCCTTACTTCGGCGCCAAGGCGGCGATGGACGCCATCGCGGTGCAGTACGCACGCGAGTTGTCGCGCTGGGGCATCGAGACGTCCATCATCGTGCCGGGCGCGTTCACCAGCGGCACCAACCACTTTGCCCACAGCGGGCAGCCGGCCGACGCGGCTCGCGCCGACGAGTACGACGCCGGCCCGTACGCGGGTTTCGGCGGCCAGGTGCAGCAGGCCTTTGCCGAGATCGTGCCGGTCGACGCGGATGCCTCGCTCGTTGCCGATGCAATCGTCGACGCGGTGGCGACGCCGGTGGGAAAGCGGCCGTTCCGCGTACACGTCGACCCGGCCGCGGACGGCGCCGACGTCGGCTTCACCGTGACTGACCGGCTTCGCGCGGAGATGCTGCACCGGGTCGGGCTGTCCGACCTGCTCGTTCCCCGCACCCTGCGGTGAGCGCGACTCAAGCGGCCTGCTCGTCCAGCAGCGGCAGCGTCAGGTGAAGCACCACATCAGGCCCCTCCTCGCGGAGCACGATCTCACCCCCGTGCCCGCGAGCGATGGCCATCGCGATGAGGGCGCGCAAGCCCATGCCATCGCCCATCGCAGCCGGTTGCGGCTCGGCAAACAGGTCCGCCAGTGATCCGCGGATCCCCAACGCACGGCTGAGCTTGCCCTCGACGTGGACCGAACCGGCCTGGCGATCGAGCGAAACAGTCAGGCGTGCGTCGGGCGTTTCGCGACCGTCAACCGCAGGCGACGACATCAGCCAGAAGATCGTCGAGAACAGGCTCGCCAGCCTGGGCGCATCGCCGTTGACGCGCGCGCCCTCGACGCCATCGCGATACTCCACCGGCAGCATGCCCGGGCCGGCGGCGTTGAGGCTGCCTTCGATGATCAGCATCAGGTCGACCGGACCGCGGATGTGGAGCAGGCGCCCCTGGTCGGCGCGTACCCAGTCGTTGACCTCGTCGATCATCGAGACCAGTCGGCGGATCTGCCGGTCGATCAGGTCGAACAGGTCATCGCGCTCCGCGCCCTGGCTGTCGCCGTGCCGCAGCAGGTACAGCGCGGACTGCATCGGCGACAGCGGTTCGCGCAGGTCATGGGCCCATTTGCTCATCCAGGGCGGCGTGGATCCACTCATGGCCCGTCCTCCGTCCGTCGCGGTCGGCCGCGCTGTTGGCAGATCTGTTTGATGACCGCGATATCCGGCGGCTTGACCAGGTGATGATCGAAGCCGGCGATCGCGGTGCGCTGCCGGTCCTCCGGCTGGCCCCAACCGGTGACGGCAACGATCACCAGTTCATCGGCCCCGCTGCCCCGAATGGAACGTGCGATGTCATAGCCGCTGCGACCGGGCATGCCGACGTCGAGGAAGATGACTTCGGGTGCGAACGTCCGCAGTTCTTCATCCACCTGGTGCGGGTCGTAGATCGCCCGAGCTTCCTGCCCGAGCATCCGCAGCATCGCGGCCATGGTGTCGGCCGAATCGCGGTTGTCGTCCACTACCAGCATGCGCCGTGGTTGAGAGGGCTCGGCCACCTGGACCGCCGGGACAACGTCGGCCGCGGTGGCGGCTGCGAGTCCGGCGACCGTGGCCGCCTTGGGCAAGCGGACGCGGAACGTGCACCCACGACCCAGGCCCTCACTGCTGACTTCGACGCGACCTTCGTGCATTTCCGCCAGCCGCTGGACCAGGGTCAGGCCGATTCCCAGGCCGCCCTGGCTGCGCTCCACGGTCGAATCGACCTGATGGAAGCTGTCGAACACCATGCCGAGCTGGTCGGCCGCCAGGCCGATGCCCTCGTCGGACACCCACACCTGGACTTCGTCGCCGTCTACCCGCGCGCCCAGCTCGATGCGGCCACCCGCATCGGAGTACTTGGACGCGTTGTTCAACAGATTGGCGAACACCTGCGACAGGCGTGCCGGATCGGCGTGGAGGTAGATGGGTTCATCGGGCAGAACAAGATGGAACGACTGGTTGCCCTGCTCGATCCAAGGCCGTGCGCTGTCGATGGCGACCGAGATGGCATCCTGCAGGACGACATCGCTGCGCTTGAGGTTGAGCTTGCCGCGCGAGATCCGGGCGATGTCGAACAGGTCGTCGATCAACCTCACCAGCAAGGCGACCTGACGTTCCATCACGACCAGCAGTGCATCGTCTTCGCCGGGCGAACCCAGTCGCCGCAAGGCCAGCGCGTTCTGCAGCGGCGCCAGCGGGTTGCGAAGTTCGTGCGCCAGGGTGGCGAGGAACTCATTCTTGCGCTGGTCGGCTTCGCGCAACCGTCCCTCGGCCTTCAGGCGTTCGCCATTCTCCGCTAGCAGCTCGTCGTTCCGCGCCGCCAGCGCTTCGTTGGCGACGCGCAGCGAGGCGTTGAGGTCCTCCAGCTCGCGGGCCTTCTCACGCTGCAGCGCCTGGTTGGCCGCCGACAGGCTGTCATTGAGCACCTGCAGTTCGCGCCGCTTGCGATACAGCTCGACCAGCACCGAGACCTTGCTGCGCATGATCTCCGGGATGACCGGCACCATGATGTAGTCCACCGCGCCCAGCTTGTAGCCACGCAGTCGGTCGAGGTCACTGACATTGACCGCCGTAACGAAGATGATCGGCGTGTTCTCGAAACGCGGATGCTGGTGGATCAGGCTCGCGGTCTCGAAGCCGTCCATGCCCGGCATGTTCACGTCCAGCAGGATCACGGCGTACTCGTCCTGCATCAGCAGCCTCAGCGCGTCGAGGCCGGAATGGGCATCGACCAGGTCCTCCTCCAGCGGCTCGAGGATCGCGTGATAGGTCAGCAGGCGACCGGGCTGATCGTCGACCAGCAGGATCTTGGCCCGGGCGGGTGCGGCCGTGGTCAGCGCTGGAGCCATTGCCGCAGCACTCCCAGCAGTTGATCGGTCACCACCGGCTTGGCGAGGTAGTCCGAGGCTCCCGCCTCCAGGCATTTCTCGCGGTCGCCCTTCATCGCCTTCGCCGTCAGCGCGATGATCGGGAGCGTGCGCCGGTCGGGCTGTGCGCGGATGGCGCGCATGGTGTCGTAGCCATCGAGACCCGGCATCATGATGTCCATCAGCACCAGGTCGAGCTCCGACCCGTCCCCGACCTTGGCGATCGCGTCGCGGCCGTTGCCGGCGGTGGCCACGGTCATGCCATGGCGTTCGAGCACGCTGGAGAGCGCGAAGATGTTGCGGATGTCGTCGTCGACAACCAGCACGTTCTTGCCGCGCAGTGCCTCGTCGGACTCGTGCAGGCTGCGCACCATGCGTTGCTTGGCCGGTGGCAGGTTGGCGATGACGCGATGCAGGAACAGCGCGGTCTCGTCGAGCAGGCGTTCCGGCGACTCCACGCCCTTGAGCACGACGCTCTTGGCGACGCGGCGCAGGCGCTCGTCTTCCTCGGCACTCAGGTCCTTGCCGGTGAACACCACGATCGGCAGGTGCTTGAGGCGGTCGAGGTCGTGGATGCGATCGAGCAGGTCAAATCCGCTCATGTCGGGCAGTCGCAGGTCCAGCACCGCACAGTCGTACTGTCCGTTCGCCAGCGCATCCAGCGCCGCTTCGCCGCTGCCGACGGTGTCGATCGCCACGTCGTCGTGGCGCAGCAGTTCGACGATGCTGAGCTGCTCGGCGGCATCGTCTTCGACGACCAGCAGCCGCTTGACCCGCGGCACGGTGTAATCCTTGATCCGTTGCAGCGCGTCGGCAATGGTTTCGGTCGACGACGGTTTGGAGATGTACGAGAACGCACCACGTTCGATGCTGTGGTGGCGGCTTTCCTCGATGGTCACGATCTGCACCGGGATGTGGCGGGTCGACGCATCTTGTTTCAGGCGGGCGAGCACGGTCCAGCCGAGCATGTCGGGCAGGTAGATATCGAGGGTGATCGCGCTGGGCCGGTATTCGCGGACCAGTCGCAGGGCGTCGGCGCCGCGATTGGCAACCAGCACCTGGAACCCCCGCGACCGTGCGAGGTCGCGAAGGACCGTCGCATAGTGGACGTCGTCCTCGACGATCAGCAGGGTCGGTGTCTGGCTGTCGAGCAGCTGGCGGTCGTCGTCGATTGCCTCGGCGTTCGAGGCGTTCGCATCGCTCGGCACTCCGGCCGCCAGTTCCGCGCGCAGATGGCCGGAACGGCTGCCGGTCGTGGCCTCGCGGGTACCGGCGTATGCCAGCGGCAGGTAGAGGGTGAACGTACTGCCCTCGCCTTCCACGCTGTGCAGGCGCAGCTCTCCGCCGAGGAGACCGGCGATCTCGCGACTGATCGCCAGGCCAAGCCCGGTGCCGCCGTACTTGCGCGAGGTGCCGGCGTCGGCCTGCTGGAACGCTTCAAAGACAATGCGCTGCTTGTCCGGCGAGATGCCGATGCCGGTGTCGCTGACCTCGATCGCCAGCACGACCGCGCTGGTCGACAGGACCGGGTGGTTGTCGCTCCAGCCGCGGGTCGCGGCATGGGCGCGCAGCCAGACGCTGCCCTGTTCGGTGAACTTGAACGCGTTCGACAGCAGGTTCTTGAGGATCTGCTGCAGGCGCTTTGGATCCGAGCGCAGTTTGGGCCCAAGCTCCGGCGCGATCTCGATGCCGAATTCCAGCCCGCGCCGCTCTGCTTCGTGGCGGAAGCCGCGATCGAGGTTCTCGCGCAGGTGATTGAAACCGATGTCCTCGATGTCGATGGTGACCGTGCCCGATTCAATCTTGGACAGGTCGAGGATGTCGCTGATCAAGTGCAGCAGGTCGGTACCGGCGGCATGGATGGTCTTGCCGAACTCGACCTGGCGCGGCGTCAGGTTCTCGTCGGGGTTCTCCGCCAGCTGCTGGCCCAGGATCAGGATGCTGTTGAGCGGCGTGCGCAGCTCGTGCGACATGTTGGCCAGGAACTCGGACTTGTAGCGCGAGGTCTGCGCCAGCTCCGCCGCCTTCTCTTCGAGTGCGCGGCGTGCCTGTTCGATCTGCTGGTTCTTGTGCTCGACCTCGGACTTCTGCGCGGCCAGCAGCGATGCCTTCAGGGCGATCTCTTCGTTCGTCTGCTGCAGCTCGTCCTGCTGCGACTGCAGCTCACCGGCCAGCTGCTGCGACTGCGCCAGCAGGCGCTCGGTACGCATCGTCGCCTCGATGGTGTTGAGGACGATGCCGATGCTCCCCGACAGCTGCTCCAGGAACGCACGCTGCGACGGCGTGAACTCGCCGAGCGTGGCGAGTTCGATGACGGCCTTGATCTGGTCCTCGAACGAGACCGGCAGCACGATCACGCTGCGCGGCACCGCCTGCAGCAGCCCGGACTGGATCTGCACCACGTCGGTGCCGACGTTCTGGATCAGGATCAGTCGCGCCTGCTTGGCGCATTGGCCCACCAGTCCTTCGCCGAATTCCAGCGTGCGCTTGCTGGCCGGCGTGGTATCGGCGTATCCCGCCAGCTGGCGCAGGCGCGGAGCATCGTCGTCCACACCTTCCTCGACGATGTACATCACGCCCTGCTGGGCATCGACCAGACCGGCCAGCTCCGACAGCAGCATCTGGCCGAGCGTGATCAGGTCGCGCTGGCCCTGCATCATGCTGGAGAACTTGGCCAGGTTGGTCTTCAGCCAGTCCTGCTCGCGGTTGCTCTCGGTGGTGGCACGCAGGGTGCCGATCATCGCGTTGATGTTGTCCTTGAGGTCGGCCACTTCGCCGCGCACGTCGACCTGGATCGACCGGGTCAGGTCGCCCTGGGTCACCGCGGTGGCGACTTCCGCAATTGCGCGCACCTGCGTGGTGAGGTTGGCCGCCAGCTGGTTGACGTTGGCGGTGAGGTCTTCCCAGATGCCGGCGGTGCCCGGCACGTTGGCCTGGCCGCCCAGGCGCCCTTCGACGCCGACCTCGCGCGCGACCGTGGTCACCTGGTCGCCGAAGATCGCCAGGGTCTGGGTCATGCCGTTGATGGTTTCGGCCAGTTCTGCGATCTCGCCCTTGGCCTCCACGGTGAGCTTCTTGTCGAGGTCGCCCTTGGCGACCGCGGTGACCACCGCGGCGATGCCACGCACCTGGGTGGTGAGGTTGGACGCCATCGAGTTGACGTTGTCGGTGAGGTCCTTCCAGGTGCCCGCCACGCCCGGCACGGTCGCCTGGCCGCCGAGCTTGCCCTCGGTGCCCACCTCGCGCGCCACGCGCGTGACTTCCGCAGCGAAGCCGTTGAGCTGGTCCACCATCGTGTTGAGGGTGTCCTTGAGCTGCGCGATCTCGCCCTGCGCATCCACCGCGATCTTTCGCGAGAGATCGCCGCGGGCCACCGACGTTGCCACTTCGGCGATGTTTCGCACCTGGGTGGTCAGGTTGGACGCCATCGAGTTGACGTTGTCGGTGAGCTCCTTCCAGGTACCGGCAACGCCCGGCACCTGGGCCTGGCCGCCGAGCTTGCCTTCGGTACCCACTTCGCGCGCCACGCGCGTCACTTCCGCGGCGAAGCCGTTGAGCTGGTCCACCATGGTGTTGATGGTGTCCTTCAGCTCCAGGATCTCGCCCTTCACGTCCACGCCGATCTTGCGCGACAGGTCGCCCTTGGCCACCGCCGTGGTCACGTCGGCGATGTTGCGCACCTGCAGCGTCAGGTTCGACGCCATCTGGTTGACCGAGTCGGTCAGGTCCTTCCAGGTGCCGGCCACGCCGGGCACCTGCGCCTGGCCGCCGAGCTTGCCTTCGGTACCCACTTCGCGCGCCACGCGCGTGACTTCCGCGGCGAAGCCGTTGAGCTGGTCCACCATGGTGTTGATGGTGTCCTTCAGCTCCAGGATCTCGCCCTTCACGTCCACGCCGATCTTGCGCGACAGGTCGCCCTTCGCCACCGCGGTGGTCACGTCGGCGATGTTGCGCACCTGCAGCGTCAGGTTCGATGCCATCTGGTTGACCGAGTCGGTCAGGTCCTTCCAGGTGCCGGCCACGCCAGGCACCTGCGCCTGGCCACCGAGCTTGCCTTCGGTACCCACTTCGCGCGCAACGCGCGTCACTTCCGCGGCGAAGCCGTTGAGCTGGTCGACCATCGTATTGATGGTGTCCTTGAGTTCGCGGATCTCGCCGCGCACGTCCACCGTGATCTTGCGCGACAGGTCGCCGCGCGCCACCGCCGTGGTCACCTCGGCGATATTGCGCACCTGCGAGGTCAGGTTGGAGCCCATCGCGTTGACCGAGTCGGTCAGGTCCTTCCAGGTGCCGTCGACACCCGGCACCAGCGCCTGGCCGCCGAGCTTGCCTTCGGTACCCACTTCGCGCGCCACGCGCGTCACTTCCGCGGCGAAGCCGTTGAGCTGGTCGACCATCGTGTTGATGGTGTTCTTGAGTTCCAGGATCTCGCCGCGCACGTCCACCGTGATCTTGCGCGACAGGTCGCCCTTGGCCACCGCCGTGGTCACGTCGGCGATGTTGCGCACCTGCAGGGTCAGGTTGGACGCCATCGAGTTGACGTGGTCGGTGAGGTCCTTCCAGGTGCCTGCGACGTCGGGCACTTCGGCCTGGCCGCCAAGCTTGCCGTCGGTGCCGACCTCTCGGGCCACGCGCGTCACTTCCGCAGCGAAGCCGTTGAGCTGATCCACCATCGTGTTGATGGTGTCCTTGAGTTCGCGGATCTCGCCGCGCACGTCCACCGTGATCTTGCGCGACAGGTCGCCGCGCGCCACCGCCGTGGTCACTTCGGCGATGTTGCGCACCTGCGAGGTGAGGTTGGACGCCATGGCGTTGACCGAGTCGGTGAGGTCCTTCCAGGTGCCGGCCACGCCGGGCACGATCGCCTGGCCGCCGAGCTTTCCTTCCGTGCCAACCTCACGCGCCACGCGCGTCACTTCCGCGGCGAAACCGTTGAGCTGGTCGACCATCGTGTTGATGGCCTCCTTCAGCTGCAGGATCTCGCCGCGCACGTCCACGGTGATCTTGCGCGACAGGTCGCCGTTGGCCACGGCGATGGTCACGTCGGCGATGTTGCGCACCTGCGCGGTGAGGTTGCTCGCCATCTGGTTGACCGAGTCGGTCAGGTCCTTCCAGACGCCGGACACGCCCTTGACCTTGGCCTGGCCGCCCAGTCGCCCGGCGGTACCCACCTCGAGCGCCACGCGCGTGACCTCGGAGCTGAACTCGCCCATCTGCTCGATCATGCGGTTGACGATGTTCGCCGAGCGCAGGAACTCGCCCTTCAGCGGGCGGCCGTCGGCCTCCAGCGGAACCGTCCGGGTCAGGTCGCCCTTGGCGACGCCGGCCATGGCTTCGGTCATCGTCTCGACCGGCCTGACCAGATCATCGATCAAGTGATTGACCGAGAACTCCATGCCGGCCCACTCGCCCTGGCGGGCGGCCGAGGCGATGCGCAGCCGGGTCTGGCCTTCGCGGCCGACGGCTTCGCCCACCCGTGCCAGCTCGCCGGCGAGGCGGCGGTTGTGGCTGATGATCTCGTTGAGAATGTGCGCCAGGCGACCTTCCGGGCCGTCCCAGTGCAGGGGCAAACGCACGGAGAAATCGCCTTCGAGCACCGCGTTCATGCGCTCGATAAGCAGTTCAAGTGGTTCCCGTACGGGCGTTTCGGCCTGTGGCGCCGGGCTCGCGACCTTCTTTTTCCTGGCCGTCGCTGGCCCGCTCTTCTTGCCTGCCGTAGTCAACTGACACCCCCCGATGTCGTGTAGATCGTCGCGCACCGTAGCTGATCCTCGGTGACGTTGCATTCACGGTTGATGAACCGCAGGTCAGCGGGCTACCGTCTGGCCGATCCAAAGGGCCAGTACGACGAGCAGTTCGTCCAGCACCTGCGCATCCTTGCGCCCGCTGCGCGCAGGCACATGGAAGGAGTGGTCGGCATCGGCGAACAGATGCAGCGTGGCCGGTGCCTGCAGCCCATCGACCATCGGCTGCAGCAGCCCGAGATCGGCAAGTTCGTCGCGGGTCCCCTGCAGGAACAGCATGGGCAGCCCGATCTGCGCCAGGTGCGCCGCGCGTTCGTCCGAGGGCTTTCCGGCGGGATGCAGCGGGAAGCCGATGAATGCCAGGCCCTGCACGTGGGGCAATGGCGCGTCCGCCTGGGCCTGCGAGGTCATGCGACCGCCGAACGATTTTCCGCCGGCAATGAGGGGCATGCCGGCCAGGCACCGGCCGGCCTCGGCCACCGCTGCCCGCACCGTGGCATGCGCGAGCTTCGGCGCATCGGGCCGGCGCGAACCGCGCTCCATATAGGGAAACTGGTAGCGCAACGTGGCCACCTGGCGCGCGGCCAAGCCCTGCGCAACGGCGGCCATGAACGGATGCGCCATGCCCGCGCCGGCACCATGCGCCAGCACGTAACAGGCGATCGCCTCGTCCGGGGCCAGCAACAGGCCGGACACGTGCGCGTCTGCAACCTCGATGCGGACGTCCACTGCGGGCAGGTCACCGCTCATCACTGCATTCCCTCCGGGGACGCCCCAAGCCCGATCAACGTGCGTGCGTACTCGGGCGCGGTCGGCTCGTGCATGAAATAGACATGGACCTCCTGCCAATCCGTGCCGTTGAACCGCTCGACCCACGTGGCGAGGTCATGATCGGAGTAGTGCTCGAGCCGTAAACGCACGTATCCCCACGAGGAGGTTTCCAGCAAGGGCGGTGGCGTCGCGTCCTCGCGCTCCGACAAACACAGCGTGGCGCCGGCAACACGCAAGGCGTCGTAGACGTCATCGTCGAACCAGCTGTCGTTGCGGAACTCGAACACCGCGCGGTGGTCCGCCGGCAGCAGGTGAAGGAAGTCGACCAGGCGCGGCAGGTCCTTCTTCAGGAACGGCGGCAGCTGGAACAGCACCGGTCCGCGTTTGCTGCACAACGCCTGCAAATGATCGTAAAGGTAGGCGAGCGGATGGCTGGACTCGTCGGCCTTCAGCCGCGCCTCGTGGGTGATGTGGCGCGAGGCCTTGATCGCGAAGCGGAAGTGGTCCGGCGTCGCCTGCGCCCATTGCTCCAGCATCGACACCCTGGGCATCCGGTAGAAGGTATTGTTGATCTCGACCGTCGGCAGGTGCTGCGCGTACCAGGCGAGCATGGCGTCCGGTTTGATGGTCCCGGGATAGAAGCTGCCCTTCCATTCCTTGTAGGAATAGCCGCTCGCACCCACCAGCAGTCGTGCAGTCACGGTCCGAACCCTCCGGTCACCCGACATGGCAAAGCTCAGCGAATATTCCGCCAAGCGCCGCTTCGAAGCCACCCCGGAACCGCCGCCGGTGGCCGTCGAGGGTGGCAGCGGACCGCTGCTGTTCGTCGTCCAGCAGCACAAGGCGCGGGCACTGCATTACGACTTCCGGCTCGAGTGCGACGGGGTGCTCAAGTCCTGGGCCGTGCCGAAGGGGCCCTCGCTGGACCCGTCGGAGAAGCGGCTGGCCGTCCATGTCGAGGACCATCCGTACGACTACGCGTCGTTCGAGGGCGTGATTCCGCCCGGTCAGTACGGCTCGGGCGAAGTGATCGTCTGGGACTGCGGCGTCTACAGCCCCGACGAAGGCGGCACCTCGTTCCATGACCGCGCCGAGGCCGAGCGTCGCGTACACGAGGGCATCGAGGCCGGCAAGCTGAGCATCCAGCTGCGCGGAGAGAAGCTGAAGGGTTCGTTCGCACTGGTGCGGACAAAGGACCAGAAGACCTGGTTGCTGATCAAGCACAAGGACCGTTTCGTCACCACGGCCGATGTCACCACGCGACGCAGGTCGGTGCTGTCCGGCTTCGACGTCGAGGACCTGAAGATCGCCCCGGTGCACCGCATCCCGGCCGCACGCCTGGCGCCCACGGGCGAACTGGCTGCCATGCCGGCGAAGCTCCAGCCGATGCTGGCCGACGTCGGCGAGGCCGCATTGCAGCATCCGGACTGGATGTGGGAGCCCAAGCTGGACGGTTTTCGCGCCCTCGCCTTCGTCGACGGCAACGGTGTGCGCATCCGCTCGCGGCGCGGGCTCGAGATGGCGGCCACCTTTCCGCGGCTGGCGGCGGAACTGCGCGAACAGGCGCAGGCCGGAATGATCCTCGACGGCGAACTGGTCGCCTTCGACGCCGCCGGCAAACCGTCCTTCAACGCCCTGCAGAACCGCTTCCAGCTCAAGGATGAGCGCGAGGTCGCGGCCGCCGATCGCGCCAGCCCCACCCTCTTCTACGCCTTCGACCTGTTGTACTTCGAGGGCATCGACCTGCGCGGCGTGCTTTGGCGCGACCGGCGACGCTATCTCGCGCAATGCCTGTTGCCCTCACCGCTGATCCACCTGGTGCACGCGAGCGACGATGGCGTGGCACTGCAGGCCGCGGCGCTGGCCAGTGGTTTCGAAGGGGTGGTCGGCAAGCACAAGGATGGCACCTACGAGGCCGGCCGCCGCTCGCCGGCATGGCTCAAGGTCAAGCCGACCCACAGCGCCGAGTTCGTGATTGGCGGATACACGCGCGGCAAGGGCGCGCGCGGGAAGCTGGGCTCGCTGCTGATCGGCTACTGGGACAAGGGCAAGCTGCGATCGGCCTCGCATGTCGGGTCGGGGTTCGATGACCGCACCCTGGCGCAGGTGCTCGATCGCCTCGAACCGCTGCACGTCGACACCTGCCCGTTTGCCGTGACCCCCGTGGTGAACGGCCCCGCCACCTGGGTGAAGCCGGAGCTGGTGGCCGAGGTCAACTATCAGCAGTGGACCGAAGACGACTCGCTGCGGGCACCTACCTTCGTGCGCCTGCGCGAGGACATCGATCCGCGCACGATACGCAGGGTCGAGCCGCACGCGGTGTCGAAGGCCGCCAAACCGCGGGCGGCCAGCCAGTCCGGTTCGCCATCCGCCCGCACACCGGCGAGCGACGCGGACGCGATCCTCGCCGCGCTCGACAACCCGAAGAACACCTTCGACCTGGCGGTCGGCGACCGGCAGATCCGCTTGACCCATCTCGACCGCGTCTACTGGCCCGCCGTCGAGGCGCTGCAGCAACCGGCGCAGACCAAGCGCGATCTGTTGCGCTACCTCGCCCACGTCGCGCCGCTGATGCTGCCGCACCTGGCCGACCGGCCACTGACGATGATCCGCATGCCCGATGGCATCGGCGGCCAACGCTTTTTCCAGAAGCACTGGACGCAGGAGCGACCGGACTTCGTCGAGTCGGTCAACGTCTATTCGGCGCACAAGGACGAGAACCACGAATACCTGCTGTGCAACAACCTGCCGACGCTGTTGTGGCTGGCGCAGTCGGGCACGCTGGAGTTCCACGTCTGGCATTCGCGCGCGCGGCCTGGAGCCGATGCGGTGTCGTCGTCGACCGACTACGACAGCTCGCTCGAGTCGCTGGAGTCATCGGTTCTCAACTACCCCGACCATGTCGTGTTCGACATCGACCCCTATATCTACTCCGGCAAGGAGGCGAAGGGGGCCGAGCCGGAACTCAACACCGTCGCCTTCGAGAAGGGAAAACAGGTCGCCTTCTGGTTGCGCGAGCTGCTGTTGGGCATGTCGCTGCAGTCGATCGTGAAGACCTCGGGCAAGACCGGGCTGCACGTGTTCGTTCCGATCCGGCGAACGCTCGATTTCGACGCCACCCGGCACGTCTCCGAGCTGGTCAGCCGCCACCTCATGCGCCAGCACCCCGGGGACATCACCATGGAGTGGAGCGTGCCCAAGCGCACCGGCAAGATCTTCATGGACCACAACATGAACGTTCGCGGCAAGACCTTGAACGTGGCCTACTCGCCGCGCGGCGAGCCCGGCGCACCGGTGTCGATGCCCCTGACCTGGGACGAACTGGTCAACGCGCACCCGCTCGACTTCAGGATCCCGGATGTGGTAAAGCGTCTTTCCCGCACGGGTGATCGCTGGAGCGACACCCTGGAACGCAAGCAGGATCTGGCGAGCGCCCTGGCGGGCGGCCCCGCCTAAGCCCCCTTGGAGGCCGTCATGGCTGCACGTTCGATTGCGTCGTTGACCGTTTCATTCGGCCTGGTGTCGATCCCGGTCAAGTTGTACTCGGCCACCGAGACGAGTCGGTCGATCTCGTTCAATCTGCTGCACAAGGGCTGCGGCTCGCGCCTGAAACAACAGTACGTCTGCGCGCGGGAAGAAATCCCGGTGGCGCGCAACGACATCGTGAAGGGCTACGAGTTCGCCAAGGACCAGTACGTCATGTTCACGCCGGAGGAACTCAAGGCGCTCGAGGAGGCCGGCACCCACAGTGCCGACATCACCGAGTTCGTCCCGATCTCCTCGATCGACCCGGTGTACTTCGACAAGGCCTACTACCTGGCTCCCGACAAGGGCGGCGCCAAGCCCTATGCCCTGTTTGCCAAGGCCCTGCGGGAATCCAAGCGCTGCGCCGTCGGCACCTGGGCCTCGCATGGCAAGCAGCACATCGTGATGATCCGCCCGGTCGACGATGGGCTGGTGATGCAGCAGCTGCTGTATGCCAACGAGGTCCGCTCGATCAGCGATCTCGACATTCCCAAGACCGAGGTTCGCGATCCCGAACTCAAGCTGGCGCAGCAGCTGATCGACCAGCAGGCCTCCAGCCGCTTCGATCCGGGCGCCTACAAGGACGAGGTCAGCGAACGCGTCGAGGCGGCGATCCAGCGCAAGGTCGAGGGCGAGCAGATCACCGTGGCCGAGGAACCTGGCGGCGGCGCGCAGATCATCGACCTGATGGAAGCGCTGCGCGCGAGCCTGGAGAAGAAGGGTGCGGCCCCGGCCAAGGGCAAGGCCGCGGCACCGGCGGCGACGCGCGCGCGCAAGCCGCCCAAGCAGGCCGCCCAAGCTGACGTGGAGCCGGCCGAAGCGGCGCCGGTCAAGCGCAAGGCCGCCAAGAGGGCGAAGTAACCGCACATGCATCAGTACGGCATGGGCGACGTCGAGAAGCTGCTTCGCCTGCCCCGGAGTGCGATCCGTTCGCTGGTCACGGCGGGCTTCGTGTCGCCCACGCGCGGTCCGCGCAACGCCTGGCTGTTCTCGTTCCAGGACCTGATCGTGCTGCGCACCGCACGGGCGCTGGCCGCAGCCAACGTGCCGCAGCGCCGAATCCTGCGATCCCTCAAGGAACTGCGCAGCCGCCTGCCCGAGGAGATGCCGCTATCGGGCCTCAGCATCGGTGCAATCGCCGACCACGTGGTCGTGCGCGAGGCCGGCAGTCGCTGGCGCGCGGAAACGGGCCAGTACCTGCTCGCCTTCGAGGGCGATCCAGCGCAGGGCTCACTGCGGGTGATCGAACCGGTACCCGCGTCGTCGGCCCTGCCCTTGCCGGATGTCGACGCGATGGCCGACGTCGACGATGCCGCGGCTGCCAGCACCGAAGCGGCGATTCGCGCCTACCAGCGCGCCATCGCCGCGGAGCCGGCCCGACAGGACGCGCGCATCAACCTCGGGCGACTCCTGCACGAGCTGGGCCGCCTCGAGGAGGCCGAGGCGATCTATCGCGACGCCGTGCAACTCGGCGGCGACGACGCGCTGCTGTTCTACAACCTCGGCGTACTGCTCGACGACATGGACCGCAAGCCCGAAGCCATCCGCGCCTACGAGGCGGCGTTGCAGCGCGATCCGGACCTGGCCGACTGCCATTACAACCTCGCCCTGCTGCATGAGGCGCTCGAGCAACCGCGGCAGGCCATCCGCCACATGTCGCAGTACCGTCGCCTGACCGCATCGCGCGACTGAGCGCGATCCGTCCCGCGAAATGCCGGGAACGCGCCATGGCTTCTACACGGGACGTGCGCGCAGCCCGCTCTACTCCTCTTCTTCCTCTTCCTCTTCTTCCTCGTCACCGCCGACGCCGCCCCTGTGCATCGCCTGGGCGGCAATGAGGATGAAGCCGCCGACGAGACCGGCGTGCTCGAGGAAAGCGTTGAGTGTGTGCACGCGCTGCATGCCCGACATCGTCCAGTAGGAATGGCCGATGGCGGTGGCCACCACCGTGAACAACGCCAGTGCGATGGCACCGCCCGCGCGCCAGCGACCACGACAGAACAGCACCAGCAGGCAACCGCCCAGCTGCACGACGATCACGCAGGCGGCGAACAGCTCCGGCGGCAGCAAACCGAAGTACGCCTGTTCGGCGACCGCACCGGGGAAGTCGAGCAGTTTCGCCACGCCGCTCCAGGCGTACGGAAGGCACAAGCCTGCACGGCCCAGCCACCACCAGCCCTTGGCAACGTGCATACGGCACTCCTTGGCTTCCTGCCTGCCCCAACGCCGAAGCCCGGCAATACCGGACTTGCGGATGTCTGCCCTCACACGCGCCTAACGTAACCGACAACCGGTTCAATCGTTACGCTCGGCCCACGGCGCCTTCTCGAACTTGCGAACCAGGTGATCGATCAGCACCTGGACGCGTGCCGGCCTGACCCGCCCCGGCGGCGTCACAACGTGCAGCGCGATGGGTGGGGGCGACCACTCCGGCATGACCACCTCCAGCTTGCCGGCCTTGATCTCGCGCCAGACCAGGAACTCCGGCTGCAGCGCCAGCCCCTGCCCGGCCAGCAGCGCCGGATTGAGCGCCTCGGCGTTGTTGACCCGCAACGGTGCCTGCACGCTGATCGAGAAATCGCCGTGGCGCCGGTGCTGGAACCGCCAGGCGTTGCCGAACCGCGACAGCGTGTAGAACAGCGCGCTGTGCTCGGCCAGGTCACGCGGGTGGCGTGGTCGCCCGTGCGCGTCGAGGTATTCCGGTGTGGCCACCAGCAGCACCCGGACGCCACAGAGTCGCCGCGCCAGCAGACTGGAATCGGCCAGCGCCGAGATGCGCAGCGCCAGGTCGAAGCCGCCACCCACCAGGTCGGTGAAGCCGTCGTCGAAGTCGACTTCCAGCGCGATGTCGGGGTAGCGCCGCATGAACTCCGGCAGCACCGGCGACAGATGGGCGACGCCAAAGGACATCGGCACGGCCAGCCGCACCAGCCCGCGCGGGCTGGCCGCCTGTGCGGTGATCTCCGCTTCGACGGCCTCGCCTTCGGCCAGAATGCGGCTGGCCCGCTCGAGCGCGCCACGCCCGCTCTCCGTCAACGACATCCGTCGAGAGGTGCGGTGGAACAGCACCGTCTGCAGGCGCGTCTCGAGCCGGGTGATGGCTTTCGACACGGTCGCCTGCGACAGCCCGAGGTCGGCTGCCGTGCGCGCGAAGGATCCGGTTTCGGCGACCTTGGCGAAGATCGCCCAGGCTTCCAGGTCTGGCAGCTTCTGCATGTCAATTATGGAAACTATACTTTTCGATTGGTTCCATTCTAATCCTGTTCCGGGGCGCCTATCGTGTCGGTCATCCAAACCACCGGCAGTTCCAGAAAGGAGCTGCCCCAACCGGAGTCGCACCATGATCGAGCGTCGCCCCTTCAACAGCCTGGGTGGAGCCAACCACGGTTGGCTCGACGCCAAGCACCATTTCTCCTTCGCCACCTACCACGACGCCCAGCGCATGGGCTGGGGTGCGCTGCGGGTGTGGAATGACGACACCATCGCCGCCAACACCGGCTTCCCGCCTCACCCGCATTCGGACATGGAGATCATCACCTACGTCCGCGAAGGCGCGATCACGCACCAGGACAACCTGGGCAACCGCGGCCGCACCGAAGCCGGCGACGTGCAGGTCATGAGCGCAGGCACGGGCATCCAGCATGCCGAGTACAACCTCGAGTCGGGCACCACCCGGATCTTCCAGATCTGGATCATCCCCGACCAGCGCGGCGGTGCGCCGACCTGGGGCGCCAAGCCCTTCCCCAAGGGCGATCGCGCCGGCCGGTTCGTGGTCCTGGCCAGTGGCGTCGAAGGCGACGAGGATGCGTTGCCGATCCGCGCCAACGCGCGCGTGCTCGGCCTGACCCTGGCCGCGGGCGAGAGCGCCCGGTACGAACTGGGTGAAGACCGCCGTGCTTACCTGGTTCCTGCCTTTGGCTCGGTCGAGGTCAATGGCGTCCGCCTGGAGGCGCGCGATGGCGCCGCGATCGGCGATGAGCGCGCGCTGCAGGTGACCGCGCTGGAAGATGTCGAGCTGGTGCTCGTCGACAGCGCCGCCTGAGCCCGCCAGCGCGAGCGCGCCGGCGGTATGCCGGAACGGCCGGGCGGCCTGGGGCCGCCTCGTGCCGGGCCAGTGACGACCAGGCCCCGTTGTCGTTACCTGCTCCATAGCACTGTGTGTGCACGAGTTCTTGCGTTTTCAGATGAAGGACCATCGCCGGGACGTTGGGCCCCGTGCCCGCTGAATAGCCGCGAGGCGCTTTCACCGATTGGCAACGCCCTGCGCCGGACAGTCATGCCTCCGCATGCAGCCGCAGGAGCAACACCGCCATCATGAGTCCACGCAGGCTGACCAGTCCCGAGCGCATCGTTTACGAGGACGCCAACATCAGCAAGGGCGACGTTGCCGCCTACTACGCGGTCGCGGCGCGCTGGATGCTGCCGGAGGTGGCGGGCCGCCCGCTGTCGTTGCTGCGCTGCCCCGATGGCGCCGATGCAAGCTGCTTTTTTCAGAAGCACCATGCCGATTCGCTGGGCGCCGGCGTCCACTCGATCACGCTGCGCGAGAGTTCCGGAAGCGGCGAATACCTCTATATCGACGACCTCGACGGGCTCCTCGACCTGGTGCAGATGAACACGCTCGAGTTCCATCCATGGGGCGCACGCACCGACGACGTCGAGCATCCCGACCGTCTCGTCTTCGACCTCGACCCCGACGAAGGCATCACCTGGGCGCAACTGAAATTCGCCGCACGCGACGTGCGCGACCAGCTGGACGACCTGGGCCTGCGCAGCTGGGTGCGACTGTCCGGTGGCAAGGGCCTGCACGTCGTCGTGCCGGTCCGCCCCAAGGCCGACTGGGCCCAGACCAAGGCTTTCTGCGAGACGTTCGCCGACAACATGGTCGCGAAATCGCCCAGGCGCTACGTCGCAACGGCGTCCAAGGCGGCGCGCGAAGGCCGCATCTTCATCGACTGGTTGCGCAACACGCGCGGTGCCACCAGCGTCGCCAGCTGGTCGCTGCGTGCCAGACCGGGCGCACCGGTGTGCATGCCGCTCAGCTGGGAAGAGCTGTCGCGGGTACGCAAGGCAGGTGCATTCGACCTGCGCAAGGCCACGCGGCGCGTCGACTCGCTCAAGGCCGACCCGTGGGACGGGTTCACGCGAGTCCGCCAGACCGTGCCGTCGCCCTGACCGCGCCGCGGTTGCAGGCCTTGCCCATGTCGCGTCGAATCCTCATCGTCTGCAAGGGCAACATCTGCCGCAGCCCGATGGCAGCAGCGATGCTCCGCAAGAACTCGACCGGATTGTCGATTGATTCGGCGGGGCTCGCGGCAATGGAAGGACACCCGGTCGATCCGACTGCCGAGAAGACACTGCTCGCGCATGGGCTCAGTGCCAGCGACCATGTTGCACGACAGATACGCAACAAGGATCTGGACGGTGCAGACCTCGTGCTGGCGATGGAGAAGCGGCAGCTGACGGCGCTTCTGGCGATCTCGCCCACGCTTCGTGGTCGCGTGCAGGTGCTTTCGTACTGGTCAGGCGGTCGTGATATCGCAGACCCGTATGGCCGATCGCAGGCGAAGTTCGACCTCGTATATGAACAGATCGACGCTGCCATCTCCGCGTGGCGCTCGCGACTGTGAGTGCAATACCGCTTGAAACATAGGATCAAGCGCATCTCTCAATCCGCGAATCACGTGACCGATGATTCGTCTGTGATGAAGTGTCGAAAATTCGCTTCATCGTTGTCGAGATGAAGTGAACGATTCATGCAACTGAACCCACCATCAATTTTGTCAGCGTGAATCGGCTGCTTTCATCTGTCCGTCAACAACGCGCACCTAGATTCATGCCGGTACCTGGAGCGACGGAACGGCATTGACGCCAGAGGCTCGAGTTCCCAGCGCCAGGCGATGTGGTTGTTGTGGGTGCACATGCACACGGAATCAACACCCCGAGGCAAATCCCCCGAGGCGCGTGCATGCAGGATCCAAAGTTAGTAGCAGCCAGCGCGATCGCATTGGCCGTGACCCTCTTCGCGATCTTCTCCATGCGCCCTTGGGCGCGGAGATTGGGCCTTATCGACAAGCCCAACGGTCGAAAGCACCATCGTGGTCATATCCCGCTTATTGGCGGGCTTTCTTTCTTTATCGGCACGCTTGGCGGCCTGAGCTATCTGGGCTACTTCGACGGCTTCGTGGTCAGCCTGATGGCCGCCTCGGCGCTGATCGTCGTTGCCGGCGCCGTCGACGATGCCAGCGACCTCAGCGTTCGTGCACGCCTCCTGGTGGAGGCCGGCGCGGCCGGGCTGGTGATCGCCATGTCCGGTTACTACGTGCACGATCTGGGCCAGTTGTTCGGTGCCGACCGGCTCGGCCTGGGCATGCTCGGCATTCCGTTCACGATCATTGCCGTGATCGGCCTCATCAACGCCTTCAACATGCTCGACGGCATCGATGGCCTGGCAGCGACGGTGGCGATGGTGAGCATCGGCGCCATCATGCTGTTCGACGACAGCCCGTGGTCGATGCCGGGCGTCGTGTTCCTGTTGCAGGTGCTGTTCTTCGCGCTGATCCCCTATCTGTTCGTCAATCTGGGCTGGCCCGATGGCCGCAAGATCTTCATGGGCGATGCCGGCAGCACGCTGATCGGCTTCCTGCTGGCGTGGAGCCTGATCTACATGAGCCACGAGCGCATCGAACGGTTGGCACCGGTCGACGTGCTGTGGTGCGTCGCCCTGCCGGTGATGGATACCGCCGCGGTGATGTACCGGCGCATGCGCGCAGGACGCTCGCCTTTCCGCGCCGATCGCCAGCATCTGCATCATCTGCTGCTCGATTCGGGGCTGAAACCGCGACAGACGCTGCTGGTGATGCTCGCCATGAGCGGAGTTCTGGTCTTCGTCGGCTATGCCCTGCGCCGGCTGCCCGAAGTGGTGAGCCTGGGAATGTTCTTCCTGGTCCTTGCCGCTCACATCTGGGGTACTCCGGCGCTGCTGGCCCGGCTGCGTGCGGCGTGGTCTTCGCGACTGGCGGGCAATGATGTCGGCGTGGCCATGGCATTGAGTGGCAACGACCATGAGCCGACCTTCATCACGGAACTGGCGCGATTCGAGGACGATCTGTTCGATCCCGTCCTGGCCCATGCCGATCGCAGCATGCCGGTCGGGCTGGCTGCGAATGACAGCGAGGGAGCGGACGACAATGCGTCTGGCGTGACGCCGATGAGAACCCTCTGCGTGCTTGCAGACTCGCCCGATGCGGTCCAGCTCGCGCCGATTGCACAGCACCTGGCACGCGACGACCGTTTCGAGTCGACCGTGTGCGTAACCGCCGTGCCCGAACGCCATGCCACCCAGGTCTTGAGCCTGTTCGACCTGGTCGCCGATGTCGAGCTCGAGGCACCGGTTGGCGAAGACCCTGCGGAGACCACGTCCAGCGCGCTGGGAAGCCTGCAGCGACTGATGAGCGACCTCCAGCCCGATCTGGTGCTGGTGCCCGGCGACACGCCCGCGACGTTGGCCGCCACGCTCGCCGCCCACTATCGACACGTGCCGGTGGTGTGCGTCGACAGCGGACTCAATGGCAACGGTGGTGCCACTGATGAAGATCCCGGGCGACGCATCGCGCGAGGACTTGCGGCCTTGCACGTCGCGCCGAGCACGACCATGGGACGCCAGCTGGTCTCCGAAGGCGTACCGGCGGACCGCGTACTGGTCGCGGGCAACACCGCCATCGATACGCTTCGCGCCGCACTTTCGCACCTGCGCTGGGATGCTGCTTGCCGCACCCGCCTGCAGAAGCGCTACGGCTTCCTGCGTCGCGGACATCCGATGGTGCTGATGCTCGCGGGCGGTGTCGCCGAGGACCACGACGGGCGGGTCTTCGGGGCCCTGCACGACGTCGCGCTGGAGCGTCCCGACGTCGACATCGTCTGCGCCGACAACGCCTGCAGGGACATCGAGTCGATGCCCAACCCGTCCAACATGCACTGGGTCGAACAACCCGATTACCTGGCCACGGTCTACCTGCTCGAGCGCGCGCACCTGGCCTTCAGTCATCGCGATATCGACGTCGAAGCGATGGCGATGGCGGTGCCATTGCTGGCCCTGCAGGCCCATCACGACGTGCAGGGCAACGGTCGCATCCACCTGCTGGGGACCGACCCGGACTCGATCTCGCACAACCTCCTGCACCTGCTCGATCGCGAGCAGCCCCTTGTTCCGCCGTCGATAGCGGTCGGCGGCCTCGATGAAGGCGATGCGTGCCTGCGCATCGCCGATGCCTTGGCGGTCCTGCGTTCTGCAGTTCCCATTACAAGAACCCTGTCGCAGAGCGCAGGTTCGCCAAACCACACAGGCATTGGCAGCGCCTGGGAGGCGTCATGACTGCATGCGCCCCCGCTCTTTTGCTTCCCCCCTTCCACTGCAACGGTGACGACACATGGCTACCCATTTGATTACCAGGGCGGAAGCCGCCTATCCGGGGCCGGCCGCCACCCTTCGGGAAGACGACATCGACATCCCGACCCTGGTGAACACCCTCAATGACCACAAGTGGTCGATCCTGTTCGGCACGATGCTGTTCTTCGCCCTGAGCGCGATCTACGTGTTGCTGGCTACGCCGCAGTACGAAGCCAATGCGGTGGTCCAGGTCGAGAGCCGACCGCCGACGGTGCCGGGCCTGAATGCGGGCAATGCACCGCAGGCACCCCCGTCGATCGATGCCCCGGCCGCGACGGAGTCACAGCTGCTGACATCGCGCCGCGTACTGGGCGAGGCCATGACGCAGCTGGACCTGGACATCTCCGCCAAACCGGTGCGCATGCCGGTATTCGGTGGTCTGGCCGCTCGCGCTCAGCAGCTGATGGCGCCTGATGCACTGGCATCGCCGCTGTTCGGCCTGAACCAGTACGGCTGGGGCGGCGAGAAGCTCGATCTGAGCCGTCTCGAGCTCCCGGACACGATGATCGACGTCCCGCTGCATCTCATCGCCGGCGAGCGCGGCCGTTACGAGTTGCTCGACCCCGAAGGCAAGACGTTGCTGCAGGGTCGCGCCGGACAGGGCCCGGCCAGCGGCGGTGGCGTGACCATCGACGTCAAGACACTGGCGGCCAACCCGGGCACGCGGTTCGAGGTCAAGCGCCTCAATCCGATGGCGATCATGGCCGACCTCAAGAGCAAGATCACGGTTACCGAGCAGGGCCGCAACTCCGGCGTCATCGCGATGACGTACTCGAACTCCGACCCGGTCCGCGCCAAGCAGGTCCTGGAGGAGATCACCACGGCCTACGCCGGCCAGAACGTGGCACGCAACTCGGCCGAAGCGGCCAAGCGGTTGCAGTTCGTGACCGAGCAGTTGCCCAACGTGCGTCGTGAACTGGCTGACGCCCAGGCCGCGCTCAACAATTTCCAGAGCCGCACCGGCACGCTCGACGTCGCCGTGCAGAACAAGGCCCTGCTCGACCAGAGCATCGCCCTGGATGCCAGCATCCAGCAGCTGCTCGTGCAGCGCGCCGACATCGCCAGCCGGTTCACCACCGCGCATCCGGTCTATGAGTCGCTGCAGCGCCAGATCGGCCAGTTCCAGGCCGAGAAGGCGAAGCTGATGTCGCGCCTGAGCCAGTTGCCTGATACCCAGCAGGGGCTGTTCCGCCTGAACCGTGATGTCGAAGTCACCAACCAGACCTACGCCAACCTGCTCGACCAGGCACAGCAGCTCAACATTGCGCGCGCCAGTGCCATCGGCAATGCGCGCGTGATCGATTCTGCCGACGTCAACATGGACAGTCCGGCCTGGCCCAAGCCGCTCCTGGTCGTGGCCGGCGGCACACTGCTCGGTGCGATGTTCATGATCGCTTTCGTGCTGCTGAAGCAGATGTTCAGGCGCGGCGTCGAGGACCCGGTGGACATCGAACTGCTGGGCTTGCCGGTGTACGCCTCGATCCCGTTCAGCGCCAAGGGCCACCAGCTCGCCAGCGGGCCGCGCCGCTTCCGCCGGGAGGGCCAGCGCCTGCTGGCGCTGCGCTCGCCGACGGACCTGGCGATGGAAGCACTGCGCACGCTGCGCACCAGCCTGCACTTCACCCGCCTGGAAATGAAGAACAACATGCTCATGATCACCGCGCCCAGCCCGGGCGTGGGCAAGACGTTTGTCTGCGCGAACCTGGCGGTCACCATCGCCCAGGCCGGCCAGACCGTCCTGCTGATCGACGCCGACATGCGTCGCGGCACTCTGCACCACGCCGTCGGCGTGCGATCGGAAGGCGGACTGTCGGAACTGATCTCCGGCCAGATCGATCCGGAACAGGCACTGCGCAAGGTGCCTGGCACGGACAACATGACCTTCATCTCGCGCGGCGCCATTCCGCCCAACCCGTCCGAGCTGCTCATGCATCCGCGCTTCGGCTCGCTGCTGGACGAGTTCGCCGGGCTGTATGACGTGGTCATCATCGATACGCCTCCGGTGCTTGCTGTGACCGATGCTGCGGTTATCGGCCACCATGTCGGCACCTGCCTGATGGTGGTGCGCTGGGGCCTCAACCAGCAGCGCGAGATCGCCATGGCCAAGCAGCGCCTCGAGCAGAACGGAGTCGAAGTCCGCGGCGCGATCTTCAACGCAGTACAAAAGCGCGGCGCCGGCCAGTACACGTACTCCTATTACGACTATCAACCGCTGCGCAACCCGTCGGCAGTGAGGTGACCTGATGGCAACGCAGATCACGATGTCGCCGTACTACGGCGTTCCCGACTTCTCGCCCCTCACCTCGCCGGCTTCGTCGCCCCCCGTCGACCTGGTGTCGGTCGCTGACCTGCTGCGAAACGCCTTCGTCTACCCGCCCTTTTCGATCCTGCAAGGCGTGCGGCTGGTGACCTTCGGGTTCTGCCCGCGCGACGACATGGACGCCGCGCCGGAGTTCCGCTTCAAGTTCCGCAACGCCGGTGAGGTGCCGGAGGTAGCCAGTTCCGACCAGGACTGGGTCGGTGGCTACCACCGCCTACTCTGCGAATCGGTCCAGCGCAGTTGCGCCGGCATGCATGCGCCCTGGCTGCTGCAGAGTGGCGGCAAGGATTCCACCACCCTGGCCATTGCCATTGCCGAGGCACGCCCCGACACCACCTGCATCACCTATCTGGGCGGGCGCGAGGAGAACGAAGTCGACTCGGCGGCGCGCGTCGCCCGCACCCTGGGGCTCCGCCATGAAACGCTGGTGTGCGATCCCGGACGCGCCTACGACCGGTACCTCGCGATCGTCGACAAGATGCCGTTGCTGACGGCGGACTTCGCACTGCTGTCCTGCGTGGATCTGGGAACGGAAGTGGCCGCCAAAGGCGGCGACGGGCTCATCGACGGACTGGGGGCGGACAGCTATTTCGGCACGCCAATGAGTCGACGCCAACACGTGCTGGCGCGGCTTTCGCAGGATCTGAGCCTCTCGCCGCGGGTGTCCGAACTGCCCCTGGTGGATCGCAGTTTCCGGCTCTGCTACCTGCTCAGTACGCTGCAGATGAACCCGATCGAGCGCGCCTTCCCGGGCTCGCGCTTCAGCGATGACGAGGTGGACGAGTTGTTCGGCCGCGACATCGCAAGTCAGTCGCGCCAGCGGCTGGAGCTGTTCCTGGACGAGATTGGCTCGGCCACCAGCGCCGCGGAGTGGCGCGACATGTCGACCTCGATCGCCGGCTCGGCAGGTGCGTTCGCCAAGGGGCTGTACACCGCCAGCGCCCTTTCACTGCAGGCGGCGTACCCATTCTGTGATCTGACTTTGCGCGAATGGATCCATCGCGAGGTTCCCCGATACGAGAAGGTCGACCCGAAGACCCAGATGAACAAACTGCTGATCAGGCAGCACATCGCCACCCGCTTCGGCGACCTGCCCTACGTGCAGAGCAAGGGCAGCTTCCGCTTCGACCTGCGCGGACTGGCACGGGATCGCTTCGACCACGTGCTCGACTTCGCCCACCGCTCGCGCGATCTGCTCCCCGGCGCCAGCAGCTGGCTCGAACGCAATCGCAAACGCCTGGACAACAAGTACCACGCGTCCAAGTTCTATCTGCTCGCCATCATCCTGCCTTGGCTGGAATCGAGGCGGCAGGCGGCATTGAAGGCTGAGCACGACACCCACCAGGCCGGGACAGGTCGGGATGCGGATGCCGCCCAGCACTAGCTTCAATCGAGGCCGGCGGCGGCTACTGCGCAGCTGCGCGCTGCCGCTTCTGCTGGTACCGCTTGCGAGCCTCGCGGCGAACGTCGCGGGTCGCAGTCGCGGCGCGACCCGCGTTGATGTGCGGGCACAGGGTGCGCTCGGCAACGGCAGCGGCGATGACACGGCCGCGTTCCAGTCCGCCATTGATGCGCTCCCCTCCGCGGGCGGCACCGTGTACGTGCCCGCAGGCGACTATCTGATCGATCCGGTCCGCAGCGTGCGACTGCGCAGCCGCATGCATCTGGAGCTCGCTCCGGGTGCGCGCCTGATGGCCAAGGCCAACGCCGCCGAGCGCGCGTACGTCCTGACCGTCGAGGGTGTCAGCGATGTCGAGATCTCCGGTGGGCGCATCATCGGCGAGCGCGACACCCACCTTGGCACCACCGGCGAATGGGGCCACGGAATCATGGTCCGCGGCGCCTCTGCCGTCACCGTGCGCGACCTGCACGTCTCGCACTGCTGGGGCGACGGCATCTCAATTGGCGGTTCCAAAACCGCTGGCACCGTAGTGCCGAGCCGGGACGTGGTGATCACGCGTGTCCAGTCGATTGGCAACAGGCGCCAGGGTCTGACGATAGGGCGCTCCCGCCAGGTCAGGGTCTACGATTCGGTCTTCAGCGATACCCGCGGCACACTTCCGGGCTGTGGCATCGACATCGAACCCGATGCCGGCGACGGCGCCAGCGACATCATCATCGCCAACTGCGAGATCGCCAGGAACCAGGGCGCTGGCATCCAGTTGTTCAAGCGCGTATCGGACGTGACCATCCGTGATTGCACCATCGAGGCCAATCGTGGCCACGGTGTCCTGTCGATCTCGGCCGACAGCTGCTTGATCACCGGCAACCTGATCCGCGAGAACGGACTGGGTGGGATCGGCCTGCGCCCGGGCACGCGAGGCTTCAGCGTCAACAAGAACGAGTTCGCCCAGAACGGGCCGGCGTACAGCGCCAGATCGAAGAAGTCGCTACCGCGCAACCGGCATCTCTCGGTGGCGGATCAGGCCCAGGGAATCCAGGTCGGCGCCGACAATACATACCGGAACTGAACGGCGATATTCACGACATTCCTGCGCATCCGCCGCGTCAGGTTCATGAATGAATACGCAGTCATGAACTTGAATGCGCGCCTGTATGAACAACTACGGCGCGTTTCCTTGCGCCCGCGCACAGATACGACAATCAGCAAGTGCAGTTAAGCATCGCTGCGCTAGATTCGCGCAAGTCACGAAAATGATCGTGGCGTGACGAATCGGCGGCCCCCGCCCTCGACCACTCATCTGAACAACGGCCGGACAGGGGCTGGCCCAGGAACCCCATGAACGACAGACGACTCAAGCGCGCTGCGCGCGCCACCACCGACCACGGCCTCAATGGCCGTCGCGATTTCCTTCGACGATCCCTTTTCGCCGCAGTGCCCGGCGTACTCGCCGCCACCGGCGTCTCGCGTGCACTGGCTGCACCGGGCACCAGCACTGCCGCCTATAACCCGCCGGTGCGTGCGCGCGGCGCGGCTATCCTCAATGTCCGCAATCGCGGTGCCTATGGCGATGGCGTGCACGACGACACCACCGCCATCCAGGCGACGATCGATGCCCTGCCCTCCGATGGCGGCACCGTGCTGATTCCGGCCGGCACCTACGTCATCGATCCGACCCGGAACCTCCGCCTGCGCAGCCGCATGCACCTGCAGCTGGCGGACGGGGCCATCCTCGCCGCGAAGCGCAACAGCGCCGATCGCGCCTATGTCGTCATGGTCTACAAGGTCAGCGACGTCGAGATTTCCGGCGGGCAGATCGTTGGCGATCGCGACAACCACCTCGGAACCACCGGCGAGTGGGGTCACGGCATCATGGTGCGCGGCTCCTCGCGCGTCACCATCCGCGACATCCATCTGTCCAAGTGCTGGGGCGACGGCATCTCCATTGGCGGCGCCATGGTCACCAATCAGCCGACCGTCCCGTCGCAGGGCGTCGTCATCGCCAATATCGTTTCGACCGGCAACCGCCGCCAGGGCCTGTCCATCGGCCGCTCGAGCGAGATCAAGGTCTACGACTCGGAGTTCAGCAACAACACCGGCATCGCCCCGGGTTGCGGCATCGACATCGAACCCGATGCCGACGACCTGGGCACCACGACCACGGTGCACATCGAGAACTGCCTTATCCGCAAGAACCAGGGCAATGGCATCCAGGTCTACAAGCGCGTCTCCGGCGTCACCATCAAGACCTGCATCGTCGAGTACAACGGCGGCTACGGGATCCTGACGATCGCACCGGTGAGCGGTTACATCGCCCAGAACAGGTTCCAGCACAACTACCTGATGGGCGTGATGCTGCGCTCGGCCACCAAGTCCTACCAGGTAAGCGGGAACACGTTCCGCAACAACCACACGCGCATGCACGGTGTCAGTACCGCCACCAATCCACTGGTGTCGATGACCGGACTGGTCGGCGGCAACACTGGCAACGGCGCGCACATCCAGGCGACCACCGACTGCATCGACCTGCGCGTGACGACAAACCAGTACGCCAAGTAACAAGGCTGAAACGAACCATCAGCACGGCCGGCATTTGCCGGCCGTGTCTGTTTGTGGCGCCGCCAGCGCGCCTGGCGCCCATGCGCCGGGCAAGTACTCGCCCGTGTGCGTCGTGACGATGGCTTTCACTGCCCACCTGCCACCGCTCCGTTCATGCGGCGATGTGGAAAGTGATTGGATCGTTTACAGCCTGGTAAGGAGGCACCGATACAATCCAGATCCCTCCATCGAACTCTGTGCCCGCCCATCGCGAAACAAGCAACACTGCGATGCATACGGCGCTCCGCTAACCGATGCGAATCGTATTCTTCGCCAACACCGACTGGTACCTCTACAACTTCCGGCTGTCGACGGCCCTGCAACTCAAGGCGCATGGCGCCGACGTGGTGATGGTCTCGCCCCCCGGCGAGTTTGGCGATCGCTTCAACGAACACGGGATCCGATGGCGCCAGCTGACGATGGACCGGGCAAGCCTGAACCCGCTTCGCGAGATGCACACATTGCGCGAGCTGGTCATGCTGCTGAGGTCGGAGAAACCCGATCTGCTGCACAACTTCACGGTCAAGTGCGCGGTGTACGGTGCACTCGCCGCGCGCTTCGCGCGGATCCCTGCCGTGGTCAACGCGGTCGCGGGCATGGGCTACGTCTTCGCCAGCGACAGCCTCAAGGCACGCATGCTCCGCCCGGTGGTCAGCACGATGATGCGCGCGACACTGGGGCACGGGCATTCGCGGTTGATCCTGCAGAACCCGGACGACGCACAGTCGGTCGCGGACGCGCGACTGGTACCCCCCAACAAGATCCGCCTGATCCGCAGTTCCGGCGTCGACACGGACCGGTTCCGCCCCTCGCCTGCGAAGGCGGACCAACGCCCCCTGCGGGTCCTGCTGGCCGCGCGCCTGTTGCGCGAGAAAGGCGTGGGCGAGTACGCGGAGGCGTCGCGGATCCTGCGCGAGGCCGGTCGCAACGTCGAGTTCGTGCTCGCCGGCACGCCTGATCGGGGCAATCCCAGTTCGATCACGCAGGACGAAGCGCAGGCCTGGCACGACGAGGGGCTGCTGCAGTGGCTGGGCCATGTCGAGGACATGCCGGCACTGCTTTCGACGATCGACGTGATGGCCTTGCCCAGCTACTACCGCGAGGGCGTGCCGCGGTGCCTGATCGAAGGCGCCGCTGCCGGCCTTGCGTTGATCACCACCGACCTGCCTGGTTGCCGTGAAGTTGTCACGGCGCACGGTACCGATGGGTTGTGCGTGCCCCCGCGCGATCCAGCGGCGCTGGCCGCCCTGCTCGCCCAGCTCGATGACGACCGCGAGCTTGTTGCAAGGCTTGGCGCAAGCGCACGCGAGCGGGCACTGCGTCATTTCGACGAACGCCTCGTCATCCGCCGCACACTGGACGTGTACGAAGAACTGCTGACCGTGCCGTTGCAGGCACGCGCTTCAGTGGCGGGATGAGATCCATGGTCGCGCAAGGCTGGCGCCCCGCCGCCGTGGCGATCTCGATGCTCTGGCTGGCGACGCTGGCCGGGGCGGTGATGGTGTTCCTCGCCCAGATCGTGCTTGCCCGCCGTCTCGGCCCGGCGGACTACGGACTGTTCGCCTCTTCGCTGGCCACGGTCACGATGATCGCGCCGCTTGCAGGTTTTGGCCTCTCGCAGTTCCGGCTCAAGGCCTACGGCAGCGAAGGCTGGGGCGCCGATCGCTGGCTGCGGCCGGCGTTGCGCTTCTCGCTGGTGACCACCGCGGTGGCCATCAGTGCCGTGGCGGCCTGGGCGTGGTGGGGCGAGCCGGTCGATGCCGACACGCAGGCGACGCTGCTGTTGCTGACGCCGGTGATCATCGGCGTCTTTGCAGTCGACCTGGTTGGCAGCAAGTTGCGCCTTGAGGAGCGCCACCGCGCCCTGGCCGGGTGGCAGTTGCTCATGCCATCAGGGCGACTGGCTGTGGCCCTTCTCGCAGTGGGAATGGCCTCCATCGACGCGCGCGAGGTGGCGCTCGGCTATGGCCTTGTATCGCTGCTGATCGCCGCGATGGCCATGCCGCAGCTGGCTTCCATGATGCGCGGACAGATGAGGCTCATGGGCCACGGCCCCCGACAGACACAGGCCGTCACCGACGTGCCTGGTGCCTGGCAACTGTGGTCGCAGGCCTGGGCCTATGGCGTCGCGGCGGCCCTCTACCCGGTGTTCTTCCAGGTCAGCACGGTGCTGCTGAAGTACCTGGGCGGCAATGCCGAGGCCGGTCACTACGGCGTGGCGCTGGCGGTGATGGCAGCGCTTTACCTGTTCCCGGCGACGATCTACCAGAAGTTCCTGCTGTCGCGACTGCACCGCTGGGCCGCGCACGACAAGCCGCGCTTCTGGCGGGTGTATCGCCTCGGCAACGTCGCCATGCTCGCCATCGGCCTCGTCACGGGGCTGGCGCTATGGTGGTTGTCACCATGGCTGGTCGCCATCGCGTTCGGCCCGGCCTATGCCGACGTTGCGCTGCTGCTGGGCGTGCTGGCGATCTGCGCACCGCTCCGCTTCCTTTCAACGTCGGTGGGCTCGGCGTTGCTGACCGAGGGTCACATGCGCTACCGCGTGTTCGCGATGCTGGCCGCTACCGTGGTCGCCGTGGTGCTGACATTCGTGCTGATCCCCCGATCCGGTGGCATTGGCGCTGCGTGGGCAACGGTCGCGGCGGAAGCAACGCTGCTGCTGCTGATGTACCTGGGCGTGCGCCGCATGCCACGACCGCCAAGAGAGGCAACGCCATGACCCAGGCGCTTCGAGTCGGCTTCACCGGCTACTACGGCATGCGCAATTTCGGCGACGACCTGTTCGGCCTGCTGTGCACGACCGCATCTCGCCTGTACTGGAACGCCGAGCCGACCCTCGTTGGCCCGGCCCTCGCCGACCTCGATGGCAACAGCACCTGGCCGCGAAGCCTGCCCGTTGACCTCTACGGCAGCGCAGGCGCCGCGGGCAAGTGCAGTCGCCTCGTCAGCTTCTTTCGTGGCGTGCAGGGCAACGACGTGCTGGTGATGGGAGGCGGCTCGGTCATCACCGCGCGAGAGTCTTTCCGCAAGCCGCTGATGCTGTGGGCGCATCGCCGTCGCCGGCTGCAACTGGCCGCAGTGGGCGTGTCGATCGGACCGTTTGCAGATGCTTCAGAGGAAGCCGTCGTCGCCGACTACGTCCGGCACTTCTCATACCTCTCGGTCCGTGACCGGCGCTCGTACGAACTCGCCCGCCGCCTGGGCGTGGAGCGCGTCACCCACCACGGGCGCGATCTTGCCGGCCTGCTCTCACTGCTGATGCCCACCGGCGCTGCACGAGGACGCATGCACATGGAGCGCGGCGGCCCACTGCAGATCGGGATCGCGCCCTGCCGTTATGCCCCTCGCGCCGATCACCCCGCACCGACGATGGACGTCTGGCAAGAGGCGGTGATCGAAGCGCTGGCGGCGATTGCGGTCCGATGCCCGTTGCAGGTCGAAGTCTTCAGCCTGAATGGCCACCCTCGCCATGGCGATCAGGGGCTTGCCGAAGCAATGCAGTCGCGCCTTCGGGAGCGCGGCATCAATGCCGGCCTGCGGGCTTACCAGGGACAGGACCCCCTCGCGACGGTGCGCGACATCTGCCGCTGCGACGCATTCATCAGCGCCCGCCTGCACGGCGCGATCGTCGCCTACTTGTGCGGCGTCCCATTCACGATCATCGACTACCACCCCAAGTGCCGGGATTTCGCCCAGGACATCGGCCTGCCTGATGTTCTGCGCATCAGCGACCCCAGCCCCGGGAGCGGTGCGCTCCTCACGTCGATCACGTCGATGCTGAACGATCCCGATGCGCGACCGGCGGTTTCACCGTCCGTATACGCGCAACAGGCGCAGGACATATTCCAATGCGCACCATGGGCAAACCAATCGCACTCGAGCGAGCAGCGGCTGCATCGGGCGCATTCGAGTCAACGAACCAGTGAACGAGCAAGCAATGGGACGGTGCCATGAACCGTGAAGTCGCCTCGCCTTCCATCGCCCCGGTGTGCGTGATCATTCCTTGTTTCCGCTGCAGGGACACGATCGGCGAGGCGGTGGCATCGGTGGCGGCGCAGACCGTGGCGCCCGCCCAGGTGTTGCTGGTCGACGACTTCAGCAAGGACGGAACGCTGGAGATGCTGCACTTCATTTCCGCCAGCTACCCGCGTGGCTGGATCGAAGTGGTCGCCCTGCCCGACAACGGCGGCCCATCGCGTGCACGCAATGCCGGTTGGCATCGTGCGCGCCAGGAATACCTGGCATTCCTGGACTCGGACGACACCTGGGCGCCCACCAAGCTCGAGCTGCAGATGAAAGTCCTGCGAGAGGACCCGGAAATTGCGCTGATCGCGCACCGCATGCAGGTGCGCGACCGCCGCAAGCCGGCGCCGCCCTCGCCGGGCTCGGCGCAGTACGCGATCGTTCCGCGTCGACGACTGCTGCTGAGCAATCCGTTTCCGACCGCCTCGGTGGTACTCCGCCGCGACCTGCCGTTCCGCTTCAACGAGGACTTCCGCCGGGTCGAGGATTTCCTCCTGTGGGGCCAGATCGGTTTTTCCGGTTTCCGCTGCGCCAAGCTCGACCAGACACTGGCCTACTGGCACAAGGCCAACTATGGGGCCGGCGGTCTCAGCGAAGACCTTGCCGCAATGCACCGGGCCGGTCGCGAGGCCCGCCTCGAGCTGCTTCGGCAGGGCATGGTGACGTTGCCTGAGCATCTGTTTGCCCGAACCTTCGGGATCGTTCGCAAGTCGCGGCAACGGCTGACGGCTGCCGTTCGACGATGGCGCGTCGAGGGTGTCACGTCGTGAACACCGTGGACGACCTGGTCACCCTGAGGCTGCACCCGCGGCGCGCAGCGGACACCGTCGGTGCCAACGTCCTGAGCGTGCTGCTGCTGGCGGCGGTCGCGGTGTTCGGCTGCTGGCTGGTTGGCACCCGGTCGCTCGACATCGGCACCGACACCCTGACGTACGCCGGCTTCTTCGAGGCGCTTGGGCGCGAGTCGATCGAGACACGGCTGGAACCTGGTTTCGTCTACCTGAGCATGGCGCTGTGGAAGCTCGGCCTGGGCGTCACCGGCTTCCAGACCGCGCTGTTCGCACTGATGCTGGGCACCGTGCTGGTGTCCACTCGACAGTACTTCCGTGCGTTGGGCGACGAACGCGGCTACCTGACCTTCCTCAGTGCGTCGCTGATGCTGCTGTTCGTGTCGCCGATGTTCGTCAATGCCTCCATCAATGCGGTCAGGCAGGGCCTCGCCGCGCTGCTCGTGTTCACCGCATTGCTGTCGTTCCAGCAGCGGCGGTGGGGCATGTTCGCGCTGTTCGGCCTCATCGCCAGCAGCCTGCACACGTCGTCGGTGATGTACCTCCTCTTCGCGCCCGTACTGCTGCTCGGGGCCAGGACCCAGCGCCTCGTCGCCATGGCGGCCTTCGTCCTGTACGTCAGCGGCCTGTCCATGGCGATGGTCCGCGCCGCGGTCCCTGCCCTGTACGAGCTGGTCATGACCTACACGGAGAACAGCCACTCCCGGTCCGGGGTACGCATCGACTTCGCGGTGTTCTCGATCTTCTGGTATGCGCTCCCCTATGCGCTATCGCCCCTGGTAAAGCCCGAGTTCCGCGAGAAGATCCGCAGCGGCACCTCGATCTACCTGGTGATGCTGTTGCCGTTCTTCGCGATCGGCTGGGGGTTCTTCTCCAACCGCTACCTGCTGCCGGCGTGGTTGTCGGCATCGCTGATCGTGGCCGCCGTCATCTGCCACAGCCGCCTGCCCGCCTTGCGGCACCCGTTGCTGCTGAGGTTTGGCCTGGTCCTGTCATGCGCGGTCTTCTACTACTACGTCAACAACGAGATCGTGATCTGAGGTCACGATCAGTCACCCGAAGGACCGCTACCGCGCATGTTGCAATCGTTGCAGAAACTCCTCGTTGGCCTGACCTACCCGCCTGCCCTGAGCCTGTGCCTGCTCGTGATCGCGGTCTGCCTGCTGATGCTGCACCGCCGTCATGGTGCCGCCATGGTCTTCGTCGCCGCGTTTGCCTGGTCGGCCCTGTGGTCGGTGCCGATGGCATCGGACTGGCTTCGCGCTCGCCTCGAGCAGCGTTATCCCCCTGTCGACGAAGCGTCGCTGCCACGCGCCGACGCCATCGTGGTGCTGGGCGGCGGCATGCGCTACGGATGGCTCGACAGGCCGGATGTCCGTGCCGAAGACCTCGAGAACAGTCGCCTGGCGGCTGGCGCCCGGGCCTGGTTGGCAGAGCGTGCTCCGGTCGTGATCCTTTCCGGTGGCGGCGAGAACGGGGGCGATGGCAATGAGGGCAGCGAGGCACGCATGATGGCGACCGCCATCGCGCGCCTTGGCGTGCCGGCGTCCGCACTGGTGCTCGAAGAGCGAAGCCACAACACACGCGACAACGCCCGCTACACCGCCGCCATCCTGCGTGAGCGCAACGCACACGACGTACTTCTGGTCACCTCGTCACTGCACATGCCACGCGCGATTGCACAGTTCCGCGCCGAGGGCATCGATGTCATTGCTGCTCCCGTACCCGAGCGGGCGCGGCGCGTGAGCTGGAAGCAACGATGGTTCCCGTCACGAAGCGCGTTGTGGCGCAGTGGCCGTGCGTTCAAGGAACTGGGTGGCTTGTTGATGGTTCGTATACAGAGCTGAACTGGCGCCACGTCACGTTTTGTCTCGCCGTTGTTCTGCTGCGGTTGAACACACTGAATGCTCCCGCACCGCGCATCGCCGTAATCACGCGACATGCGCCATCACACCTTTACGATTCCAATGCGGTACGCAAACGGATTGCGTCGGGTGCCAACAATGCGTGGCACGTGCAGATCGAGAACGCCTGGTCTACCGGCACGCCCCGCCACGGATGCGGGTCGCATGCATCAGCCGATGCTTGCCAATGACGCGAGGACCCGTCCTTTGAACAGCAATTTCGAAACAAGCAGCATCGTGAAGCGCGAGTCCGTGGACTGCCGGCCACCCAACCGCACTGCGATGAAGCGCGTCGCGCTGGCAGCGGTCATCGCAAGCGCCATGATCACGCTGGTGGGTTGCGTGCCCGGACAGCAGATGAGCCGGCAATCATCCGGTGACATGGAGGTAGCCGGAGGCAGCGATGTGCGCATGGTTGCGATCACCGCCGACACGGTGGCGCCCACGCGCGCGCCAGCCCAGATTCCGCAGGAACTGCTCAGCTATCGCACCGAGTCCTACAAGATCCACCCCGGCGACACCATCCTGGTCACGGTGTGGGACCACCCCGAACTGACCAGTCCCGCCGGCAATCAGCAGCAGGCCGTCACCAACGGTCGTCTGGTGCAGCCCGACGGCACGTTCTTCTATCCGTATGCCGGCAAGATCAATGTCACCGGCATGACCATTGAAGACCTGCGCAGCACGCTCAGCAGCCGCCTCGCCCAGTACCTGCGCAACCCGCAGCTCGACATCAACGTGGTCGGCTATGGCAGCCGCGTCGCCGTGCAGGGCGCGTTCGAAGACACCGCGCCGCAGGAAGTCACGACGGTTCCACTGACGCTGTCCCAGGCCGTCGGTCGAGCGCGCATCAATGTCGAGCAGGCCGACCTCGCCGGATTCGTGCTCACGCGGGACGGGCGCGACTACCCGCTCGACCTGGATGCGCTCAACCGCGACGGCAAGACGGCACCTGACGTCTATCTGAAGCCCGGTGACCGTTTGTTCCTGCCGTTCAACGACCGCAAGGAGGTGTATGTCGTCGGCGAGGTCCTGCGCCCGCAGGCATTGACCTTCAAGACCACCGACCTGACGCTGACACAGGCGCTGGGTCGTACCGGTGGTCTCAATCCGGTGACATCGAAGGGCGAAGCGGTCTATGTCATCCGTGGCATCGAGGAGATGACACAGACACCGGCCACGGTCTATCACCTCGACGCCAAATCGCCGACGGCCTTCGCCCTGGGCAACCGTTTCGCGTTGCGCCCGGGCGATGTGGTCTGGGTTGGTCCGGCCGGTGTCACCCGCTGGAACCGCTTCCTGTCGCAGCTGCTGCCGCTGTCGGGGATCATCGCCAACGCCGCCGCGGCGGGCAACGATATCGGTAACTGATGCAGGCATCCGGCGTCACCGGCGAAAGAGCGCCGGTGACGCTGCAGGTCTCCATGGCGGGACCGGGCATGCGGGCAGTACACCGCCTGCCGCGTGCGTTGTAACTGCCGTTGCGGTATGACTGCACGAATCTCCCTTCCTGGAACCGGACATGGGCCCGGCTGCGCGCACCTGGCGAAAAATCGGGTGGTTGCTCGTGCTCGCGTTGCTGCCCTGCGCGTGCAGCTCCATTGCCGACCGCGCCAGCACTCGACGGGCCGAAGATTGCGGAGCGCACATGGCCTGCGCCGGCTCCGACGCAACGGACGCCGCCGCCAGCCTCGCCATGGCCCGCGCCTGGTCGCACCGTGCGACCTTGCTGGGCGAAGGCCGCGCTGCCCTCAACGCATGGGCACAGTGCGCTATCGCTGCCTATCCGGCCCTGGGTGCCAGTGAGACGGCAACCGAGGCCGCGACCTTGTCGGGCCAGTGCACCGATGCATTGCTCGGTCAGATGCTCGCTCACCGCAGGGACGGCTGGCTGCCCGGCGCCCAGCATGTCGACGGCCTGGCCTTCGACGTCGAGTTCCGGCAGCTGTCGCCGTATCTCCATGGCCCGCTGACACTTACCCGCGCCAGAGACGTGCCGATGACGTTGTATGGCGACGGCGGCCGCATGCATCGACCGGGCCTCGGCGTGCCGCTGGCCGTTCTGTCGGCCCGTTGCAGCGACCTTCCGTTATGCAAACTGCTTCCGCCCGAAGGCGTGTTCCGCAACGCGACCGCCTGGATGGAACCCGGCCGGGATACCGGCGATGGACAGCACTCGCCGCGTCTGGTCATTGCCGACGCGGTAGCGCTCGATACGCTGATGGTGGGATCGCAGCGGCTCGCTCTTGCATACGACACCTCGGCTGCATTCGCATCTGGCGCAGGCACGTCCAGGCTGGACCGCCTTGCGATCTGGGGACTGCTCGGCGGCCATGAAGTCGGGCGACTTGCCGGGCTCTACCTGCTCGAGGACTACGATCCAGGCAAGCAGCCGCTGGTGATGATCCATGGCCTTGGCAGCAGTCCGCTGACGTGGGCACCGTTGTCCAACGCGGTGTGGGGTGCACCGGAACTGCGTAAGCGTTTCCAGGTCTGGCATGTCGTCTACCAGACCAATGCCCCGCTGCTGGTGACGCGCCGGCGCGTGCAGCGATACCTCGACGAAGCCTGGGACATCCTCGACCCGGAAGGCGATGACAAGGCGCGCTCGGGCGTGGTCCTGGTCGGCCACAGCATGGGCGGCGTCGTTGCGCGGATGCTGTGCATCGACAGTGGCGAGGTGCTGTGGAATGCCGCGTTCGTGGTGCCGGAAACCGCTCTCGATGCCGACCCGGCCGACATCAGATCCGTCGACGAAGTCTTCCACTTCAAGCCCTACCCCGGCATCGCGCGTGCCATCTTCATCGCCTCGCCGCATGGCGGCAGCCCCAGCGCGACGCGATGGTTCGGTCGACTGGCCCGCGTGCTCGTCGGCCGGCGCACCCCGGAACTGGAGTCCCTCAAGCGGATCGCGGAAGAGAACCCGGAGGCGGTGCAGCCCGAGTTGCGCTTGTTCTACCAGCAGGCGCGGCTCAACAGCATCAGCACCCTGCAGACGCAGCAACCGGTTCGCGTCGCCGGCCAGGCGTTGATGCCTGCCGCCGGCATTCCCTACCACACCATCGCCGGCGCCCTGCCCGGGCGCTCACCGCAGAGCGACGGCGTGGTGCCCCTGTCGAGCGCGGTGATCCCCGGCGCGGAATCGACCCTGGTGCTGCCGGCAGGCCACGACGTCCATGAAAGCGCCGCCGGAGTCGCGGAGGTGCTGAGGATCCTGCGCGCGTCGATCGACGCCGAAGCTCCAGGCGCCGAGCCTGTCGCGCCAGGGCAGCCATGAAAAAAGGGCCGACGAGTCGCCCCGCCGGCCCCTGTCGCCCCTGGATGCAATACGCCTACTTCGCCGGCGCGCTGCCCGGCGGGAATGTAGCGAACATCTTGTCGACGCCTGCCTGCACCAGCGTGTTGGCCTTCTCGACAGAGCTGGGAACCGTGGCCGATGCCGTGCCGCGCCACACCGCCTGCTTGGTCTTGGTATCGAACATGTCGACCACGAGCGTGCCGACGTCATAGGTGCGCACCGTGGTCGAGGCGCTGCCCATGCCCATGCCGCCCCAGCCCCAGCCGCCCCATGCCGGACCGTTGTAGAAGGTGTCGATGCTCTGCTTCTGGGTCGTGGCGACATTGGCAACGAGCGCGATGTCGGCCGATGCCTCGTCGGCCTGGCGCCAGCCCTGGGCCTGAAGTTTCGCGTCGACGGCCGACACGATCCGCTGCTGGATCAGCGGCGAGTTGGCCTCGGGTTTCTTCAGCCAGGCATACGAGTGGTAGTTGCCGAACTGCACTGCCGGATCGTGATCGGTGGTCACCGTCGGCGTGGTGGTGCAGGCGGCAAGCACGCCAGCCAGCAGCAACCCCAGCGCTACATGTTTCATGGTCTTCTCCCGTGTGAAATAAGCGGTTGCTCGCCAACTTACGGCGACACGTCGCGGCACGCACTGGCCCGCAACGGTTGCGGTGTTTGCGTGGAACGGGAAATAGAACCCAAGCGCGTGAACTGCATGTGAAACCGCGCCAATGCTCGCGGTTGCAGGCCCGGCCGGCCTGCAACCGCGCGGCTGCGCATACGGTCAGAACGAGATCGGAACGCGGGCGGTGAAGGTCACGTCCGGCGTGTCGCGAGTCACGCCGACGCCGAGCGCGACGTTGAGCGACACCTTGTCGCTGAAGCGGTAGGTACCACCGAGCAGCATCGTGCCCAGGGTCACCCGCACCGAACCGGGCGTATCCTTTCCGTTCTGTTCGGTCTTGCCGACCAGGCTGGTGTCGTAGCCCAGGCTGATCGAGGCTTTCTCATTCAACGCCAGGCCCATGCCGAGGTTGAAGCCCCAGATGTCGCCCGCCTTGACGTCACCCAGCAACTCGGTGCCGCCGAGCAACACCGTACGCGACACATCGTGACGCTCGAAGTTGTACAGGTAGCTGATGCTGCCAAAGAACACCACCGGGTCGGACGGATACAGCCAGGTCACACCGGGCTGCACGGCCTGGAAACCGGTGCCGGTCGGCAACTCCAGCGGCAGTCCGGTGCCGGTGGCATTGGACACGCAACGCGTCACGCAATCGGTGACGACTTCGAAGATGTCCTTGCCGGTGCGGCTCTTGTAGCGCAGCCAGCCGATGTAGAACGCCTTGTCGGGTCCGCCACGGTTGAGCTGGTATCGCGCGGTCGCCTCGAAGTCGCCCATGCCGCGACCACTGGCGTTGAAGACGTTGTCGACCGCCGTGCCGGTGAAGATCTCGCGACTGACGGTGTCGGCGTTGATGTAGACGTAGGGAATCTTCGCTTCGAGTTCAAACCGTCCACCGAAACCATAGCGTCCGGTGACCGTCGCCACACCCGAGGTGGTCTTGACCTGGCGCACGTCGATCAGGCCGATCAGGATTGCCGGAATGACGGTGAAACCGACTAGCGCGACGCGATCGTTGGCGGAATAGCCGTGCTGCAACGATGGCTCGAGGACGAACTGGCCCGCCGGCGTCAGCACGCCGGGCTGGTCGAAGATCTGCGCCACTTCCGGCGGACGCGTCGACTGCTCGGGCGCCTCGCCTACCGGCTTCTGCCGCTGCTCCTGCTGCTGTGGCTGCTGTTGCGCGGTCTGCTGCTGCGCCGGCGCTTGTTGCTGCTGTGGTTGCTGCTGCGCGACCTGCGTCGCGCCGGACGGAATCGACACGGGAACGAGCGTCTGCTGCGAGAGGGACGGCACCAGCCTGCTCGGCGTCACCCCGGCACCGCGCTCGCCTTCCAGGCGTTCTTCGTCGATGGCCCGCTGCAACAGCACGACATTCTGCTCCTGCTGCGCGAGTGAATCGCGCAGCTGATGCAGGCGCTGCGTCTGCTGGTTGATCTCGCGCTGCAACGCGTCCAGACGCGCCTCGGCGGCCGCGATGGCTTCGGGCGTCGCCGGGGTCGAGGCCGGGGCCACCGCTGCCGCGGACGGCTCGGTCGCCAGCGGGGCTGCGGGAGCAGCAGCGGCAACAGGCGCAGCAGCGCGAGCCGCTGGAGCAGGCGTTGCCGAAGGCGCGACGGTGGCCGCAGCCGACGCCGCCGCGGCAAGCGATGCCGTGGCTGAACTCGCCTCGGCTGCGTTGTGGGTTGCAGGGGTCGCAGGCGGCGGCACTGCCGGACTGGTCCGCGGCGAGGCGCCGCCGCCGTCGGACAGGCTCGTCGGCCGCCATTGGATCTGGGCACTGGCGATGCCGGCGATTCCCAGCCAGAGGCAGGGGGCGAGCATCAGGCGCTTGCGCGTGGGTGGCGTCCTTTTCATGCGGCCTCCTGTAAGGGTCCTCGGATAGAACGCAGTCGGGGCGACGAACAGGGCGCCGGGGTTGGGCGGCCGGGACCCGGGCGCCGGCGTACCGGCACCTGCAACCGGGCCGGACGCCTCAGTCGGCCAATGTCATGGCGATATCGCCGCGGCCATGGCGTTCTGTATCGCCTGCTGCGTATGAAGGTCCTGGAACGCGCTCAGGGTGTCGACACCCACGTTGACCGTGGTCAGGGCGCGAATGTCCTGGTCGTTGCGCGTGTTCTGGATCAGCAGTCCGCTGAACTCGCTGGACGGCTCGAACGTGTTGCCTTCGCCCACCTGGATCACCTGCCCCTGGTTGAAATCGGCCAGTTCCTGGGCCTGGGCCTGGGTCATGCGGGCGATGTCGGGGATGTTCACCCGGGTCGACGCCAGCAACTCGCCGTTGACGAACACCGCACGCTCGATACCGAACGACAACGACACGCCGCCGGCGGTCTGGAAGCCGCCTCGCATGTCCTCCAGCAATGCCGGGTCGATCGCGACCCATTCCACACCCAGTGGTCCCTGCTCGGCCGCGGCAGCCGTCGTCGCGGAGGCTGCCGCGCCGAAAGCGACCGCAATCAGGCAGGTCCTGAAGATCGATGAAGGCGAGCGCATGACTCGGTTCCCTCAGATGTCGCCCGGCCGCTTGCGCGGCGTGACGATGTTGTAAAGGCTGTCGCGGGCAATGCCGGCATCCAGCGGCGCCGGTGGGGCGGTGCGCCAGTCGCGGGCGAGATTGAAGCCTGCGGTCTCGCGCCGGTTGTGGATCACGAACAGGATCTTGTTGTCCCACAACTCCTCGAACCGGGAGCGTGGCATCGCGCGCGTGCCGCGGGCCGGATCTCCCATCAGGACGCGACCGTTGCGCAGTCCCTTGATCACGACGAAATGCTTGTAGCCACGATCGTTGAGCAGAACGATCGCCGGCAATCCTTCCTTGAACAGCTTGTCGAGTGGCTGCTCGAAGCCATCGGCCTCGAACCCGCGCGACAGCAGGTAACGGCGCATGTCGAGCAGCGAGAACCCGCGTTGCCGGATCTTTGCCTGGTCGCCGCGCTCGTACATCTGCATGAACACCTCGGCCTCGGTGACCGGGATGCCGTACTGATAGGTCAGCAACGTTGCCGTCGCCGCCGATCCGCAGCTGAAGTCGTACTGCTGCGGCACCGTGGTCTGGAATCTCGCCTCTTTCAGGCTGACCACGTGCATCCGGTACGGGGCGCCGTTGACGCGCACGTCCACCTTGCCGGCCTGGGCCAGGCCGGCCAACAAAATCCACGCCGATGCCGCCACAAGTGCACGGCTCCGGATGTTTCGCACGCTCATGGAGTCGGGTCCGCGAACTGCACGTTCACGATCATTCCATTCTGGATCAGCACGTTCGCGCCGGTGTTCTGGATGACGGTGTTGATGCCGTTGGAATTGACGAACGAACCGCCGGTCAAGGCGTTGTTGCCGGTGACGACACGGTTGGCGGTGTTGTCCTCTACCCGGCCTTCCAGAAGCACGTCGTTCTCGACGATATCGGCTCCGCCGCGCATGTCGGCGAGCGTTTCCAACTCTATTGACTGGCCCATCGCGGCGTCCTGGAGGGGGGCCTCGACGGTTTCGACCACGGGTGCGAACGCCAGCGGATCACTGCTGTCGCTGTACGCGGTGATGTCCTGCGCAGCCGCCGTGCCGAGTGAAGCCAGGCCGATCAGGCTGCAGGTGAAAACAATGGAACGGGTCGGTCGCACGGTCATTCTCCTTTGCCATGCACCCCCGCTGCGCCCGTGGTCTCCCACGGTGCCGAGGCTTCCCGCCGACGCTTGCGACGCCGACAGGAAGTCCGGAACGCGCAACAAGACGACATACCGGAGACCAAGGGTCTCCGGTACGCCGAAGGGGAGCGCTTATGGGCCTACGGACAGATTGGCCTGGACGGTCACACCCTGCTGGATGAGCGAGGAGAAACCGCTGTTCTGCGCAACCGTCATGATGCCGGCCGCCGACTGTCCAACACTCGTCATGTTGCTGGACATGTTGAACGAACCTGCGTCATTGGCGACTGAGCCACCAGCACCGCCGACACCGCCGGCTGCACCGTTGCCGACGCCACCGTTGCCGATGCCGCCTTCGCCAGTCCCCCCACCACCGCCTGCGCCGCCTTCGGCACCTGCCGCGCCGACCGCGCCGTCACCGGCAGTCGCCGAGCCATTCACTGCGCTGGCATCGGCATCGCCGTTGGTGGCAGAACCGCCGCCGCCGCCGGAACCGGCAGACGCAGTGACCGTACCGCTCGCGCCGCCGTCACCGGCCGTTGCACCCGAGGTGCCCGTGCCTGCGCCGGAGGTTGCAGTCGAGGACGAGGTTGAGCTCGAGGTCGAGCTCGGCGCGCCGCCAGCACCGCCCGCGCCGCCAGTGCCGGAACCGCCAGCACCGCCTGCGCCGCCAGTGTCGTCGCCGCGGCCGCGTGCACCGCCGCCGTCGCCGCCGTCGTTGCCGCCACCACCGCCACCGTTGCCACCGTCAGCACCACCGGCAAGCGAGCCGGAGCCTGCACCGGAACCGGAACCTGCCAGGCTGGCACCGCCAGCGTCGCCGCTGTCGTTGTCGGCATCGCCGCCACGGCCACTGGCGTTATCCCAGGTGTCGCCGCCACGGCCGCCGCGGCCAGCCGCTGCATCACCAATGCTGGCATCGCCGGAGCTTGCGCTGCCGTTGTCGGCATTGCCGCCGCTTCCGCCATCGCCGCCGTTGCCGCCGTCGCCACCGTTGCCGCCGTCACCGCCGGCACCTTCGCCGCCGTAGCCGTCACCACCGAAGCCGAAGCCGCCCACGCCGCCCTTGCCACCATTGGCGCTGCCATAGTTCTTGGCGGCATTGCCGATGTCATGGTTGTAGGTGTCATAGACCGAGCCTTCCAGCTTCGTCAGCGCGACGATGTGGCTGGAGGTCTTGGAGAAGGTGCTCGAATCGGTATAGGTGTTGGTTGCGGTGCCGCTGCTGGCGGCCGAGGCCGAGCCTGCTGCTGCGCCGGAATCGCCGTTGTTCGCGGTGCTGCTGTCGCTGTCGTTGTCCTGGCTGTTATCGGTGGCAGTGATGTTGGCGAGGATGTCATCGCCGCCATTGCCATCACCGTTCGTCTGTTGTGCCCAGGCCTGGCTAGTCAGACCCAGGCCGAGGAGCACTGCCGTTGCCATCAAGCTGCTACGAATGCGCATTGTTGTTCTCCTTTACGGTACGTCGATTGGCACCCGGGGGAGGCACCGGTAAACGACGCATGGAACTACACGCACAGGCGGTGCCAACCTTCGTTCAGGTGCGCCAAGTGGCTGATCGCGATAGCGATTCGTGCGGATTAAAATTTGCCCGGCTGGTGAGGGGCATCCGCGCACCCGCAGAAGTGCCCAAGCCGTTGCAGATATGAAACGGGAGTTGCCGCAAAGTCCTGCCAAGCAGCCGCATTGGCACGGGGCAAACCGTTGATCCCCAGTGTGCTCACCAGGTCGGGTGCATATTCAGCGTGTCGTTGCAAAACTGATACGCCTACCTTTACAAGCATCTTGCAGTAGCGATAAACGCGTTTCGACTCAATGGCTTGAGGCGCGCATCTGCCATTTTGCTGGCGTTTCGGTGCGGCAACGCGCGCAGGCGCGGCGAATCAGTCTTCGCCCGTGCTCACATTGCGCTCACGACGGGCGGTGTCGCGAGCGGCGCGCAATCGGTCGAGTTTTTCCTTGAGCTTGATCTCGAGGCCGCGGTCTACCGGCTGGTAGTACACGCGCTCGCCCATCGCGTCCGGGAAGCCGGTCTGGTCCAGTGCGATGCCCCCTTCAGCATCGTGGTCGTACTGATAACCCTTCGAGTAGCCCAGTTGTTTCATCAGCCTGGTCGGCGCATTGCGCAGGTGCAGCGGCACGTCCTGAGTTCCATGCTCGCTTACGTCGCGCTTGGCCGCATTGAACGCGGCGTAGCCTGCGTTCGACTTTGCCGTGGTTGCCAGGTACAGCGTCAATTGCGCGAAGGCCAGCTCGCCCTCCGGGCTGCCCAGGCGCTCGAAGGTGTCCCATGCATCAAGGGACATCTGCAGTGCACGCGGATCGGCCAACCCGATGTCCTCGATTGCCATGCGCGTCAAGCGGCGCGCCAGATACGATGGATCGCAACCGCCATCGAGCATGCGCGTGAGCCAGTACAACGCCGCATCGGGGTTGGAACTGCGCACCGACTTGTGCAGCGCCGAGATCTGGTCGTAGAACTGCTCGCCGCCCTTGTCGAAGCGACGCGTGCGATCGGCCAGCACCTGTGCCAGCGTCGTCGCGGTGATCTCCCCGCCCTCGCCTTCGGCGAGCTCGGCAGCGATTTCCAGCAGCGTCAGGGCGCGGCGGACATCGCCGTCTGCGGCGCGCGCAATCTGCTCCAGCGCGTCATCGGCGACAGCCAGGCCGCGCCCGCCGAGCCCGCGCTCTTCGTCTTCCAGTGCCTGCCGCAATGCCAGCGTGATGTCATCGACCGAGACCCCTTCCATCACGTGCACGCGGCAGCGCGACAGCAGCGCCGAGTTCAACTCGAATGAAGGATTCTCGGTAGTGGCACCGACAAACACGATCGTGCCGCGCTCGATATGCGGCAGGAACGCATCCTGCTGCGTCTTGTTGAAACGATGCACCTCATCGACGAACAGCACCGTCCTGTGGCCTTCGCTGAAGCGCATGGCAGCCTCGGCCAGGACCTGACGCACCTCCGGCAGCCCGGACAACACCGCCGAGATCGCCCGGAACTCCGCATCGGCGTACTTGGCCAGCAACAGTGCCAGCGTGGTCTTGCCGCAGCCAGGCGGCCCCCACAGGATCATCGAATGCACGCGCCCGGATTCGATCGCGCGACGCAGTGCCGAGCCCGGCGCGAGCAGGCGCTTCTGGCCGACCATTTCGTCAAGCGAGCGCGGACGAATCCGCTCGGCCAGCGGGCGCATGCCATCGCGATCGACCTGAAGCAGGTCGTCCGTTGCCGGGAGACCGGAGGCGGATTTTCGGGGGGAACCTTGCCGAGCCACGCGTTGGCAACCTTGCCGGGGACACGCACACAATACCAAGGGACCACGGCCGACGCGGCCGGCCCGGCGGTGCCTCAGGCGCTGATGTTCAGCGGCCGGCCACCGGTGGCATGACGGTCTCGGGCGCGGCATCCATGTCGTACCGCATTTGCAGCCATTGGCCGCTGCGCCGATCGTAGAACGCGGCGATGCGGATCTTGCTGCTGCCGTCCATGCCGAAATCCGCCAGGCCCCAGGCGTCGATCAGCAGGTAGTGTTCTCCGGTCTCGACCGTCTCGATGCGGTCCAGCTGCAATCGCACCGACTGCATCCCGCGCTCCCGACGCAGGGTATCGACCAGGTGATCATCGAGTTGCCGGATCATGATCGTGTCGTTGGGAACCGGCCGCGCGTCGCCACCGACGCCCAGCACCAGCTCGGGCGCACCGGCCTGACCGAGCAGTGCGTCGTACGCGGTCCGGAAACTGAAACCGATCCAGGACACGTCTCCGGCGAAGCGCATCTGCCCTTCCCCGCTCATCACGCGCCGACCGTCTTCGCCGGGCTGGTCATCGATTGCGTCGAAGCGTGCTTCGACGGGACGGCCGTCGAACTGCGCTGCCAGGGCGCCCACGACGACGCCCGCGACCGCCTTCTCCATCGAAGGGCGGCCTATGCCGTGGCTCGGCGCAGGTCGCATTGCGCCGATGCCTGCGGGCGCCGGTAGCGGCCGGCCCCCCGCCGGCGCAATCGCGCCAGGCTCTGCGGCAGAGGCTGCCGTCGCTTGCAGCAACAGCAACAGCGCCCAAGTACGGCAATCAGGCATGGGGTGGGCAGGCTCCTGCGGCCGGAAATTGGCCTGGCTGCCTGTATGGAAACGAAAAGGCCCGCCGAAGCAGGCCTTTACGCAGTAGCGCCGGGTTCAGTCCGAACCCGTCCAGCGATCTGATCCTACGCCGGCGATCAGCCCCCGCCGATCACATCCACGCCCTTGGGCGGTGTGAAACGGAAGGTACCGGTCGCAAATGCAGGGTTGCGCTTCCAGCCACTGAAGGTGATCTCGGTGCGCTGGCCCAGGGCATCGATCACCTGCATCCTGGCCAGGCCGGCCGGGTCGAACCCGAGGCGCGCCGACCGGAAGTTCGATTCACCTTCGCCCTTGGGCGTCAGCGACAGCCACTCCAGGCCTTCGTTGGCACCGAGTTCCTTGACGTTGAACTGCGCATCCAGGCGGCTGGGGTCGATCAAGGCCGACAGCGGGCTGTTCTGCTCTTCCTCGCCCTGTGGGCGCACGGTCACCTGCTGCAGGTCGGGATCATGCACCCAGACCTTCTTGCCGTCGGCGACGATGAGCTGCGGGTACGGCTTCACGTACTCCCATCGGAACAGGCGCGGTGCCGACAATGCCACCTGCCCGCTCGAGTTTTCCTTGAGCTTGCCGCTGGGGTCGAACACCTGCTGGGTGAACTGCCCGCTCAGACCCTTCAGGCCCTTGGTAAACGTACCGAGATTGTCGCGCGCACCGGCGAAGGCGCTCGAGGCGGCCAGCGCGGCAATGAGTCCGGTCAGATGGATGAAGCGCATGGACGTTCCTGGAAGAAAGATGGCGGCAATTCGCGATGGGCGAAGTGTGCGGGCAAAAAGATGAATGGAGGCCTGACTGGCGCGAAACGGCCGCGGCCAGCCAGGCGACGGCCCTACTTGGGCGGCGGCGGCGCCAGCACGCTGCGATCGCCGTTGTGCTCGGGCGGAGTGACCACGCCGGCCATCTCCATCGCTTCGATCAGGCGCGCGGCGCGGTTGTAGCCGATCTTCAGACGTCGCTGCACACCGGAAATCGAAGCGCGGCGGGTCTCGGTAACGATGCGCACGGCTTCGTCATAGAGCGGGTCGGATTCGTCGCCGCCACCGCCGCCGCTCTCCGGCAGGCCGGTCGCGCCGACGACGATGCCGTCGCCCATGGTCTGCACTTCGTCGAGGACGCCGCTGATGTAGTCCGGACCACCGCCGATCTGCTTGAGGTGCTCGACCACGCGATGCACTTCCTCATCGGAGACGAAGGCGCCATGCACGCGCTCGGGCATCGCCGTACCCGGCGGCAGATAGAGCATGTCGCCGTGTCCGAGCAGCGTCTCCGCGCCGGACTGGTCAAGAATGGTGCGCGAGTCGATCTTGCTCGACACCTGGAACGCGATGCGGGTCGGGATGTTGGCCTTGATCAGGCCGGTGATGACGTCCACCGACGGACGCTGCGTGGCCAGGATCAGGTGGATGCCGGCCGCACGCGCCTTCTGCGCAAGGCGGGCGATCAGCTCTTCCACCTTCTTGCCGACGATCATCATCATGTCGGCGAATTCGTCGATGAAGATGACGATGAACGGCAAGGTGTCGAGCGGCTGCGGCGCCTCGCCGAGTTCGGCGTTGGGCTTGAACAGCGGATCCATCATCGGCTGGCCGGCGTCGATGGCGTCCTTGACCTTCTTGTTGAAGCCGGCCAGGTTGCGCACGCCCACGGCCGACATCAGCTTGTAGCGGCGCTCCATCTCGGCAACGCACCAGCGCAGGCCGTTGGCGGCCTCCTTCATGTCGGTCACGACAGGCGCCAGCAGATGCGGGATGCCCTGGTACACCGACAACTCGAGCATCTTCGGGTCGATCATCAGCATCCGCAGGTCCTTCGCAGAAGCCTTGTACAGCAGCGACAGCACCATCGCGTTGACCGCGACCGATTTGCCCGAGCCGGTGGTACCGGCGACCAGCAGGTGCGGCATGCGCGCCAGGTCGGCCACGGTCGGGCGGCCGGCGATGTCCTTGCCCAGCGCCAGCGTCAGCGGACTGGTCGACTTGTCGTATTCCTTCGAGCGCAGCAGCTCGGACAGGAAGATCATCTCGCGCGAGGTGTTCGGCGTTTCCAGGCCGATCACCGACTTGCCCGGGATCACGTCGACCACGCGCACCGACTTCACCGACAGGCCGCGGGCGATGTCCTTGTCGAGCGAGCTGATCTGGCTGACCTTGACGCCGGCCGCCGGCTGCACCTCGAAGCGCGTGATCACCGGACCCGGATAGGCGCCGACGACCTGCGCATCGATGCGGAAGTCCTTGAGCTTGAATTCGATCTGGCGCGACACCGTTTCCAGCGTCTCTTCGCTGTAGCCCTTGGGCTGCGGCTTGGGGTCGTCGAGCAATGCCAGCGGTGGAATTCCCGTGCCATCGCCGACGTGGAACAGCGGGATCTGCTGCTCGCGCTTGGCGCGCTCGCTCTTCTCCACCACCGGTGCCGACGGCGGTTCGATCTTCACCGGCGTGCGCTTGGCGCGCAGCTCGGTATCCACCTTGCGTGCTTCCTCGCGCTCTTCGCGGAAGGCGCGTGTCTGCTGCCATTCGGTCGCCTGCTGGCTGCCGCGACGGAACAGCTTGCTCAGCGTCGGTCCCAGCGCGAGCACCCACTGGCCGATGCGATCCATCACCGCGAACCACGACAGCCCCGTCGCCAGCGTCACCGACACCAGCAGCAACGCAAGCAGGAAGAGATTGCCGCCGACCGGACCGAATCCGTTGTAGAGCGATTTGCCCACCAGGCGACCAAGGATGCCGCCACTGCCGGCGGAAAAGGCTTCGGCTGGGGCCACCCGCAGGTGCAGCAGGCCCGTGGCCGCCACCAGGAAGCCGACGATACCGACCAGGCGCAACGCCGGGCCGAGGTCGGCATCGCCATCGCCGTCAGCATCCATCCCGAACAGTGCGATCCACGCCACCGCGCCGAGCATCAGCGGCAGCAGGAAGGCCACGTAACCGCACAGGTACAGCAGAACGTCAGCGGTCCAGGCACCGACGCGACCACCGACGTTGTGCAAGGGCGCGGTGATGCTGCCCGAGTGCGACCAGCCCGGATCCTGCGGCGAGAACGTGACCAGGCTGGCCAGCAGGTACAGCAACAGCGGCGCGATCATGATCAGCGCGATATCGCGCATGAGACGTTGCCGCCGCGGCGAAGGCGGCAGCTTTTCGGCCGTTACTTTCTTGCGGCTGGCTGTGGACGCTTGCGCCACCGTGATGTTCTTCCTTAGCTAGATACTGTTAGTTGTTGAATATACGCCAGAAGAGGCAAAAGCGGGGAGGCCGCGAGCCCAAACTGTAGCCCGAACGGGCCAATGGCCGCGCCCGTGCCACGGCCGGCCTGCAACGAAAACGGGGAGCGCCGGTTGCCCGACCCTCCCCGTCCGCAGGCACGGTGCGCGAGCGCCTTAGAGCTTCATGCCCTGCAGCGCCGGGTGCACCAGCTTGCCACCTTCGACGTTGATGCCGCGGACCAGCGCCTGGTTCTGGCGCCAGGCGTCGCCCGAGGCCAGCTTGTTGACCCACGGTAGGATCGCCGCGCAGATGGCCTGCGAGCTGGTCTGCGGCACGGCGCCGGGCATGTTGGTCACGCAGAAGTGGGTCACGCCCTCTTCGACGTAGGTCGGCTCCTTCCAGGTGGTCGGACGCGAGGTCTCGAAGCAACCGCCCTGGTCGATCGAGATGTCGACGACCACGCTGCCGTCCTGCATTCCCTTGAGCATGTCGCGGGTGAGCACGTGCGGGGCACGGGCACCGGTGACCAGCACCGCACCGACCACCAGGTCGGCCGAGGCCACTTCGCGGGCGACGACGTCGGCGTACGGATAGAGGGTGGTGACGTTGTTGCCCAGGCGCATCATCTGCTCCATGCGGTCCTGGCGCATTTCGAACACCACCACATTCGAGCCACCGGCCGCGGCCAGCGCGGCCGAAGCGCTACCGGCCTGGCCGGCACCGAACACGACGACCTTGCCGCGCTCGGTCGACGGCAGGCCGCCAAGCAGCTTGCCCTTGCCGCCTTCGGGCTGGTGCAGCAGGTGGGTACCGACCTGCACGGCGATCTTGCCGGCGATGACCGACATCGGCGCCAGCAACGGCAGGTCGCCGTTGGGCAACTCGACGGTCTCGAAGGCGATGCCGGTCAGGCCGATGTCGAGCAGCTGCTTGGTCAGTTCCGGTTCTGCGGCCAGGTGCAGGTAGCAGAACAGCAGGTGATCCTTGCGCAGGAGCTTGAGGTCGCCGGCGATCGGCTCCTTCACCTTCACGATCAGCTGGCCCTTCTCGTAGAGCTGCGCAGCATCGGCGGCGATCTTCACGCCCAGCTGGGTGTACTGCTCATCCTTGAAGCCCGACTTGATGCCGGCATCCTTTTCCAGCCAGACCTCATGACCGCGCTTGACCAGGTCGCCGGCCGCAGCCGGAACGAGCGCAACGCGCCCTTCGAGGGTCTTGGTTTCCTTGGGAACGCCGATCCGCATGTCTCTACCTTCTTCGAATTGATTAATGCCCACGCGGGCATGCGCGGGCGATTACGAGGGGAATGACGCAAAAAAGCGCCGCATCCGCGGCGCATACCGCTATTGTCCTTCACAAGCCGGACAGGGCTCACGGCGCAGTGCAACATTGCGTCCGCAAAGCGATCCTTGTGTTGCCGGGATGCCGCCTCCAAGCTATGGCTTCGACGACCCGACACACGCAGGCGTATGGCAGATACCGCGCCAAACGCCCTTCCTTCCAACAGCCCGTGATTATACCAATGACCCCATCGAAGCACTCCCACGTCATCATCCTCGGCTCCGGCCCGGCCGGCTGGACCGCGGCTGTCTACGCTGCGCGCGCCAATCTCAAGCCGCTGGTGATCACCGGCCTGCAGATGGGCGGCCAGCT